>JANNQN010000060.1:0-35957 GCA_031400775.1 Planctomycetia bacterium | reverse complement strand
GCCGCAAGCAGGCCGGCACAGGTGGTGCAGGTGAGGGCCAGCCTGAGGGCGAGCGCTGCGGGCTTCATGAAGTGTCCTCGCCTTCGCAACATGTCCACCTATGACTTTGAGCCACCTAAGGTGCGAACCAAGATCATTGCAGGAACAAGGCTTGATAACAATCGGAGCGTAGGGGGATGATACTGACGCAGCCTCACAGCTATCGATCTGCGAGTACAGACCACTGAGCGAGGTGACTGGATTTGAACTCCGTCCCGAAAATGGTTCCTTTCTCGCCGCATCTCCCTGCCGCTATTCCCGCTGCTCGATTTCCCGAAACGATGGTCCGAGATCGCCACCTCGGAATACAAAACATCGTACACTCGCCGCGACGATCGTTGGTGACGTAGCCACTGGTGTGCTCTGGGCACTCAGTGCGGGCCAGTCTTTTTCCGACAACTCGAACGCACGTCCGGTAGGTTAACGGCATAGGGCCACGGTTTCATCTTCCCGCACACCTCGCCCGCGGCCGCGCGTGCGACGTCCACTTTGGGAGCAATCCCCCATGTTCGATCGCGCTGATACTACGCGCCTATCGCCCGACGAGCGCCTCCGCGAGGCGTCGGCCATCCTGGCGACTGGCGTCCTTCGTCCTCGTCAGCGTGCCGCCGTGCCACTCGAAAAAGCCCTGGAAAACCCGGCCGATTTGCCCACCCGGCGCCGCCGCTTTGAACCGCCGTCAACAACGCTTCCTGGAACAACTCGGTGAGTCAACAAAAAAGGCCCGTGCGGTCGAGGAGGACGACCGACGGGCCAAATTGAGTAGCGGCGTTCAATTAGCTGGCGAGCGAGTTGCCAACGTTGGTGAACGTGGTGCTCGCGTTTGTACCGATCGCCTGAATGGCGACCAGGCACACGATGATAATCAGTGCCAACATGACCGCGTATTCGACTGCGGTCGGGCCGTCTTCAGACACGAGGAATCGGCGCATTTTCTTGGCGATGTGCATCATTGGAGAATCCCCTTTTGAACCTGAGCCAGACGGCCAGTGACCTGATGGGCAGTGAAACGTCGGGCGAGATGTGAAACGTCTATTGTTACTGTAGCTCAACTTTTGAAGGCGGGGCGCGGAAATATTCCCTGCGAATAATCCCCGACGAAAAGGCCCAAAAGAATCGGATTTCTTTCTTAAAAAAGGCATTCTTCGGCAGCCAGGCCAAGGGGCCGATCGTTGCCCTCCAGCGGGCAATCTCGAAACCCGCCGCTTTAGCGGAATTTCGCCTCTCCGCGCCGGTAGACAGCCGGATTCACGCGTCGAAAACAATCGGATCACACCTCGGCGATTTCAGGTTTTTCGGCAGTCCTTCGGTCCGTTCCGTGAACCGCTTTGCCGCAGGTTCGAGTGCTACCGGGGGAACCATTTCCATGCGGGAGAAGGGAATGCGCCCGGCCGCGATGTGCCGGGGCTCGCTGGAATCGGCGTGTCGTTCGATGGCGACCGGAGTCAATTCCAGCGGGAGATGAAATCGGCGAGAGATCGGGTAATTTGGCTGAACGAGATTGCTACAATGGCTCGATACATTTTTCACTACAAATAGACCGGAGATTGCCGATGGCTATGGTCAAGGTTCCGATGAAAACCATGGTGCCGATCCCGCAGGACGATTCTGCCACTTGCTGGCGCGCCGGGTACCGCATGATGTTCCAGTGGGCTCAGAAGGATCAGGCGGGAATCGAAAATCTTTTGAAGTTCGAAATCGGCGAAACGGCCTGGGATACCTGCAATCAGAATGGTCTGTTGCGAAAATACTGGGGAAACGCCTGCTACGCCTACGACATGTATGGCCACTCTGGACGCGATTCGACGAAGTACGAATACGTGCGAGACATGCTCGCCAATCATGGACCGATTCTCTTTCACTACACCCGCCAGCAGGGAATTCACACCATCGTCCTGGTCGGCTACGACGACGAATACGAGAACATTCAAATCATCGATCCCTGGTGGGACCCGGGAACCGCGAAGGCCGCCAGCACCTATGGCATCGGCTTCAGCGCGGTCGACAAGGGCATCAAAGGCAGCTCCGGTTGGGAAGGCGTTCTATCACACTGGTAAACCGTGCGTCGCTTCTGCGCCTAACCAGACTCTCGCAATGGGGCTAACTCGCCAAACCGCCGGCCTGCGGCCCATTTCCCGCCACCGTGTCCTACCCACCGGCGATTTTTCTTCGCCCCCAGCGGCCAAGAACTGCGGATTTGCTGGCCTTTTGACTCTAGCGGTCCGGCTAAATCTTCCGATTACACCAATAGTGGATTTGCCGCTAGCACAGGCTGCGTCGATCGATTGACGAGCGGTAGCAGAGCCTTTGCACCGCGGCCATTGGTAGAACACGGGGGGCGATCGAGCCGTGAGCGCAAACGCTTCCACAAGTTTCGGCATTTCAGCCATCGCCACCCATGAGCCCGCATGGCTCCTGGGAAACGATTGGTTTGGCGCCACGATCGCCCGCAAGTTCGTGCAGCACACGGGCACCGAGTTGCGGCCCGTCTCGTTGGAAGACGAGGTCACGATGGCCGTGCGGGCCACGAACAACCTGCAACGCGAGACGGGCTGCGACCTGCAGAACTGCTCGGCGGTCGTTTTCGTCTCCCCCGCGTTCGTGCCCGTTTCCGTGGCGCGAAAGCACCAGGGCGACCCGCGCGCGAGCGACGAGAGCGTGCAACGCGCGGCCGAGCGATTCGCCCAGCGATTGGGACTTTCTCGAGGCCCGGTCATTGGCATCAATTGGTTTTGCGCCGGTTATGCCAAGGCGATGTCGATCCTGCTGCGGCACACCCTTCCGAGCTTACATCTGGAACCGGATCAATTCGCGCTCGTGATCACGGCCGGCCGCATCAGCCGCATCACGGATTACGAGTGCAAGCAGACGGGTCCGCTGTTCGGCGACATAGCGACCGCTACACTGATTGCCCGCACGGACAGCCGCCGTTTCCCCACGCACTTCGAGTTGCTCACGGCCAGCGCCGAGAAGCAGCCGGCCAGCGGCGTGTTCTTTCAATTTCACGTTCGAGACAACGTCTTGTCGCCGACACAAGACGGCGGCCAGATGCGAATTCCGCGGCGACTGGTGTTCTCACTCGACGGCATGGGAATCGCCGACGCAGCGCCCCGGGCCATGTCCGATGCCCTGGCAAAGTCGCTGTCCGCCGTTCATCTTCGAGCCCAAGACGTGGCGCGCGTCGTGCCTCATCAGGCCGGCGCCGCGATCGTTCGGCTGACCGCCATGAAGCTGGAAGACATTGGAATCCGCGCCGAAACGGCCAACGGCCTTACGAGCCGAGTCGGCAATTTGAGCTCCAGCTCGATACCGTTTGCCCTCAAGCAACTGTGGCACGGGCTGCACGGCACCATCGCCTGTCCCACGGCGGCGGTCGGAAACCCCGGCGAAGCCAAGATCTCCCAGGGCTGCCTGCTGTTGCAGTCCACTGTCTACCACGACAAGCGAACGCTCGCCGCGTAGTTTCACGCGTTCCGCGAATGCCCTAGCAGCCTGTTGATTTACTCAACTGGCTGCGACATCGCATGGATGCGATGACAAAATAGCGACGCAAGTCGTTATTTTGCGAGCCGTGCGGAGCTTGGCTCCGCACTTGGCGAGGTTGAAACAATGCCACGAGTGCATTTTTCAACGGACTGCAATCTCGCGTCGCAAGCCGTTGGGCTGAAGTCGCTCCAGCCCTCTTCTTATTGCCGGACACGACGGGGGGACGCTCCCAATTGGCACAGGACATGCCTTGAGTCTCTAAGTCACTGTGAAACATGTCCCAAGGGAGGAACGTTTCCGATGGATCAACACGCCAAGGAGCAGCAAAAGTCCGATAGAATCGCCACTTTATTGATCGCCGGGATCGCCGTGGCTGGCATGGGGATCGTGCTGGGAGTGGTGCTTCTGCTTGGGCCTTGAGCCCATTGCGCTAGCAACCCCTGCTGCCAACCTGGGCAATTCCTTGTTCCGGGCCGGCCGAGTTCTCTTTCCGCACCGGTCGCCGCATCAGGTTTGGCCGCGTCAGACGTCTCGCCCCATTCTCTGGGCGCAGTAGAATCCCGCCTGCCGCTTTCTGGGTCGCTCGAGCGGCGAACGATCTATTGGCTTTTCCTCCCTGAGGATTTTGACGTTGAGTCTTGCGCCGTTGCCGATCGACGCTCTTCTGCCTGAGTTGGTGGCGAAGCTCACCGGCGCTAACTGCCTGGTGTTGCGCGCTCCGCCCGGGGCCGGAAAAACCACGCGCGTCGCGCCGGCTCTGCTCGACGCCCGGCTGGCCGGTCAGAAAAATCTCTTGCTGCTTCAACCCCGGCGATTGGCGGCCCGCGCGGCGGCGGAGCGAATCGCCCAGGAGCGTGGCGTCGCGTTGGGTCAGGAGGTCGGCTACCAGATTCGCTTCGAGCGGCGAGCCGGTCCGCGTACGCGGATCTTGGTGATGACCGACGGCATGTTGCTCCGACGGCTGCAAGATGATCCATTTCTGGAGGACGTCGGCTGCGTTGTGTTCGACGAATTTCACGAGCGTAGTCTGAACCTGGATTTGGCCCTGGCGATGATTCGCCGCGCGCAGCTCGAGTTGCGGCCCGAGTTGCGCGTTGTCGTCATGTCCGCCACTCTGGCGGCCGGCCCCGTGTCGCGATTCTTGGGAGACTGTCCGCAGGTGGAAGCCGAAGGCCGCATGTTTCCGGTGGATGTCCGCTATCTGCGACATGCCCGCAGCGAACCGCTGGAGGCCGTGGTCGCGCGGTCCGTGGGCGAGGCGCTCGAGCAAACCGTCGGACACGTGCTGGTATTTCTTCCCGGTCAGCGCGAGATTTGGCGCGCCCAGCGGCAACTCGAATCGCTGGCGCAGGCTGCCGCTTTTTCGGTAATGTCGTTGCACGGGGAGCTTCCGTTGGCCGAGCAGCAGGCCGCGCTGCAACCAAGCGTGCAGCGCAAGATCGTGCTGGCGACCAACGTGGCCGAGACCTCGATCACGATCGAGGGTGTTACGGCGGTCGTCGACAGCGGACTGGCCCGGCGGCAACAATTCGATCCGGCGCTGGGGATCAATCATTTGGAATTGTGTCGCATCTCGCGGGCCGCCGCCGACCAGCGCGCCGGTCGGGCAGGACGGACTGGCCCCGGCATTTGTCTGCGATTGTGGACCGAGCGCGAACAGCAGGGAATGTCGGACTTCGAGATTCCCGAAGTGCTCCGCGTGGATTTGGCCGGTCCCGTGCTGGAGCTTTTACACTGGGGCGAAGCCGACCCGGCCAAGTTCGCCTGGTTTGAGCCCCCGCCGGACGAGTCGCTCCGCCGCGCCCTGGTGCTATTGCGACGACTCGGTGCGACCGACGACGCCGGGCTGACGCCATTGGGCCGCCGGATGGTGCGACTTCCCGTGCATCCGCGCATCGCGCGCTTGCTGCTAGTCGGCCATGCGGCGGGACATTCGAACGAAGCGGCGCTCGTTGCCGCCATGCTCTCGGAACGCGACCCCTTGCGCCAGGCGGAACGACGGCAACAACCGCTTGAGCATTGGTCGGCCTCGGATGTGCTCGATCGCATGGCGATTGTCGAAGAATTCGAACGCGGCGGTGCGCAAAGTCAGGCTGGCGGCCAATTGAACCGAAATGCCGCGCGATTTATCTTGCGAGCCCGAGATCAACTGCTGCGGCTGCTGGACCACGAGCCTGCCGACAAGGGGGAACCTGGCGACAAGCGGGAACTTGGCGGCAAGGGGCCAGCGATTTCAATATCAGCGGCCGAGGCCGTGCGACGAGCACTGTTCACCGCGTACCCCGATCGCCTGGCGCGACGTCGCGCGGCCGGAAGCCGCCGGGCCGTGATGGTCGGCGGACGCGGCGTGTGCCTGGCGCCCGAGAGCGCCGTGGTCGAATCCGAATTGTTCGTGTGCGTCGAAATGCAAGAGATCGGCCAGTCCGAGGCCCTCGTGCGGCAGGCCTCGGCGGTGGAGCGCGAGTGGCTACCGTCCGACCAGTTGCACCTTGCGGTCGATCTGGAGTTCGATCCCGAGCGTGAGCGCGTGTTGGCCGTTCGCCGCACTCGGTTCGAAGACCTGGTGATCGACGAAGCGCCGATTGGAATGCCGCCAGGCGCCGATGCCGCCGAGATCCTGGCACGCGAAGCGGCCGCGCGGCTGCAGCCATCGCAATGGTTCGACGACGAGGCGCAACGCTTCGTCGCGCGCGTCGATCTCCTGCGGCGGCACATGCCTGAGCTGGATTGGCCGCCGCTAGCCGAGGACGACCCCAATCGGCTTCTGCCGGAACTGTGCCAGGGCTGCGTTTCCTTCGAGGACTTGCGACGCAAAGCCGTGTTGCCGCTGTTGCAAGGGCGACTCAGTTCGCGGCAATTGGCGACGCTGGACCGCGAGGCGCCGTTGCGCATTCGCGTGCCCAGCGGCAGCCAGATCGCGGTCGATTACACGGTCGGCAAGCCGCCCGCGCTGGCCGTGCGGATTCAGGAATTGTACGGCCTGGCCGAGACGCCGCGCATCGCCGGCGGTCGCGTTCGCCTCGTGCTGCACTTGCTCGCACCCAACATGCGGCCGCAGCAGGTGACCGACGACCTGGCCAGCTTCTGGGCCAACACGTACGAACAAGTCCGCAAAGACCTCAAGCGGCGCTATCCCAAGCACTCATGGCCGGACAATCCGGCCAGCGCACAAGCCGAGTGCGCGCCCGGCCGCAGGCGCTGAGCGCCGCTCGCGGCGCGACCAATGCGCGCGTGCCCTGGTGTTCCGTCGGCAGCCTTTGTAAGATCGGATCGTGATTCACGAATCCACTCGCGCTTTTTAGCGCGAATGGCGGTATTCTCTCAGTCCAAGGAGGACCTCATGGCTAAGAAGAAGGCGGCAAAAAAGAAGGCCGTAAAGACGACCAAGAAGGCCGTCAAGAAGAAGACGAAGGGGACCAAGAAGTCGACGGCGAAAGCCAAGAAGGGACCGATCGTGCAGTTTCTGGAAGAAGTGGTCGAGAACGTCAAGAAGCGGGTCGCCAAACGAAAAGCCCGTCGCAAAACTCGCCGAGCGAAAATCGCCAAGGCATTGAGTTAACTGAAGCCCGTTGAAAAATGGGTGCCGCTGCTGGCCCTGGGCTATCGCGGGTTGGGCCTTTGGCCCAGCAGCAATGGACCGGCTCCGCTGCGACGTCAGCCGCGACGCGGCGCTTTGCAAAAGCCAGGGGCAGCGCCCCTGGGGAACTAGCGGCACATTGTCTCTTTCGAGCCCCAGTAAAGTAGTGGACCGACTACGCTAATTTGTCGCCCTGGCACGGACGTATTCCCCGTGCAAGCGCCATCGGCAAACCAACCCGACGCGCGAGCGAGAGTAATCGCCACGAGTTACTTTTCGAATTGTGGACCGCGAATACACGCGAATAGTCGCGAATACATTCCCTGGTTTCTTGATTAGCGTTCATTCGCGTCCATTAGCGGTTCCTCGTCGTACCGGCGTAGAGAGGTGGACCACTGCCATTGGGACGCTTTTCAGCAAAGCCGGCGCCGACCTGGGCGAGGGTCTGGCGGAGCCAGTGGCACCAGACAAATAAGCGTAGTCGGTCCAGTAGGTCATGCCTTGGCATGACGATCTTCGATTCGGCCACGGCGGCCGGCTACTGGCAATTGAAGAACTGAGTCGAGAATGAGAAGTGCTGGATGTCCCAGTACCCCCGCCGACTTCAACCGTCATGCCAAGGCATGACCTACTGGATTAAGCCTTCTTGGACCGCTCCAGGTTCAGGGCCAGCAAGCGAGCGAGTAGATCGTCGTCCGAGATGTCCGCCGGCCAGACTGTGGACGTCTCTCTGCTCGCCCGAATCCTGGAAGGCGCGTAACGGCGCGCGGACAAATCGCGAGTAGTCCTATATATAGATAAATAGACTTCGAAACGTCTCGCTCCAGGCCCAAGCCGACATGGAAGATTTCGACGAGGACGATTTCGATAAGGAAGACGAGGATTTCGACGACGACGCGGACGAAGATGAGCCGACGGCGCCGTGTCCTTATTGCAGGCGCGAGATTCACGAAGACGCCCAGCGCTGCCCCTATTGCGATCAGTATATCTCGGCCGAGGACGCCCCGGCCGGCCGCAAACCGTGGTGGATAGTTCTGGGGGTGGTTCTATGCCTACTGATGGTCCTCGGCTGGCTCTGGGGTTGATCTGCGAGCCTCGCAGGTCGACTCGACCGACGATTGAAAAATCGCGGCGACGTGGTAGGCTGACCAATCAGGTCTAGCAGCCTGTTGATCAACTCAACAGGCTGCGACATCGCATGGATGCGATGACAAAATAGCGACGCAAGTCGTTATTTTGCGAGCCGTGCGGAGCTTAGCTCCGCACTTGGCGAGGTTGAAAAATGCGACGATGGCATTTTTCAACGGGCTGCTGGGCATTACATATCGCGATTTTCAATTCAGGCGAGGCGGTTATGAAGGTCCTGCCCATCGAATCGCTCGGAGCGAAGCTGACCGAAGACTCTCGGGCCCTGTTGGCCGAGGCCGACATCATCATCGGCGTCGACCAGGTCACGCAGCGCGAATTCACCGTGTTCGGCACTCCGTCGCTGGAGAGTACCATCACGATGAAAAAGCCGTCGGCCATGCAAGTCGTTCAAGTTCCGCTCGACTTCAACAGCGGCGAGCTGGAAGAGTTGGCCGAACTCGTCCGCGAGATCAAAGGCACCCGAGCGCCCCGACGAGCGAAGTGACTGGAACCCCCAGGTCGGATTGACCGGGTGGTCTCGGTCGCCCCTTCATCGATGCGACCCGTTCACGGTGGCCGGATTTGAAGCGCACGCACACTGTGCGAATTGTAGAGGCTTCCGGCGAGTGATGGACAATGAGCCTTGCCTCGTCGGGCGCGTGGCCCGGGAATCCCGCGATTTTCTAAGGCATTTCGAGACCGAGTCGCTCAGACGGGTAGCGCGCATCTCGACACGTCGCAATGCTTTGTGGCCGGGGATCGGGATAACCGTCCCACTCGTTAAATCCGGCGCGCACGTTGCGCGGTACGATATTGGAGCGTCCGGTGGAGCCGGTTCCAGAGCGAGGACGTTAGGGGCACGCCATTTGCTTTCAAGCTGGCCTCGTCGTAGCACCAGGGCACGACCCGCGCGCGCCGGTCGTGTTCGCCAGCGGACCACACGGTACAAGGAGCCAACATCATGTTGAGCCAGCAGGCGTTGGAAGGAAATTGGAACGAGATCAAAGGTAGGGTCCTTGAGAAGTGGGGCCAACTCACCGACGACGACCTGGAGATGCTCAAGGGCAAGGCCGATCAACTCGTCGGAGCCATCCAGCGCAAGACCGGCGAAGCCCGCGACAAGATCGAGCGATTTCTCGCTCAGGCGGTCGAGGCCGGTGCCGCCGCGACATCTCGCGCCGCCGAAACCGCCCGCGAGTACAGCGAAGAGGCTGCCGACGAAATGGAACGCGCGAAGGACTACGTAGGGGAGTCACTGCGCAAAGGTTATGAACAAGCCGAGAATATGGTGCAGCAGCGGCCGGCCGAATCTGTCGCGGTCGCGTTTGGCTTGGGAGTCGTCGTCGGCGCCGTCCTCGGTCTCATTTTGCGAAATCGCTAAGCTGCCGAGGCAGCCGCTGCGGCGGCGGATCAGCGGGGTAGGGGAGCCACGCTAAGCAATGGATCAAGACCATCAAGCCGAGGAAATACGCAGGGCCATGGCCGAGGTGCGTCGCGACGTGGACGCGAACACCGCGGAAGTGTTCAATCGTGCCCGCGAAATGGCGGATTGGCGGTACCATGTGCGCAAATATCCAAAGTTGTCGCTGGCGGCGGCTGCGGCGATCGGCTACTTGGTGGTGCCCACCAAGCGCAGGCGCGCAGCGGTGGGACAATACGCAGCGGACCGTTCGCTTGGCGGCGGCAAGGTTGAACCGGTCCGCCAGGCTTCGCTGGTTGATCAACTGCTGAGCACGGCGGCTCGTTTGGTAATTCGCAACGGCGTGCCCTTGGTGGCGCGCGAAGCCATCCGATTGTGGCAGCAGCGCGGCGGACCTCCGGCGGAGGCCAAACTTTACTCGCCGGTGGAAACGCCATCCTCGGCATCGCATCAACCGTAGAACCATCCTGCTCTAAGAAATTGACGTCCAACAGAAACTCATCCGCGGCATTGCCATGATTGAACGAGTATCTGCACCGACCACGCGGCCGCAAGAAGCGCCGCAAGTAGGCCCCTCGGCCGCGGAAAGCGCCGGATCGGCAGTCGCCGAGAAAACGCGCGACGCGATTTCCGCTTGCCGCTCGGGTGGCCGCGGTTGGGTGGTCGCCCATCCCGGAACGAGTCTGATGTTGGCCTTGTGCGGAGGAGCCACCCTCGGATGGCTCATCAAACGTCGATGAACGAGCGAACTTCCACAGCGAACAATGGCCTTGAGGCGCCGGAACACGGCATGCGCGGCCTGGTACACGACATCGCCGTGCTCAGCGAATTGCAGGCCCAACTGTTTGCAATCGACGCACGCGCTGCACTGCGCGAGCTGTTGTGGCCGGTGGCCGTGATTACCGTGGTCGTGGGACTGGTGTTGGGTTCGGTGATCGTGGGGTTAATGACCGTGGCTCACCTGCTGGTGGAACTGGCCGGCTGGCCGCACTATGCCGGTTTCCTGGCCGCGACCGTGCTGGGGCTTGCGATCGCCGGCGGCCTGCTGTGGGGGCTGCGGCGACGCTGGCAAAACCGGCCCCCCATATTCGCTCGCTCCAAGGAAGAATTCGGGCAGAATTTTGACCGCATTAAGGGACTATTGGTTCGTTCGCCAAGCGCTCCCCGATCGGACCAGACATCGTAACGACAGATTAACTCCGTCAACTGCAAGAAAACGTCCTTAGGGAGTCATCACTCATGGTCGGTACTCAAACGCGTAAGGGCCCGCTTCCGAAAACTGCCGTTCGTTCCGAGCAGAAGCGTCCGGTTGACGATCTGGTGCGGTACTGCAAGGACTACGCCCAGGAGCGGCCCGAGGTGTGCGCCCTGTGGTGCCTTGGCATTGGCTTTGTGTTGGGCTGGAAATTGAAGCCCTGGTGAAAAGGGGACCGAGGCCTCGGAGCAATGCAGAGTGGAGTCATCCGTTCGTCCGCCCGCGCAGATTACTGCTTGGGAAGTTCTTCCGAGGCGCCACTGGCTCCCGGGGGGTGATGTAGAATGCACGGCTGGCCCGTCCGGTGACTTGGGCCTTGCGGATCGGGCGCAGCGCGTCTTGTGAGTGATATCGGCCCGGTCTTGCATCGCGACTCTTTCGATTGGATTCGAGCATGCCATCGCTTCCGGCCCACGTCGCCCTGTCGCGCTTGTTGACGCTGGTGACGTTCGCGTTGGTCATCGTGACGTTGTATCTGGCCCAGGCCATGTTGCTGCCGTTGGCGTTGGCGATCCTATTCAGCTTTTTGCTCTCGCCGCTGGTATCTCGATTGGAACACTGGGGATTGCCGCGAATTCCGGCCGTGGTGGCGGTCGTCGCCGTGGCGTTCGCGGGGCTGGCCACGATGATCGTGGTTTTCTCGGCGCAGCTCGTGCAAGTCACCTACGAGTTGCCAGAATATGAGAGTCGCTTTCGGGAGAAGGTTCGTCAGGTGCGGACCGCGACCGAGCCGTTTCTGGGCCGTTTGGCCGCGTCGTTCGACGAGTTCACGGACCAGGTTTTTACTGACGACACGGCTGCTGCTCCGTTATCGGCCGACAAAGGCAAGTCAGCGGCGAGCACCGAGCGCGTCGTGCCGGTTCGGATCGTCGATTCCGCCTCCTCGCCGCTGGCCATCATTCGCGACTGGCTGGGGCCAATTCTCAGTCCCTTGGCCACGGCCGGTATCGTCACGATCTTCGTCGTGTTCATCCTGATCGAGCGCGAGGATCTGCGGAACCGTACGATCGTGTTGCTGGGAGAGAAAAACCTCCGCGAAACCACGCGCTTGCTGGACGATGCGTCGCACCGCGTCAGCCGGTACCTGCGGATGCAGGTTTTGATCAATGCCCTGTTCGGCGCCGCGGTGACGGTCGGCTTGCTGGCATTGCAGATGCCGAATGCCGCGCTGTGGGGATTGCTGGCTTTCGTCGCGCGGTTTGTACCGTTCGTCGGGGCGTGGATGGCGGCGCTCCTTCCAACCGCCCTGTCGCTCGTGGTCTTCGACAATTGGGGCACGAGCATCGCCATCGCCGGCATGTACATCGTCCTGGAATTGATCGCCAACAACGTGCTCGAACCCTGGCTGTACGGTGCATCGACCGGACTGTCGAGCATCGGCATTATTCTGTCGGCCTTTTTCTGGACCTGGCTGTGGGGCGGAGTGGGCCTGGTTCTAGCGACGCCGCTAACGGTGTGTCTCACGGCATGGGGCCGCTATGTGCCGCAACTGAACTTTCTGAACATCTTGCTAAGCGACCAGCCGGCCCTGCCGCCGGGCCACAAGGTGTACCAACGCCTGTTGGCCTTCGATTTCGACGAGGCCAGCAACGTCGTCGAGGATTACCAGAAGACCCACGACCCGATCGCCGTCGGGGACGAAGTTCTTCTGGCCACGTTGCAACTTGTCGAGCAAGACCGTCACGACAATGCTTTGGAGCCCGAAGTGCATACGTTCATGATGCATTCGCTGCGCGAACTGGCCGATGATCTGCCCGACGTGCCTGCCGCGTCCGATCCGCCGGTCGACGGCGAGCAGGCGGTGGCGCCGCCCGTCTATCGAATCCTGTGCCTGCCCGCCCACGATGAGGCCGACGAGATCGCGGCCCAGATGGTTTGCCGGCTTTGGCGCGGCCTGGGCCACGTCGCCGAGCTTGTGCCCGCTGCGGCTCTGGTCAACGAGCGCGTCGAATTCGCCAATAGCCAGGATTTCGACGCGATCTGCATTTCGGCCGTTCCGCCGTCGGCCCTGTTGCACGCACGCTATCTCTGCAAGAAGCTGCGCCCCCGTTTTCCCAACCACAAGATCGTGGCAGGACTGTGGAACGAGGCGGGCGACCTTTCCCGGCAGCAAAAGAAACTTCAGCAAGCCGGCGCCGATCAAATCGTAACGACCCTCGGCCAGGCGATGGAGCAGCTGCGCCTGCTGACCGCGGCGGGGAATTTGAATCGGACCAATCGCGAAGCCGCGCCCGGTGGACCCACCGCCGAACAAAGCGCCCAGACGGCGTTAGCCAAGTCGGGCTGATGCGGGGTAAGGCTGGTGATTTGTGGAGGGCCCGAAGGCAACGCTCCTTCGCGTCTGCTTCGGCGAGGAACTTCGCCAGCGCAGCCTGCAAGAACACGAAGGCGTCCGGAGTGCATTCGGTGTACCGCTCCCATTAAAACGCTTTCCCTGGCAAGCGAGGGGGTTAGAGTCGACCCATCAACACCAAGATCAGGACGATGATCAGGATCAGGCCGATGCCGCCGCTAGGGCCATAGCCCCAATTACGGCTGTGCGGCCAACTGGGCACGGCACCCAACAAAATGAGAATCAAGACTATCAGCAGGATGGTACCCATTGAGTAACCTCTTTCGCTGTTGGAACTGGCCGCCCATGCGGCTGGAAATGGAAACCTCGAACGGGCTTGGGCGGCTGGTCCACCGGGCCCCCGTTGGGTGCATAAGTCTTATAAGCCTTACAGCACTTGGCGTGCCATTTTTTCCCCGCAACAAATTGGGTGTCGAGCTATCGGGAGCAGAAACCCGTTGGTCGCAGGGAATTCATCCTGGATCGAATTGAATCAACATCCCAATATCGACCATCGCTCGGAAGGTCGCCGTCAATAGCCGGCAGCACTGCCGCTCTCGCGACGATCGGCGGCGCCAACCAGCTCACCCGTGCGTGGATCGATCCAGATACTATGGGCATCTCCTTGCGGCTCGATTTTGTCGGCGATCGAGTGGCCACGCTGGCGCAGTTGCTCCACGGCGCCGGCAAAGTCCTGGGCCAGCGCCGGCTCGAGCCGAACCTGGTCCGGGAACCACTGGTGGTGCAGCCGGGGCGCGTCGACGGCCTGGCGAATCTCCATGTCGAAGTCGACAACGTTCAACACCATGCACAGCACAGTGTTGATAATCGTCCGCCCGCCAGGACTGCCCGTCACCAGCAGCGTCCGGCCGCCCCGACGCACGACGATGGGACACATCGAGCTGAGCATGCGTTTCCCCGCCGCGATTTGATTCGGGAGCGTGCCGATTCGCCCCGTTCGATCCGTCACCCCGGGCAGCCAGTTGAAATCGTTCATCTCGTCGTTGAGCAGGAACCCTCCGCCCGCGACGACAACGCGACTGCCAAAGGCGTTTTCGAGCGTGTAGGTCAGACTGACCGCGGCGCCCTGCCGATCGACCACCGAGAAGTGCGTTGTCTGTTGGCTCTCGCCGGCGATTGGTATGTCGCCTGCCAGCTCGATGCTCGGCGTGGCGCGGCGTGGATTGATGCCGGCGGCCAATTCGCGAGCGTATTGCTTGTCCAGCAGACGAGCGGGAATTTCGGTCCCGTTTGGATCGCCGAGGTAGCAGGCCCGCTCGCGGTAGGCCCGCCGCATGCTCTCGATCATGGCGTGCAGCGTATCGGGCGACCAGCGCCCCTGGGAGCGAAGGTCGAACGTCTCCAGCATGTTAAGCGCCAGGGCAAGCGTGGTTCCGCCGGAGGAGGACGGAGGCACGGCCAGAATCTCGCAATCTCGATAGGTCGTGCGGAGCGGTTCGCGCTCGATCGGGCGATATCCGGCAAGATCGTCACCGGTAACCAGGCCCCCGCCGCGGCGCATCTCGGCCACGATCAGGCCGGCGACTGGGCCGGTATAAAACGCCTCCGGCCCGTGATCGGCGATGGCTGACAACACCTCGGCAAGCTCGCGTTGCACCAATCGGTCGCCAGCCTGCCACGGTTTACCATCGGAACGAGCGTAGGTTTGGTGCAGACCGGGAAACCTGGCTATGCCCGACCGCGCCAGCACTTTGTTCAAGTCGGCGGCCACGGCGGCGTCGATTGCAAATCCTTCGCGCGCCAATTCGACCGCCGGCACGACCAGTTCGCGCCAGGGCAATCGCCCAAAACGCTGGTGCGCAAGTGCCAGGCCGCGCACCGTGCCGGGAACTCCCACGCGGCGGTGTGGGGTTCGCGCCGACTCTTCGACGAACATGTCGACAGTGGCCGCGGAGGGGGCCGTTTCGCGAAAGTCGAAGACGGCGCTGCCGCCCCCTTCGGCCGGAGCGACCAGCATGTAACCGCCGCCGCCGATATTGCCGGCCGCCGGATAGGTTACGGCCAAGGCAAACGCCGTGGCCACGGCGGCATCCACCGCCGAGCCATTCCGCTTGAGCGCTTGCAGCCCCGCCTGCGAGGCCGGCTGGCTGACGCTGACGACAACCCCATTTCGGCAACGCACCAAGTCGGAGACGCGCTCCTCCGCGCGAGCCGATGCGGAAAACATCGCCAGCAGAATCGCGGTCGCCGACATGACGTACTTTGTCACCCGCCGCGGGGTTGACCGGCCATATTCTCCGACCGAAGATACTTCAGGCAAACTCAATTCAATCCCTCTGGCCGGAAGATCATAACCATGAGCGGCGCGCGCGACATTCGAGGCGGGATCATTCGAGCCGGCCAATTGCAGCGTGTCAAGTTTCTGGCAGGCGTCCTGGCGATCGTTTGGATAGCTCAGTTCGGCGCGACCACGGCGACGGCAGCCGACGAAGCGCCGCGGCCGAATATCGTATTGATCTACTGCGATGACTTGGGCTACGGCGACGTGGGCGTTTTCGGAGCCAAAGGCTTCGCCACCCCGCACCTCGACCGCATGGCCGCCGAAGGCATTCGCCTGACCCGATTCTATTCGGCGCAGGCCGTCTGCTCGGCCTCGCGCACGGCGCTTTTGACGGGTTGCTATCCCAATCGCGTGGGAATCAAAGGCGCGCTTGGGCCGCGGTCGAAAGTCGGCATCAGCGACCACGAAATGACGCTCGCCGAGCTCGTCAAGCAGAGCGACTACGCCACTGCGATTTTCGGCAAGTGGCATCTCGGCGACGCGCCGCGGTTTCTGCCCACGCGGCACGGTTTCGACGAGTACTTCGGATTGCCCTACTCGAACGACATGTGGCCCTACCATCCGGCCCTGGCGAACCTGAAGGCGGATCGCAAGAAGCAAGGCTATCCGGACTTGCCTTTGATCGAAGGCGAGCGGGTCAAGATTGCCGAGGTGACCGCCAAAGAACAATCCCAACTCACCACCTGGTATGCCGAGCGGGCCGTGGGGTTCATCGAGCGCAACAAGGCGCGGCCCTTTTTCCTGTATGTCGCCCACAGCATGCCGCACGTGCCGCTGCACGTCAGCGACAAATTCCGCGGAACCTCGTCGCAGGGTCTGTATGGCGACGTTATCCAGGAGATCGATTGGTCGGTGGGCGAGATTCTGGGCGCGATCAAGAAAAACGGCCTGGACGATCGCACGCTCGTGATTTTCACGTCGGACAACGGTCCGTGGCTGAACTATGGAAATCACGCCGGCTCGGCCGGACCGCTGCGTGAAGGCAAGGGCACGAGCTGGGAAGGGGGCGTGCGCGAGCCGTTCGTGGCGCGCTGGCCGGGCAAAATTCCCGCCGGCGCAGTTTGCCGGCAACCCGCCATGACGATCGACCTGTTTCCCACCATTGCCCGGCTTGTCGGCGCCAAGTTGCCCGAGCACAAAATCGATGGTCTCGACGTGTGGCCGCTAATTGCGGGCGATCCCCAGGCAAAGAATCCGCACGAGGCTTACTACTTTTACTATGCGGACAACGAACTACAGGCCATCTCGAGCGGAAGCATGAAGCTGCATCTTCCGCACGCCTATCGCACGCTCGGCGGCAGAAGCGGCGGTCGCGACGGACTGCCGGTCAATTACGACCAGCGCAAAGTGACCACGCCCGAGCTGTACGACGTCGACGCTGACATCAGCGAGGCCAAGGATGTAGCCGCGGAGCAGCCGACGGTCGTCGAGCGATTGCTAGCGCTGGCGGAGCAAGCGAGACGAGATCTGGGAGATTCCTTGACGGGCAAGGTGGGCGCCGGCGTGCGCGAACCGGGTCGTCTCGCCGAAGAATAGGTTGCCACATTTGCGGCCCTGTCCGTTCTAGCCACTAGCCACTGACCACGAGCCACTCGCACAATCGCAATCTCCGGAACTCCCTCTAGGCGGATCGCATCCGACCGATATACTGTAGTTGGCGCATCGCAGTCAGTTGACGGGCCGGCTCGCGATGCCGCCGCGGAACGGGGCAGGGACTCATTTCGCCCGATCGACCCATGCCAAAACATCGCTCCGGCGGCGCTCGCGCTCGCCGAGGATCTGCGTCCACTCCGCACGCCAGCTCCAAGTCGAAACACACTCGCCCGCGCTCGCTGCGTCTCGAAAGCCTGGAAGATAGGGCGTTGATGACGTTGGCGGGGAATCAGTTATTTCCCGACGACAGTCCCTGGAACCAGCGTGTCGACGGCGCGCCGGTGGCGGCCAACTCGGCAACTCTGGTCAATAGCATCGGCGCGTCGGCTCCGTTGCATCCCGACTTCGGGACGATCTACGAAGGCGGCTACATCGGCATTCCCTACGTGATCGTCTCTGGAAGCCAGCCGGGTGTAAACGTGATCATCGACGCCTATCCGGATGAAAGCGACGACGATCTCGTGCCGATTCCTGCCGGAGCGCCCATTGAAGGCGACCCGCTCCCGTCCGAGGACAACGACGGCGATCGGCACCTGATCGTTTACGACGAGAACAACAACAAATCCTACGAGTTGTACAGGGCGTTCCGGCCCACGGAGACGGGCGACGGCCAGTGGCATGCCGACTCCGAGGCCGTCTGGGATATGACGCAGAATTCGTTTCGCACCCCCGGCGACACCTCGGCCGATGCGGCCGGTCTGCCAATCTTGCCTGGCTTGGTGCGCGTCGACGAGGTGCTCGATCAGGGCGCGATCGACCATGCGCTGCGCTTCACGGTTCCTTACTCGCGCAATTCCTATGTCTTTCCCGCTTCGCACCAGGCCGGAGTCAACAATGCGGCCTATCCCCGCATGGGCGAACGCTTCCGGCTCAAGCAGAGCTTCGACATCTCGGGCTATTCGGCCGCGAATCGCGTGATTCTGCAAGCCCTGAAAACATATGGAATGATCGTCGCGGACAATGGCAGCGGTTGGTATCTCAGCGGCGCCCCGTCGTCTCGCTGGGATGACGACGACCTGCATGACTTGAGTCAGATTCTGGGCAACAACTTTGAAGCGGTTGATCTGTCGCCACGAATAACCAGCCTGGGCCAAACCTCGGGCCCCACGGCGGGCGGAACGGCCGTTACCATCAACGGTCTGAATTTCTCCGGCGCGGCCGGAATGCTCGAGGTCCGCTTTGGGTCGACGCTAGCTACGAACGTCACGATCCTCTCCGATACGCAGCTTGTGGCAACCTCGCCGCCGCACGCCGCCGGCGCAGTCAACGTCACGGTGACGACGCCATATGCGACGTCAGCACCCGCTACCAGTCAATTCACCTATACCTCCGGTCCCGCGCCCGCGCAGGTCGTCGGCCGTCGTTTGTTCTACAACCAGTCGGGCGGTGGTGCGACGCGCTACGACGGCAACAACCTAGCCATCAACGCGTCGGACGACAATTCCATCGCCACCGACAAGACGGCCTACCTGTGGGAAGCTGCCGGCGCGGCCACCTTTGCCAACGTCTCCAGCTACACCAAGGGCATCAACGGCATCATGGTCGACATCACCGGCTCGCACCCGAACATCTCGGCCAACGACTTCATTTTCCGCGTCGGCAACAACAACTCGCCCGGCCTGTGGGGCACGGCCAATGCTCCCACGAGCATCTCGGTGCGAGCTGGGGCCGGCACGGCCGGTTCAGACCGGGTGACGATCATTTGGAACACCGGCGCTCCCATCAAGCAGTGGCTGGAAGTAATCGTGCTGGCCAACGCCGATACCGGATTCCCGCAGAAGATCGGCTATCCGGCGGGTTGGGGCGATGTGTTCTTCTTCGGCAGCGCACCGGGCAACACTGGCGCGGGCGACACGGCCATCAACTCGGTGGTCAACGTGCAGGACGAGTCCGCTATCCGGGCCAATCCAGCCGCGCTAGCCATGAACATTCCGATCACGAACATTTACGACGTGCAGCGCAATGCCAGCGTGAACGTGCAGGATGAAAGTGCCGCTCGTTTGAACGGCACGAATTCTACGACCGCGCTAAAGTACCTGAACCTGACCACGGCGCCGGCGGCGCCCGAAGCCGACGGCGAAGGCGACGGTGGCGTGGCCTCGGCTCTGGCGGCTCCGGCCACGACCAGCCAGGAAGGTGGGGTGCCCAAGTGGTTGACGAACCGGATCGACAACCTCGATCTCAAAAGTGGCATCCCAGCCAAACTGTTCCAGTACTTGCACGACACGAACAGCCGGCGATCGAGGGCCCTGCTTCAGAAATTCGACGCCGTGGCGGACTCCCTTGGGCTGGACGATGAGCTGCTCGATTCACTGCTGGCCGACCTGACGTAGCAAGCCTACGCCGTTCATCAAGGTCAAAGACCCTCGCGACAGGGCCCAGCGGGATTTGCAGGCCGTTGTCGAAGAGACTATCGTCTAGCCAGTGGGCCCGGTCAAATCGCTATCGATTTCATCCCTCTGGAGCTGCTTGCCATGTCGTATTTGACTGATCGACGAGGATTCTTACGGACGACGGCATTGACCGGCGTGGGCGTGTTCGTTTCCGGCACGGCCGCCGCCGAGGAAAGCAACTCACCCAACGAGCGGATTCGCTTCGCTTGCATCGGCGTGGGCGGGAAAGGCACCTCCGATTCTGCCGACGCCAAGCGCCACGGCGACATCGTGGCGATCTGCGACATCGACGACAACACCCTGGCCAAGGCTGGCGACATAAGCTTTCCGGGCGCCGCTCGTTACAACGACTTCCGCAAGATGCTCGACGAAATGGGCAAGTCGATCGATGCGGTTACCGTCAGCATCCCCGATCACATGCATGCCACCGCCACGGCTACGTCCATGCGCATGGGCAAGGCTTGCTACACGCAAAAGCCGCTCACGCGCACGATCTCCGAAGCCCGCAAGTTGGGCGAGATCGCCCGCGAAATGTACGTCGCCACGCAGATGGGCAACCAGGGCACGTCGTTCCCGCCGCTGCGCAAGACGGCTGCCGCGGTGCGAGCCGGCGTGATCGGCAACGTGAAGGAAGTTCACGTCTGGACGAACCGGCCGACTTGGGCCCAGGGGAATCCGCGTCCATCCGAGGGAACGATTCCGTCCAACGTTCACTGGGACCTGTGGCTTGGACCCGCCCCGCTGCGGCCGTATGCACCGGGCTACCACCCCCACGCCTGGCGCGGCTGGTGGGATTTTGGCTCGGGCGCATTGGGCGACATGGCCTGTCACACGGTAAACATGCCGTACATGGCCCTCGATTTGCGCGATCCGACGGGCGTTCAGGCCGAAACAGCCGGGCACAATCGCGACAGTTATCCAAAGTGGTCGATCATCAAGTACGACTTCCCCGCCGACGCTCTCCGCCCCGCGCTGACGATGACCTGGTACGACGGCGGCAAGAAACCGCCGGGCGAATTGTTCGATAGCGAACAGATCAGCAAAACCGGCGTGCTCTTGATCGGCGAGAAGGGCAAGTTGTTGGCTCCCGGCGACTATTGCGAGCGAGGTTACAAATTGTTCGCCGGCGCGACGGATATCAAGGTCGAGTACGAACAATCGCCTGGCCATTTCACGGAGTTGGCCAAGGCAATTAAGGGCGGTCCGCCGGCGCGATCGAACTTTCCCAACTATTCAGGTCCCCTGACCGAGACGATTCTGTTGGGCAACCTGGCGGTGTGGGCCGCCGCCGAGCCCGGCTCGCCCGGTAAGAAGATCGAGTGGGATGCCAAGAACTTGAAGGCCACGAACGCGCCGGAAGTTGCCGAAGTCATCACGCCGACGTATCGCGAGGGATACAAGCTGTAGGCCGAAGCCTATGGCGTCGGTACCAGTGCCACGGCGCGGCACCAGGCGGCGCTCGCGCGCTCGATCTTGACCGGCAGGCACGACACGTAGAAACCGTGCGGCCTTGGAAGCAGGTCGAGATTCGCCAGCTTCTCGATCTGGCAATACTCGCGCGTAATGCCCGCAAAGTGGGCTGGCCAAATGTATCTCCCGTCGCCTGTGCGTTGATAATCGGCCATCATGTCGGCAAACGGCCGGTCGAGCGTGTAAGCGTCGATGCCGATCACCTTCACGCCTTGCTCGACCAGCCACAGCGTGCTCTCGCGACCGAGGCCCGGCTGGCCGAAGTAATCGGGCGAGCCCAGGCGTTTGTCGGCTCCCGTTTGGATGAGCACGATGTCAAGCGGGCGCAGGCGGTAGTCGATCGCTCGCAACGCCTTGGTGACATCGTCAACGTCGATCAATTCCCCAGCGGCTTTGTGGCGCATGTCGAGCACAACGCCGGGAGCGAAGCACCACTCAAGCGGCACCTGGTCGATCGTGCGAGCCGGTTGCCCTTCGCTCGTGGGGGCATAATGAAACGGGGCGTCGACGTGGGTGCCAGTATGCGTGATCGCGCGAACCTCTTCGATGGCCCACCCCAACCCACCGGAGTAGACCAGGTCTTCGCGGCGTACGCCCAATAGCCGCTCCATCTGCTCGCGGCCTTCACCTTCGTGCGTCACATAATGGATGTCGGCCGGCATCGGCTCGCTGGAAGCCTGATGCGCAAGGGGCACGCTCAAGTCGATGATCCGCATTGGAGCAATCATTGCCGCTACATCGTGTCAGACGTTTCGCGTAAAATCAACTGACGCTTATTCAGAACCCCTCACCCCCGCCCCTCTCCCGCAAGGGGCGAGGGGAGAACGAATCGCAGTCTACTTTGAGATCCACATTGTCGGAGAATCAATGATGAATGAGCGATCCACTAACAATGAACCGCTCTTGCTCACGCGCCACGAGGTCGATGGCGGGGGCATCCTGCAAATCACGATCAATCGCCCCGAAGTACACAACGCGGTAAACCGTGCGACCGCGCATTTGCTGCTCGAGGCCTGGCGACACTTTCGCGACGACGATTCGCTCACCGTTGCCGTGCTGCACGGAGCAGGGGACCAGGCATTTTGTTCCGGTGCCGACCTGAAAGCGTTGGCCAGCCTGGCCCATTTGGACGCGACGAGCGAGGAGATTACCGCTTTTGTCCAACACGGCACCGGACCGATGGGCGGCACGCGGATCGTGCAGAAGAAACCGGTCATCACGGTCTCGCAAGGCTACACCTATGCCGGCGGGCTCGAGTTGTTCTGTCATGGACATATCCGGCTCGCCGAGCCGCAGGCCAGTTTTTCAGTGGCGTGTCGGCGCTGGGGAGTACCGCTCGTCGACGGCGGCACGGTCTATTTGCCGCGACTGATCGGCTGGGGCGGCGCCTTGCCGCTGATCATCACGGGCCAGCGCATCGATGCTGCCCGCGCTTACCAGTTGGGCCTGGTTTGGGAGGTTGTGCCGACCGGCGGGGGGCTCGAGCGTGCGATGTCCATGGCCCGACAAATTTGTCAGCAGCCGCGCGATTGCCTCTTGGCCGATCTTAACTCGGCGCTAGAAGGGTCGCACTTACCTCTCGACGCGGCGCTAGAGTTGGAATCGCAGAGCCTGCACCCGGTGATGCGCAGCGAAAGCACGCGTCGCGGCGTCGAGGCGTTCCAACAGGGAAAGCGGTTCTGGTTCACCTAAGCCGTCGGCCGGCTACTCCGCCGCCGCGGCAACGGGCGGCGCCGGTTTCATCTGCCGAATCCACTCGGTCAACAGTGCGACGGCCTGCTTATCGACCACCGTTGTCGACAGCGGGGGCATGCGGCCCGCCCCGTGACGAGAAACGCGCTCGAGCAGCACCGAACGCTCCGGCGCCCCGGGAGCGATCAAGCGCGCATCGGGCAAGTTGTACGTATGGTGCAGCGGCGCGACGTCGACGGCGTTCATCTTGTCGCGCGGCATGGTGAACTCAAGTTCGATCGCGGCATTGCCTCCGCCGGTCATGACGTGACAGCTCGAGCAATTGGCGTGCAGATACGAGCGGGCTCGCGCGTCGAGGTCCGTGTTCGAATCGTAAGGATCCACCAACTTACCGTGATCCGTGGGAGACTTTGCAAGGTTAATCAATCCCAGGTGCGCCAGCGTGCGCAATTGATTGTCGACCACGCCGCCATAGTCGTGGTCCTTGTTCATCTGAAGCGTCGTGAGTCCAAGCACGTAATTCGCGGCTCGACTGTGACAGACCATGCACTCGGTCCGGCTCGGATAGTGCCACGATTGCCGCCGCCACGAGCCGGAGGGATTCTCGTCAGAATCGAGAACAGCGAAATCTGCATCGGCTCCTTCCGCCCCGACCAGCTCGGCTTCGGTCTGCTCGTCGTTCCATCGATAGCTATAGCCGATCCATTCGCCTTGCTGCCGCGTGAGCAGCCGGGTCTCGATCCAGCGGTGGTTGGCGGCATGGCCGGCTTGGCCGTCGAGGGCGAACGACTTGACCAGCACGGTCCGCTCGGGAAAGTTCCACCCCCGTGCCGCGGTGAATTCGATTTTCGGCGTCTTGCCGGCTACCGAGGGTATGGCGATGTAACGATCCTTCGCGGCGCCGTCCGACCACAGTGGCGAGTTCACCGAGTAAGGCAGCAGGCCGTCGGCCGCCACGAGCGGATTGAGGGACTTGAACAATCCGATCTCGCTGAGTCGAGTTGGGAAGGGAGCCTGCGGAGTATCACCCGACGACGTCTCCGATGGCTCAATCGCGTAAAAGCCGCCCTGACCATCGGCACGATAATCGACAACGAGTAGTTCTCCGCGCGCGCTGGTGCC
Organism: Planctomycetia bacterium; assembly: GCA_031400775.1. Taxonomy (GTDB): domain Bacteria; phylum Planctomycetota; class Planctomycetia; order Pirellulales; family PALSA-1355; genus PALSA-1355. The sequence goes on along the minus strand of JANNQN010000060.1, from coordinate 12,088 downwards.
AAAGCCCGTTATTTGCAACGCGGTGTCGGCGATCTCTCGATGCCAAAGGACCTGCTGCCCGTCGTGCTTGATGGCCCAAATCTTGCCCGTCGAATAGTCGCCATACACATAAGCCCCGCGCAGCTCCGGCAGTTTTTCGCCGTAGTAAACAATCCCGCCGGTGAGCGAACGGGCGACCGAATGGTGGTGCTCGATCGTCGGCTTGACGAACGGCGTGGGGCCGGGACGACGATCGAGATAGAACGGATGGCTGCCTTCCAGCACGCTCCAGCCGAAATTGTCCCCTTTGCGTACCAGGTGCCCAAGCTCCCACAGATCTTGGCCATTGTCGCCGACCCACAGGTGGCCGCTTACCTCGTCGACGGCGATCCTCCACGGATTTCGCAGGCCGTAGGCCCAGGTCTCGGGGCAAGCGCCCGCCGTCGCGACAAAGGGATTGTCCGCCGGCGTCGAGTAGTTCTGCCCTGCGGCGGGATGGTCGACGTCGATTCGCAGCACCTTCGCGGTCAGGCCGCTCAGGTCCTGGCCCTTCAGGTCGGTGTCGGAATCGGACGTGCCGTCGCCCGAGGTGACATAGAGCATGCCATCCTTGCCGAACGCCACGGCGCCGCCGTTGTGACCATCCGAGGGCCACTCGATGATCACCAGCGCCGACTGCGGATCGATCGCGTGCGGCGGCTCGCGACTCATCGTATAGCGTGTCACACGCGTGGCCTTGGGCTTTGTGGCGCCTACGACCGGTCCGTTGTTGCCGACATACAGATAGCCGTTGTTCTTGAAGTCGGGATGAAACGTAAGGTCATAGGCCGTGCTCTCGAGTCGCAGGACCAACTCCGACGTCGTCGCTTGCTCGTCGTCGCTGAACCGAACGATGCTCGAAGGTCCATTGGCGCTATCCTGAGTGATGCTCACCAGCTTGTCGCTATCCGGCTGTCGCACCACCGTCAGCGGAAGCGAAAGCTTCAGTTCGGGATAGACCCGCTTCGCCCGGTATGGCAACGGAGGATCTGGGGAGCCTGCCACGCGCGAAGTCGTCAGAGGAGGCAGCCGATCGATGCCAAAGGGCTTGCCGTTTTCCTCGGGTGAGTAAGCGGCCTGCGGCTGCGCGGCGCCCGGCGAGCTCAAACTGTCTTTGACGACGGCTCCATCTTTCATCACAAACCCGACCGTCTCCAGGGCCCGCACATCGGCGAGCGGATCTCCGCCGACCGCGACCAGGTCGGCCAGCATCCCGGGCGCGGCGCGACCGACGTCCTTCGCTCGCCCTAGCAGCTCGGCGGCGTCGGACGTGGCCGATCGCATGGCTCGCGCGGGGGTTAGGCCGTACTTGACCATGTAAAAGAACTGTTTGGCATTGTCGCCGTGCGGATAAACGCCCGCATCGGTGCCAAACGCCACCTTTACGCCTGCTTTAACGGCCCGGGCGAAATTATCGCGCTGGAGCTGACCGATCGCGCGCTCCTTATCGATGAACTCTTGCGGCAGCGTTAGCTCCGCCGCTTTGCCCAACAGGTAGTCGTCGTTATAGATATCGGCCACCAGCCACGTGCCTTGCTTGAGCATCATCTGGATGCCCTCATCGTCGATCAGGCTGCCGTGCTCGATGGAATCGACTCCTGCCACGAGCGCGTTTTTGATACCTTGCGTTCCATGCGCATGGGCCGCGACCTTGCGGCCCGCGGCGTGCGCCTCGTCGACCGCGGCTTTGATCTCTTCGACTGTGAATTGAGCGGCGCCGGGAGTATCTCCACGCGAGAGCACCCCGCCCGAGGCATGTATCTTGATCAAGTCAACGCCGTGCTTGATCTGCGCCCGCACGACCTGCCGCACCTGGTCCGGACCGTCGGCGATGCGAAAATCCCTCTCGTCGGGAAACGTCGTCACGCGAACCTGCGGCGCGAACCGGTTCAAGTCGCCGTGGCCGCCGGTCATCGAGATCCCTGGCCCGCTGGCCACCACGCGCGGACCGACGACGAACCCTTCGGCGATCGCATCGCGCAGATCAACCGCCAGAAACGGCCGCGAACCCACGTCGCGAACCGAAGTAAAACCGGCCTCCAGCGTCTTGCGGGCATGCACCACGGCGGCAAAGGCGCTGTGGTGCGGCGTGCTCTTGAATATGTTGATTTCATCGTAGCGGTCCGCCCGACCGCTGAGGTGCGTATGGCAATCGATCAGCCCGGGCAGCACGGTCGCCGTGCTCAGGTCGATCACCTTGGCGCCCTCGGGAATTTTCGCATCGGCCAAAGGGGCGATCGACTTGATCCGAGAGCCCTCGATCGTGATCGCCACGTTAGTCTGATACGCGTCGCCATCGCCCGCGAACAGCCGGCCGGCTCTGATAATCGTGATGCGAGGCGCCGCCTCTTCGGCCGCCAGGCGGCCGGCACAACCGATCAAGGCGAGCGACAGAATAACGGCGGTAACGACTCGATCGTGCACGGCCGGTCTCCGATTCAAAACTTACAAACTAGCGCGCCACAAAGCCGAATTCGCATCGCTGGCTGCGGCCGGCGGACATACCGCTACGGCAGGCCGCGGCCGACCCGCGTCAATCTTACCATGCGGGCATCCGCGTTTCGGCAGGGGGCTGGGAGATAGTTGGGGCGTTTTTCCCAGCGGTCGAATTGCCCACTCGGCGGTTGGCTCATCGCGGCCGGCTTTATTGACCCCGTGCGGCGACAGGACGATAATCGTCGCGGCCGGCGAATGGGTTCATGCTTCAACCTCACTTTCGGCAGGAGAATAGCCATGGTTGCCAGGTTCGTTTCACGGCGAATGAGCGTCTTTGCCATCCTGGCAGTGCTACTCTCCTGGTGTCTGTCCGCGGTCGCATGGGCCGAGTCCCGCGAAGTGATGGTGCCGATGCGGGATGGCGTGCAACTGGCGACGAACGTCTTCCTGCCGCCGGGCGAAGGGCCCTGGCCCGTGGTGATGACGCGGACTCCGTATGGAAAGGGGAAGGCCGACGAGCGCGAGAAGCAAGAGGCCGAGTACGCCCGCCGTGGATATGTGCGGATCGTGCAAGACTGCCGCGGAAAGTTCGGCAGCCAGGGCGTGTACCGCGCGTTTATCGATGACATGGAAGACGGCTACGATACGGTCGAATGGGCGGCTGCCCAGCCGTGGTCGAATGGGAAGGTCGGCATGATCGGCGGCTCGGCCATGGGCATTACCGCCAACCACGCGGCGATGAGCGGCGCCCCGCACCTGGTTTGCAACGTCGTGACCGTCGCGCACGGCAGCTCCTATCATTACTCGGGCTACCCGGGCGGAATTTTCTTGAAGAACCTAAATGAGGAATGGTTGCGGCGGCAAGGTGTGCCTCCGGCCGACGTGCCGCGGCCGATTCATCGGGTGTACGACGATTCCTTCCGCGATCGCGATATTCAGAATTACTTCTCCAAGATCAAGACGCCCACGATCAACATTGGCGGCTGGTACGACATCTTCAGCCAGGGAAACATCGACTGCTTCGTGGGCTTGCAAAACCTGGGCGCCGAACCGGCGCGAGGAAACCAGAAGCTCGTCATGGGCGCCTTTGGACACGGACGGTTGGCGGGCGACCTGAAGTATCCGGACGATGCTGGTCGCCAGGACTCTGGATTGGCGTTTCGCTGGTTCGACCATTGGCTCAAAGGTGTCGACAACGGCATCGAGCGCGAGCCGGCCGTTCGCTACTTCATGATGGGCGACACGATGGACGCCGCGGCGCCCGGCAATGCCTGGCGGACCGCCGATGCATGGCCTCTTAAGACCGACCTGCGGCCGTACTATCTGGCCGCCGCGGGCAAACTATCGCCACAAGCGCCCGCCGCAAATGCCAGCGCTTCCGAAGCCACCAGCTCGTTTGTCTATGATCCCAAGGATCCCGTGCCGACCGTCGGAGGGAACAACTTGATGCTACCGCTGGGCCCAATGGATCAGCGCGCCGTCAGCGGTCGCAGCGACGTGCTAAAGTTCGAAACGGAACCACTGGCCGAACCGATCGAAGTCGTGGGCCAAATCCGGGCGGATTTGATCGTCAGCTCCGATGCCGAAGACACCGACTTCGTGGTCAAGTTGATCGACGTGTATCCGAATGGCTACGAGGCCCTGCTTTTGGATCAGGGTTTTCGATTACGCTTTCGCGAGGGGTTCAACCGCATGGTGCGGGCCGAAAAGGGCAAGGCGTACCCGATCCAAGTCAACCTGTGGTCGACCGCCAACGCCTTTAACAAGGGGCACAAAATCGCGATTCACGTCAGCAGCAGCAATTCGCCCAGATTCGAGCCCCACTCGAACATCTGGGAGCCGCTGGCGAGCTACGACAAGGCTCCCAAGGCGCGCAACACCGTGCATCACAGCGCCGACAGTCCATCGCGGGTCCTGCTGCCGGTTCTGGCTAGCAGCACCACGACCGCCGCGGCAAAATAATGTCTGTGCCCTGCCGGCAATTACTTTAGAGAGCAACAAAGTGGCCTCAATCACTCAACCGAGAATCGCAACGATGAACAATACTCGACTGTCACGCATCGCGGCATTGGGATTGGCAAGCATGATTTTGGCCGGCGGCAGTCTGGCGACGGCGCAGCAAAAAGCCAAAGATGCCAGTCCCGACGCGGCCGCACGCAGCTTCATTGCCACGCATGACTCGCTGGTGCGTCCGCTCGAGATCGCGCTGAACCTGGCCTGGTGGAATGCGAACACGACCGGCAAGGACGCGGACTTTGCCGCCAAGGTCGAGGCTCAGAATCGCTGCGATCAGGCCCTTTCCGATCGCGACCGTTTTGCGACGCTCAAGGCCCTGCACTCGTCCAAGCTTGGCGACGCTACGCTCGCGCGCGAGATCGACGTGCTCTATCGCTTGTATCTGGAAAAGCAGGTCAATCCCGAGCTTCTCAAGCGGATCACGTCAAAGGCCAACGAGATCGAGAAGGCCTTTAACGTCTATCGCGCCAAGCTCGACGGGCGCGAGATACCCGACAGCCAGGTGCGGAAGATCTTGAAGGAATCCAAGGATTCGAAGCAGCGCCAAGCGGTCTGGGAATCGAGCAAGGGAGTGGGCAAAGCGGTCGAAGCCGATCTGAAGCAGTTGGTCTTCCTGCGAAATGAAGCCGCCCGCAAGCTGAGCTTCAAGAACTACCATGCCATGCAACTGTACCTGAACGAGCAGGATCAGGCGAAGGTTCTCAAGCTGTTCGATGAGTTGGACGAGTTGACGCGCGGGCCGTTTGCCGCCGCCAAGGCCGAAATCGATACCAAGCTGTCGGCCGATTTTTCGATTGGCGTCGACGAACTACGGCCCTGGCACTATCACGATCCGTTCTTTCAGGAATCACCGGCCATATTCAGCACGAACCTCGACCAGGTGTTCGCAAGCGCCGACATCTTGAAGCTGTGCCGCAAGTTCTACACCGGCATCGGCCTGCCGATCGACGACGTCATCGAGCGCAGCGACCTGTACGAGAAGCCGGGCAAAAGCCCGCACGCCTTCTGCACCGACATCGATCGCGAGGGGGACGTGCGCGTGTTGGCCAACATCGTGCCAAATGAGTATTGGATGGGCACGATGCTGCACGAACTGGGGCACTCGGTGTACAGCAGCAAGTTCATTCCGGCCAGCGTGCCCTACACGTTGCGCACGAACTCGCACATTTTGACCACCGAAGGCGTGGCCATGATGTTCGAGCGGTTTTCGAAAAGCGGCGAATGGCTGGTGGCGATGGGCGTATCGGTGCCCGACGCGAAGGCCTACAGCGAGACGGGCGAGAAGATGCGCCGCAACCAGTTGCTGATCTTTTCGCGCTGGTGCCAGGTGATGTTGCGGTTTGAGAAGGAGCTGTACGACAATCCCGATCAGGATCTCAACAAGCTGTGGTGGGACATGGTCGAGCGCTACCAACTGGTCAAGCGGCCCGCTGGCCCCAATGGCCCAGACTACGCCAGCAAAATCCATATCGTCAGCGCACCGGCCTACTACCACAATTACATGATGGGCCAGTTGTTCGCCTGCCAGGTCCACGCCACGATCGCCCGCGAGATCTTGCACTCCTCGGATCCGCCGAACGCGTATTACGTCGACAACAAGGAAGTCGGCAAGTTTATGAAACAGCGGGTCTTCGAGCCCGGCGCGCGGCTCAGTTGGAACGAACTGACCAAACATGCGACCGGCCAAGAGTTGAATGCGAAGGCCTTTGCCGCCGAGTTCAAGGCCGACTAATCGACGGCGCCCATAAATGCCTTACACGACGGCTCGTCTAGTGGCTCACGGTCTTGGAGAACAGGTTCATCAAGAACACGCCGGCCACGATCAGCGTCATGCCCAGAATGGCCGCCCCGTCCGGTCGTTCGCGATACAACACCGCGGCGACAATCGTGACCAGCACGATTCCCAGCCCCGACCACATGGCATACACCACGCCCACGCTCATCCGGTCCAGCACGAGCGTGAGGAGGTAAAACGCCACGAAATAACCAACCGCGACGATCACACTCGGTCCGAGGCGGGTAAACTGTTCGGTTCGTTTCAGCGCCGTGGTGGCGATCACTTCAGCCACGATCGCCAAGGCGAGATAGAGATAGTTCATGGCGAGCTGTAATCCTTTCGTTGCGGCGGAATTCACGGTCGATCGGCTTGAACTTCAGCAACCAGTCGGGCGATGCCCTGCATGACCCGTTCTTCCACGCTCGGCAAGAATGGCGTCGCGGTCAGTTGATGCACGATGCCGCTACGGCCTTCGTATCCGCCTTCCAACAGCACCCGCCGCGAGGGCAGGTAGGCAAACACGTCGTCGCAATAGCCCGCAACCCATACGAACGGGCCCGCGTACTCTCGCTTGCAGGCCAGCGAGTAGTCGACGACAGTCTCTCCGCTGATGAAAACCAAAAGCAGCCCGTTGCCGATTCGGGCCACGTGCAATGGACAGGGTTGCGCGAGCGGTACGCGGCCGCCCGAGTCGATAATGGCCAAGAGATAAGCCGCCTTGCGCCGCGCGTGCTCGGAACCGGTTTCGGCGTCGCGGCGAAGCTGCTCGATCGCCGGCAGCGGCTCCAAGTCCAACGAAACAACATCGTACGCCAATCGCAGGTCGCCGTGCAGCTCGGTCCCGTCGCTCGCTAACGCCTTTTCAACCGCGTCGGCCAGTTCCTTGCCGTGCCGTCGGGCATGTTCCAGGCCCATCGGCCCGTGTCGCGGTTGCGGATTCTGGTCGCCACCGCAGCCCATGACAAACAGCGCGGTGACTCCCGGATGCCGCTCTTCGATGTCATGCTGGGCGAATCCGGCATAATCGCCGCAATACTGCTGAAAGGCCAGCGTCGTGTTGTGACACGCGTATCCGAACAAGACGCCTCGTAGTTTGCCGTCGAGATCCGTAATGCGCAATACGGGCACCTCGCGATCCGTAAGGCCCGAATGGTCGATGCCGGTTGCATGGCGGCGATTGAATGCGAACGACGCGCTGGCGCGGCTCACGGACAATCGGGCCGGCCGCAGATCGCCCAGCGCCGCGCCGATCAGATCGGTCAGCTTGCCGATCAGTTGCTCGACATACGCCGCCAGCTTGGCTTCTTCCTGGTCCGACAGATTGTGAAACACCCGCCGCTCGGCTGCGACTTCAGGCGCGCAGTGCGTATGCGAGCAGTTCAGCACCAGGCTTCCGCGCGGCAGGCCAAAGCGCTTGCCGGCTGTCTCGGAGACCCGCTCGGTCATGTAAGGGCTGACGGATCCCAGATCCAAAGTGAGCAGCACGAGCCGCGTACTGTCGGCGCCTTCGATGGCGACGGCCTTGGCGAACAGGTCGTGTACTTTGCCGTCGGCAGCCTGGGTGCGGCTGCTGTAGCCGCTTAACCAGGTTGGCTGCGAGGGGGTTATCGCGACCTTGGCCAGGCCGACTTTCCACTCCCCTTCGGCCACGGCTGTGGGCGCCACGAGGGCAATGAGAAGGCACAACGCACCGAAACGGCCGCACAGCATGATCGTGACTCCCGGGGCAGACCGGCCCAAGCGACCCAAGGCAGTCGAAAGGTTCGGCCAGAGCGGGCAATTATGCTAATAGCGCACGGCGCCGTCAACGACGCGGCAGAAGTTGCGAGAGATAGACAACGGCCACGCGGGGTCGACTATCGCAACGGGTTGCTGCGGACGGCGCTCGGATCGAAGCCGCGAGCCAACGGTCGCGTGGACTTCGGGCGTTTCGCGGGAGCGGAGGAAGCAACGACTGCCTCGCGATCGGCGTCACCCTCGTCGTCGTTGACGCCCGCAGTAGGTCCGGCTTCCGAATCGGAACCGCCGCGGACGACTCGCACCGGATTCGGCCGCTTGGGTTTCGATTCGTCGTGCCTCTGGGGGCGGATGATCACGGGCCGACGCTTGTGCGGCACGTCTGTCGCCACTGACGGTGATCCGCCGACAATCTCGGCTTCCGAAGCGCTCGAACGCTTCACCGCGGTGTCGATGTCCCGCGCGTTGTTCAGCGGAGTTTCGTCGCGGTCGACGACAGCCCTCGGCGCCGCCGGCAGCGGCTCGGCCAGCGGCACGATCACCGCCGGCGCCGGCCTGACCGCCCTCTCGATTTTCACAATGGCCTGGCCAGCCGGAGTTTCAGATTCACGTGTTAATTGTCCTTCCGACATCGCCGCGGGGGTTGGTTCCGATTTGGCCGCCGGTTCGCTGTCGGTCTTTGCTTCCTTGGCTTTTTGTCCGCCCGTAGGCTTACGGCGGCGCTTGCTGGGGCGCCAGTCGCCCTCGTCTGTCGCTTCTCGATCAGCCGACTTGCTGGAGACAGCCGCCAGCGCGCTATTCGCATTGCCACTCGTCGAGTCGTCGCTCTCGGATGGCAGCGCCAGCGAAGTTCCAGGCGCGGTAGCCGGCATCGGTTGCAGGCTGGGCCGAACAATGTCGCTCGCAGCGTCGTTCGGCGGAGTCGCGGCCAAAGTCGGGGTCTGGTTCGAGTTGGCAACTTGATGGCTCGCGGGTGGCAATACGTCAGTCGGGGCCGTCTCAGTTTGTTTTCCGAAGAACTTGAGCGGAAACAGCGACCGCGTGTGAGTCACGCCCGCGGAAGCGGCCGCTGATGGAGCAACACTCGGTTGCGCAACATGCTGCGGCGCGCTGGCGGCGGCCCGAGATGTCGCTCCGGCCGGATAGTTCGTCGGAAGGTATTTCTTGATCGGATCCGGCTCGGCCGGAGTTCCAGGCTTTGCACGGACAAACAACGACTTGGGTAACAGCGCCTTGGACTTCGGACGACTGGACGGCGCGGCGGGCTGACCCACAGTCGTTTGCGCGGGCTGTCCTTGAACGGCCGGACTGGGCGGCAGCACATTGGGACCGAGGACTTGTTCGGCGACGGTCAACACCGAGGAGCGATCGTCGACCGGCTTGGCGAACAGGGCTCGAGGCTGGGCATGTTGCGGCGGGGTACTGTGCGATTGCAACACCGCTTGCGGCTTAGCCGAAACTGCCAGTGCGGCTTGCACCGGCGCTTGAACGACCGGCTCGTGCGACGCGCCGTGTATGCGCGGCGGCTCGGGCGCGTAAGGCCCGAGCGTGACTGGCTCACTGGGCGCCATGGGCGCCGGGCTGACCGCCGGGGGCGCCGCGATCGGCGCTTCTGGCCGTTGACTGAACAGCGCGCGAGCACGCGGGGCCTGTGCTGGCGGTTGTGCCGTGGCGGGCTGCACGGCTACTTGCCCTTCCTCGCTGACCGGTCTGGGAATTTCAGGCGAACGGAAGATGGCCCTGGTTCGCTTGGCAATCGGCGATTGAGGGGCCGGGGTTTCTTCCTCCGATTTGGCTCTCATGCCTTCGGGCCATTCGAAGAAGCCGCGCGAAGCCTGCGATTCGTTGATCTTCAGCGGCAGCGACGAAGCCGGAATCAAGGCTCGCTGCCGAGGTTCGCCGGATTGGACTGTTGAATCAACTTGTGGTTGGGTGATTTGAGCGGCCGCTGGAACTTCGCGGGGCGGCGGATTCGTGACGAAGTTGGCTATCTGGGTCTCTAGCGGAGCCGATTGTGAATGGGCCGGCAGCAACGCCCGTGAAGTGTGATTGACCGCCGACAACCCAGGGGCGGGTACGGGCGCCGCCTGCCTGGGTTGCGGGAGCAGCATGGCAGGACCGCTGGGTCGCGCCGGAGCGATTTGTCCGGGGTTCGGTCCTGGTTGCCGCCCCGCAGCGGCCGGCGGGGTCGAGGCGCCGGCCAAGAGCGCTTGCAAGTCAGATGGTTGCGTGCCCGCCGGCAGATAGATAATGACGGCGGCCTGCTGCTGGTTCGGTGCGGTGTTTCCGACGGGCGGGGCCTGGCCGTTGGCCGAAGGCGTCTGCCGGGCGACGAAGACCGGAGCTGGCCTCGGCGCGGGTTGAGCGAGGCCATCCGCCAGTAGAGGTTGCGACAAGGGCGCCATAAGAATCGCAGCGCCCAGGGCCGCCCAGCGTGTTGATGTTTGGTGAACCATCGGAATTCTTCGCTCGTTAGACGGGTTGCGGGATTTGGCCAACGCATCGCAGGGCGGTGGACCGGAAGATGCCAGTTGACCGATGCGAAGCCCCTCGTTGGTAATTCATTCGGATTTTGACGGCCCCGACGCTCGTTTTATCGCGCCAGGAGTCATAGCCCCCGGAATCGTCAAGGTTTGACAGCTCCGGCGATTGATCACATGCCCTCGGGGTATTCAGGGCGCTAGGGTGCTACTCGCAGCGGATTTACGATCGGCACTCCAAAGTAATTGCGTCTTACGGTTTGATCGTTAAGCGCCCCGCGCACGATTTCGGTTTCGCGAACCCCCATTGGATTGACGTCCTTCACCTTCGCATTGGGTTTGGCAATCACGAGAATCGCGTTTTTCTGCCACTGCTTTAGAAAGTCCGGGACCGGGGTGCGCACATTGCCTCGGATCGGATCCGCCAGGTAGGCAAACCTGCTATCGAGGCCACGGAACACCACGAAATGATCGTGCTCGTTGACTTTAATGCCCACGATGACCGGCACGCGGCTTTGCCGCAATTCATCGAGCTTGACCTTGCCCATCGACGCCTGATAGCCAGCCATGTTGGCTAGATCGCGCAGATCGGTGAGCGTCAGCCCGTTCTCGATGCGATCCTTCAATTGGGCTTCGGTCAATTTGAGCTTGGGCATCATATCCAAGAAATGCCCTTCCTCGGCGGGGTCGCCCCAGTAGTAGCGAATCACGGTGGCCAGCACGGCCGCGCCGCAGGAATAGTCCTGCTGCTGCATGACGATCTGCCGCCGTGCAAGCTCCTGGTAGCTCCAGACGTGTTCGTAAATGATTCGCTGGGGATCGCGAATCGGCGCGCGCTCACCGGCGCGGGCCGGGGCGCAAAGGACAAATGAGCTCAGGGCAAGCAGCATCCACTGGCAACGCTTGCGCGGCATGGTCGATGACGGCGCGGGCAACATGCGGCGTTCCCACTAGTAAAGGGTGACGACCAATCCGAAGTTCGCGGCCGGCGCCGAATGCGTCATGCCGACAGCCACGAACGGCTCGATGATCCGGCAGTTGCGGGCGATGGTAGCGGCGAACCGAATGCTGATGGGCTCCAGGTTCGTGCCGTCGATCGTCTCGTTGTCGAGTTGCGTGTTCGTGATATAGAAGCCTTGGAAGGCCGTGCTGAGCGTCACCCGGTCGTTGACCGAGAAGCCGACGCCGAATTGATAAAGAATCTGCTCGCCCGGCGAAAACAACACTCCGTCGAACTCGCGCTCGAACAGATGCCGAATTCCGCCGCCGTAGAATACGATCACCGGATCGTAGCGATGGACGAACAGCAATGATCCCGACAGCGCCCAAAAGCCTTGACCGAGATTCGATCCGGGCACCTGGCCAAAAATGGGAGTGTCGAACACGCCCGTGGGGGCGGTAAAGTCCATCGTCGCGATGACGTCTGGCAGTTGGTCTTCGCTTTTTAACAAGTGGAAGCTGGCGCCCGCCGACAGGTCGCCGATTCCGCCCCGGTTGATCGAATCGCTGACTCCAAAAGTCGAGAGCTGGGTATTCGAGTAACCCATCGGCAGATTGGCGAACAACTGAATGTTGCGCGTCAATCCGTAGCGAGTGGCCAGCGGCGTGTAGAGCAGGCGGCGGC
>JANNQN010000059.1:0-4620 GCA_031400775.1 Planctomycetia bacterium | reverse complement strand
ACGGAGTAAAAACTGCCACGAGTCGCTGGGACATGAAAAAACCCTCCGTGAGTGACGTTCCTCCGAAGGGATACTTCAAGGGCCCTTGACTCTTTCAGGCCGCTACCAATAGTGCAACAGAATTAGATGCGATTGCCGTGGCTGCAAAGCACGGGGGCTGATCCTGATTACATCCTGCAGGTTCAGGCTGAAGTGGGCAACTGCTTTCGCTATCGCCCGGAGGAGGTGGCTGGAGCATGCCTGCGGAAGAAATATCCGGTGAAGTTCGTTAGAGCGATCCTTGCAAGCGTTGCCTTGGTCTCCGCGATTAACAAGTATTACAAACGCATTGGACTCGTTCCGCCCGCCTACGAATACGATGTGACTGCATGAGCAATCCCAAGCCTATTAAGATTAGCCTCTCCCCGAAGGAAGCGCTTCGCCGCGCCATGCAAGTGCCGCCGCCGGACGATGGGCCGAAGCGACCGAAGAAGGCGCCCAAGGTCGTCGGCAAGCCCGCGGTGAAGAAGAAGGCCGCCAAGCCGCCACGGCCAGCGAAGAAGCAAGACGCGGCCGATGTAGATCGAGCGGCTGGCGAAGGTATGGCCCAGCCGCAGGGCCGACCGGCGAAGAAGCGGAGGAAGGGAAGCTAGCCCTCAGTGGCATCGCTCCCGAATTCCGAAATAATCTCCCGTGACTGCCGAAGGCTTGCCTTGAGTGCTTCGAGCAATTCAATCTCGCCGGGAGTAGCTACGCCACCACGGGCAGCAAGGTCATCTATCCAGGTGTTGATCGCCCGCAGTGTCGCTTGGGTCTTGGCCACGAATTCTCGTTGAACGTCGTCCATTCCCTTACCATAGTCGATAGAACGAGCCGCAAAAACCCGTGGGATTGTCGGGCATGGAACGTCAAGTCCACAATTCCCATCAACGTTGATTGTTGGGTCGAAATTGCCTACATTGAAGGGGCTCGATCCACCCGCCTCGACGTCCCTCCTCGCAGCTAGCCTGCCTATGTTGTGCGCCTACCACTTCCGAGCTCTTGCGTGGCTGGCCGCGATGGCCTCGCTTGCGGGTTTCGCGGTGGCCCAATCCGAGACCCAACCGTCGCCGCCTCCAATGGCGCCCGTGGTTGCGGGCGAAGTCAATTTCGAGTTGGACGTGCTGCCGGTGCTGACTTCGGCCGGCTGCAACGCGGGCGCGTGTCACGGAAAATCGCGCGGGCAGAACGGATTTCAACTGTCGCTGTTGGGCTTCGATCCCGAATTCGATTTTGCCGCGATCACGAAGGAAGCCCACGGCCGGAGGGTCTTTCCGGCGGCTCCCGACAATAGCCTGCTGCTCCGAAAAGCCTCGCTGGGCCTGCCGCACGGCGGTGGGCAGCGTTTGCCGCTTGATAGCGCCCAGTACCAGACCGTGCGGCGGTGGATTGCCTCGGGAATGTCGCGCACCACGGCCGGAGCTCCGACGCACGAGCGGATTAGCGTCGAGCCGCCCGAACAAGTATTGGCCGCCGGCGAATCTCGGCAACTGCGCGTGCTGGCCCATTATTCCGATGGCTCGGTGCGCGACGTGACGGCCTTGAGCGATATCACGGCCAACGAGCCCGGTGTGGTGTCGCTGGATCGTGGACTGATCAAGGCGGGCGTATTAAGCGGCGAGACCACGCTCATGATTCGCTACATGAACAAGATCGGTACTTGGAACGCGGTCATACCCCAGCCCATCCGCGTCGACACGCAGCTTTATGCCAGCCTGCCGCGCAAGAACTTTATCGACGCACACGCCTGGGACAAGCTCGAACGATTGGCGATTTTGCCCAGCGATCCGGCTGCCGATGCGACGTTTCTGCGCCGCGCGTTCTTGGACGTCATCGGCCGCTTGCCGACGGCCGACGAAGCGCGGGCCTTCCTTGCCAGCACGGCGCCCTCGAAGCGCGAGGAGTTGATCGACGCGCTCTTGGACCGGCCGGAGTATGCCGATTTCTGGGCCAACAAGTGGGCCGACCTGTTGCGGCCTAATCCGTATCGCGTCGGCATCAAGCCCACGATGGCCTTCGACGCCTGGATCCGTGACGCGTTTCGCCGCAATCTGCCTTACGATCAGTTCGTGCGTGAGCTACTGACGGCGCAAGGCAGCACCTGGCGCAACGGCGCCGCCACGTTGTTTCGCGATCGCCGCACGCCCGACGAAATCACGCCGATCGTCAGCCAATTGTTCTTGGGCATTCGGCTGGAATGCGCCAAGTGTCACCACCATCCGTTCGAAGTCTGGGCCCAGGACGATTTTTACAGCCTGGCCGCTTACTTTGCCCGGGTGACGCACAAGGGCGAGGGAATCTCGGCGCCGATTTCAGGAGGCGAGGAGATCGTGTTCGTGGCCGAGAGCGGGTCGGTCTCGCATCCGACCAGCGGAAAGGTGCTCGAGCCGAAGCCGCTGTTCGGCACGGCCCGCGGAATCGGGCCCGGCGAAGATCCGCGCGAGGCGCTGGCCGACTGGGTGGTCTCGCCGGACAACCGGTTTTTCGCCCAGGTGGCGGCAAATCGCGTGTGGACCGATCTGATGAGTCGCGGCCTGGTCGAACCGGTCGACGACCTGCGGGGCACGAATCCGCCCAGCAACCCGGCCCTGTTGGCGGCTCTGGCCGACGATTTTCGCGCGCAAAAGTATGACCTCAAGAAGCTCATTCGGCGGATCATGACATCGCACGTGTATGCGTTGTCGTCGAGTCCGAACGAGCGCAACGTCGCGGACACGCGCAACTATTCGCGGCACTATCGCCAGCGGCTGCGGGCCGAGGCCCTGTTGGACGCGATGTGCGACGTGACCGGCGTGGCCGAAGACCTCAAGGGAATGCCGGCCGACTCGCGGAGCATGGAGATCTGGACCCATCGCGTGGATTCGCTCTTTCTGGACGCGTTTGGGCGGCCCGACGCCAATCAGGATCCGCCCTACGAGCGCGCCGCCGATGCCACGGTGGTGCAGGCCTTGCACCTGATGAACGCGCCCAATCTGCATCGCAAGGTCACTAGCGACACAGGCCGCGCCGCCAGTCTGGCGGCCAGCGACAAATCGCCGCACGCAATCGTCGAAGAGTTGTACCTCACGATCTATAGCCGCTTTCCCACAGCCGACGAGGCGCAGGCCGTGGTGAAAATCTTCGACGCAGGCGCCGACCGCAGGCTGGCGACCGAAGACCTGATGTGGGCGCTGGTGAACACTCCGGAATTCGTTTTCAAGGATTAAGGACATCCGCCATGGCCATCACCAAGAATTGCGCGGGCATGACTCGCCGCGACTGTCTGCAACTGGGGCTCAGCGTGTTGGCCGGCGGCAGCTTCGTCGATTTGCTGCGGCTGCGGGCCGAAGCCGGGCTTCCAGATAACGCCGCGGCACGGCGCCCCACGAGTTGCATCTTGATTTGGATGGATGGCGGGCCGACGCATTTCGAGACGTTCGATCCCAAGCCCGACGCGCCGGCCGAAATCCGCGGCGAGTTCAATCCGATCAAGACCAAAATTCCCGGCGTCCAGTTTTCGCAGCACATGACGCGGCTGGCGGGCATCGCCGATCGCCTGGCCATCGTCCGCTCGGTGTGCCACAACCAGGGCAACCATGGGGCCGGCAACCACTACATGATGACCGGGGCTCCGCCGCGGATTCCGGTCGGTTGCGGCGCGTTCGTCAGCTTTCATCCCAGCATGGGCGCCGTGGCGGCTTACGAACGCGGGGCGCCCGAGGGCCTGCCTGCCTACTTCTCAATGCCGAGCATGTCGCGCTCCGGCGGTCCGAATTTTTTGGGCGCCAAGTACGCGCCATTCGTCGTGGCCGACGATCCGAACCGCAAGGAGTTCCGCGTGCGCGACGTGGCGCTGCCGCAGGGCCTCACCGACGATCGGTTCCATGCGCGGCGCGATTTGCGGCAGTTGGTCGATCGCTTTCAACGGATCACCGACAAGGCGGCGGCCGACCCGGTCAACGCCTTGGACGAGTACTATCGCCAGGGCTACAACCTGATGAACAGCGCCGCGGCGCAAAAGGCATTCGACATCCACGCCGAGCCCGACCGCGTGCGCGACGCATACGGCCGCAATGGCTTCGGCCAGCGGGCCCTGCTGGCACGGAGATTAATCGAGGCCGGCGTGCCGTTCGGTACCCTGTACGACGGCGGCTGGGATCACCATTCCGAGATCTTCAGCGGCTGGCCGAAAAAACTCCTGCCCTTCGAAAACGCGATCGCCACGTTGATCGAGGACCTGGAAGCCCGCGGGCTGTTGGAGACGACACTCGTCGTGGCACTGGGCGAATTCGGTCGCACGCCGAAGATCTCGCAATTGGCCGACCGCGCCTCGCCGGGTCGCGACCACTGGGCCAATGCCATGTCGATCATGTTTGCCGGCGGCGGTACTCCCGGCGGGCAAGTGGTCGGCGCCACGGACCGCAACGGATACGCTGCCTGCGAGCGCGTCTTGTCGCCGGAGAACTTCGTTTCCACGGTCTACCGCAAGCTGGGTATCGACCCCGGCAAGATTTATCCCACGCCGCAGGGCCGGCCGGTGCACCTGGTCAGCGATCCCACTCCGATTTCCGAACTCATGGGTTGAGCGTCTCGCCTTTCGATTGACAAAATTCCCGCCCGACT
>JANNQN010000058.1:0-3465 GCA_031400775.1 Planctomycetia bacterium | reverse complement strand
CTCACCCCGCGGTGGCGGACGGCAAGCTGTTCATTCGTGATCAGGGCCTGCTGCTGGTGTACGACCTGCGCGGGAAGTAGACGTTTCTCCAGGAGAGTCGGTGTCATAGGAGAATCTCCGAACCGTTCGCATTGCCCAGGGCTGGGACGAGATGCCGACGACGTAACCGTTCACACCCCGCCCAGCAGTGACGGTGCGGGTTGACCGCGGAAGTGAGCGCTCACCGCCGCGGTCAGGTACTCGAAGCTGTTCCGCTTCCGCCGATGACACGTCTCCACCACCGTCAGGATCGTCTCCACGAACCGGCTCCCCGACGCGCTCTGCGTCCCGAAGCTCAGCTTCCGCCAGATCACCGCCGGACGCAACGCCCGCTCACTCGCGTTGTTCGTCGGCTCCACACCCGCCACGTCCACGAACGTCCACAGCCGCTCCCGGTGATCGTACAACGGCCCGCACATTCCCAGCAGTTTCGCGTTCCCGCTGTACACTCCGCGCAGCAGCAACCCGTCGATCTCCCGGCGGATCGGCCGCATCAGACGCTCGAACCCCCGACGCGTGATCGTCCCGTCGCGGCACCGCGCCCACTGCCGGAAGAGTTCCTTCGTCGGCCGCATCAGGTCGTGGCCCAGACGCTTGACCTGGTGGTCGGGATGGTCGATCAGGGCCTGAAAGTCCCGTTTCAGATGGGCCCAGCACCACTGCACCCGGCCGTGCTTCCCGTACATCTTGGCCCGGTCGAAGTTCACCACGCCGGCAAAGGCGCCTGTCAGCAGGTCGTCGAGCACGGTGGCGGCCCGCGTGGTTCGGTGCGCAAAGACCGTGTACGCGCCGGCGACGAACGTCCACAGCCAGCTCTTGATCGGCCCTTCCTTCGTCGGCGACTCGTCGATGCCGAGCACGTCTTCGGTCGGCAGTTGTTTCGCCGCGGCTTCATACGCCGGCCGGAGCGCGGCCGTCGACTGGTTCTGCAGTTTGACGACCCAGCCGGGCGAGCAGGGTTGGTTCAGGATCTGTTCCAGGAACAGGGCGACGCGGCGTTTGCTCTGTTTGAAGCAGCCCATCAGCAGCGCCACGAAGGCGACCAGCCGAGGGCCGGCCTGAGAGTGCGGCACTCCGTCGGGCAGCGCGCCGCACGTGGTTTCGCCGCAGCACGCACAGGTGAGGCGCTGTCGCTGATACTCGGTGACCAGCGGCTTGATCTCGGGAATCTCCCAGACCTGATGCCGCCACGGCGCCGGATCACTGCCCGCCAGCGATTCGCCGCAACTGCGGCAGCGGGTCGGCCGGCACGGAATCATCGCATGGCACTGTTCGGTGGGGATGAGGGCCCGTTCGGACTTGGGATGCCCCGGCTGTCCGCCGGGTTTTCTGCCGGATTTGGCTTTCGGCAGGGCCGGTTTGGCGTGGGGGTGCTGTGTGCTGGGCGGGAGGGAGGAGTTGCGGGGCGTCTGGTTGAGGCGGGCTTCGAGGTCGGCGATGCGGTCGAGCAGCGCGTCGACGAACGCCCGCACCGCGGGGGTCATTTCGGCCGCCAATTCATCGGGAATCTGCATCCTCACCGGCATGCGGGTGATGTCGCAAAAATCACGTCTTGCGCGAAGCCCAATTTGCCGTCTGACTCAGGATGGGGTGTGAACGGTTACCAGCCTTACTCCTTCAATCACTTTGAGAAATACGATGGCTAAGAAAGCGAAAGCTGATCGGGCGGACCCCAAGAAGAACAAGAGCCTGGCGATCCGGATCGTGCTCGCCAAAATGCCCGGCGCCAAAGCGGCCGAGGTGGCAGCTGCGGTCCAGCAGGAGTACGGCCACAAGATCAGTCAGACCCTGGTCTACCTGGTGAAATCGAAAGCGAATATGCAATCGGATGGGCGTCCGAAGAAGGCTAAGGGGGCGCGTCCGAAGTCACCGATGAACTCGGCCGCCACCTGGGTGGAGGCCATCCGTCTCGGCAAGCAGTTGCTCAAGGCGGCCGGCAGCGTCGAGAACGCCGTCGCGATTCTCAAGGCAGTGAATAGCTGAGGGCCTGATCCTTGAGCTTGAGCTTGAGAACTCAGAGGCTATCCGAAAAGGTTGACCTGACGTAACCCAGGAAATCGACTATCGTTAGACCGTCATCGAGCAAAGGAGTGCAACGCCATGACGGAGCCACGGGTGGTGTCGAGGAAAGCCTATCCCACCGATCTGACGGACGAGCAATGGGTGATCATCCAGCCGTTGCTGCCCCCCGCGAAGCACGGTGGGCGGTGGCGCAAGGTCGCTCTGCGAGACGTGATGAATGCAATCCTGTACCTGGATCGAGCCGGCTGTCAGTGGGACATGCTGCCGCACGACTTGTTGCCGAAAAGCACGGTTTACGAATACTTCGCGGCGTGGCGCGATGACGGCACGCTGACCAAGATTGTGGCCGTCCTGCGGTCTCAGATTCGTGTTCGGGAAGGCCGCGAAGCGACGCCCAGCGCGGCCTGCATCGACACGCAGTCCGTCAAGACCACCGAGGTCGGAGGACCGGATCGCGGCTACGACGGCGGGAAGAAAATCAAGGGCCGCAAGCGTCATTTGCTCGTGGATACGCTGGGATTGCTGGTGGCGGTCGTCGTCACCGCAGCGAACCTGGATGACGGCACTGCCGCACCGCAACTGTTGGCGCGCGTGACCGCCGAAGAGTTGCCGCGGTTGACCGTGATCTTTGGAGACAACAAGTATCACAATCATGCCTTGAACGCCTGGCTGGCCAAACATCGACCGCAGTGGACCATCGAAGTGCAATCACCACCCGCGGGGACCAAAGGCTTCCACGCGGTTCGCAAACGCTGGGTTGTGGAGCGGACCAATGCCTGGCACGGCCGCTCGCGCCGCAACAGCAAGGATTACGAACACACGACAGCCTCCTCGGAAGCCATGATCCAAATCAGCGCCATGCACCTGATGCTCAAACGTCTCGCACCCACCGATCCACAGGTGACCTTCAACTACAGACCCAATCAAAGCCTAACTCCAACCGCCGTAGCGGCATAAGAAACCCGAAACTTTTCGGATAGCCTCTGAGTCGCAATCCAGCCATGCCGCAACCACTGACGCCGGAAGAACTCCGACTCCTGCACGCCTGGTGGCGCGCCGCCAACTATCTGTCCGTCGGACAGATCTATCTGTACGACAATCCCCTGCTCAAGATTCCGCTCGAACTCCGACACGTCAAGCGGCGGCTCCTCGGCCATTGGGGGACCACACCGGGCCTGAACTTCGTTTATGCGCATCTGAATCGGGTCATTCGGCGCGATGATCTCAACTTGATGTACATCATCGGCCCGGGACACGGTGGACCCGGGCTTGTTGCCTGCGCCTACCTGGAGGGCACGTACTCCGAGGTCTATCCCGAAATCAGCCGTGACGAAGCCGGACTGCGGCGCCTGTTCACGCAGTTCTCGTTTCCCGGCGTCTCGGGCGCGACGTGGCTGGGAATGC
>JANNQN010000057.1:0-9068 GCA_031400775.1 Planctomycetia bacterium | reverse complement strand
CTCATATTCCCTGGATCAGGTTTCGGGAAGGGGGTCAGTGCAAAACCCAATACGTCGATTGCCAGCATCCGCACGTCGAGCCAGTGGGTCCATTCTCGACGCCAAAAAATCTTGGACAGAAACAAATAAAGGCGACGGCTTGCCGGATCAAGAGTTCGATAGGTGGCGATATCGAAGGCGAGAGATCCGCGAGCATTGCGGCAAAACTCGACGAATATGGGGTCCCATGCAATTCGCCAAGTTCGTGACGACAAAGGATCGATTGGCAGGCTGTAACTGAGAAATCCAAAAGTCGTCACGCGATGTTCGCGGCGGATCGGGTCATAAAAACCGTCGCACTGGTAGACGACGCCCGCCAGGCGTTGCAAAGCTTCGCGAAAAGCTCGGTACGCACTACCGCCCCGGTCGCTCGCCGCGTCGATCACTCCCAGATGCCGCAGCAAAAAATGCGGAGTCGCCAATAACTCCGCACCGGCTTCCTCCTGATTGAGCGTCAGCCCAAGCAATCCCCACAAGTAGAACTCGTCTCCAGGCAACAGGCCGAATGCCGCCGAAGTCGTCGCGTTTGCTTTCTTGCGATTGCCTTGCTGATCCATGTACTGAAACGTACTGCGATGCAAGAGCGGTCCGTTGGTCCCGCCCGCTAACGGACAAAGTGCATGCTCGACAAGCGTCAACTGCCCACATCCGATGGATTGGGTAGACGCTCCCTTCTTTGTTCGGCGGCGTCCGGTCGCCTTGATTTGATCTGTCATTCTGCAACGCTAACCGCGCGCCTAGATTGCCGCAATTGGCTTTCTCTCGCCCACGATCGGCTTACCGCACACGAAGCCGTTGGCTCGCCATATCAGCATTGAACAACATTTAGGAGGCATTTCTATGACCAAGAAAAACCAACCCGTTCATCGCATCCGTTATGGTGCCGTTTCGGCAAGCGTCTGGGAAAACGACACCCTAGCTGGCAGTTTTTTCAGCACAACCTTTCGGCGTGTTTTCAAAAGGCCGGACGACACCTGGTCGGAGACCGATTCCTTCGATGAACGGGATCTGCCAGCGTTGGCCAAAGCCGCCGCCGATGCCCATTCATGGATTCACGCCGCCAAGCAAAATGCAGCGACCGAAGAGACAGCAGAAGAGATAAGCGAGGCGGCTGACGAACTAATTCCCAAGACCGATGAAGTTCGGCCACGTCCGACTTGAAACGGTGTTTGAAGAAAGTTGCTTAGCGATTTCAACCGTGATACTGTCAGCCCGTGGCTGGGACGATTCTCCAAAACATGACGTGGACATCGATTGATTTTCACGCAAACCGCCGACCTCGCAGTATGGTCCAGGGGAAATCGTCCCAGCCACTCGATTGCATGAGAGCAAGGTCGCCGCCGCAGAAATTTACAGCTCGGCATACTCGGCGACTCTCGCCTCATTACGTCCAGCGGACGGCGAAATGTTTACGCCCGCACGCGAAGCTCGCCAGTCAAATGGGCCCGTTTACGCCGCGCAAAAAATCGATTTTAGCCGAAGAATTCTTCTGCGCGAGATATTCGCATAACTCGTTACCCTACGGCGAGATGCGTTCCGTGATGTTGTGTTTACGCGATCAAAAAACTTGCTTTTCACCCCCTGACTTTGAGATCCTGCGATCTAGAACGGCTGCATTGTGCCGCCACCGAAAAATCGGTCCAGGGGGGAGCGTAAACACGCTCCTGAGAGACTATGGCGACGGTCAACGTAACACCAAACGACCCCGACAAAGACCCGTACTACATTTCGCCGCACCGATCACTGCTGATTACCGTTGACGAACTCGGCGACGTGCTGGGCATCTCCGTTCGTTCCGTCTGGCGACTGCTCAGTGCCCACCGCATACCCGAGCCTATTCGCTTGGCTGGAAGCGTTCGCTGGCGTCGATCTGAAGTCCAAGCATGGGTCGACGCTGGTTGCCCGGAACTCGACAATAGAAAAGGCCGTTCATCCCGTTAGCAATCGATTAAGGAAAGGTGGCCCACGCGGGCCTGCAATTATGGCGTCGATCTTCAAACGTGGCCCAGATAAGAAAAACCGGAAGATCCCGTATTTTGTCGAATACGTTGACGAGAACGGCAAGCGACGCCGCGTGCTCGGATTCACCGACGAAAACCTCAGTAAGGAACTCGGTGCAAAGCTGGACGGCGACGTTCGGCTCCGCAAGCTGGGATTGCTTGACCCACAAGCTGAGAAACTGGCTGACGAGCGAAAGCTACCGATCGCAGATCACTTGGCGAAGTTCGAGAAGGGCATGCAGCAACGCGGCACAACCGGCAAGCACGTCAAGCTGACGATGACGCGTGTGCGGGCCATTATCGCGGGATGCGGCATCGAGACCTTGAGCGACCTGACGCCGGAACGTGTACAAGGATTTTTAGGAGACCATCGCGACGAGGAAGACTTGGGAGCGAAGACGTACAACCACTATGTCCAAGCCATCGACTCATTTGGTCGGTGGCTCGTGCGTAGCGGTCGCCTGGTTGCGAACCCCCTCCTGAGTCTCTCACGGCTGAATACTGAGGTTGATGTCCGCCACCAACGACGAGCTTTGATGCCCGACGAGGTTAGCAAACTGATTAGCTCCGCCCGAACGGGTGGCGAACGCATCCAGGGATACAACGGCGAACAGCGGGCACGAGTGTATTTGGTCTCGTTCTTGACCGGCTTGCGACGTAGCGAGATTGCCAGTTTGACGCCCCAAAGCTTTGATCTCGACAGTCCGCAGCCCACAGTGACCGTTGCCGCCGCCTGTTCCAAGCATCGCCGCACTGACGTGTTGCCCCTCCACAGAGACCTAGCACTGTCGATGCGTCAGTGGCTGGTCGGGGTCAAAGCGGGCCAACTGCTCTTTCCAAAGCTGGAGCGTAAGAAGACCTGGCTCATGGTCAAGAAAGACCTGGAGCGGGTTGGAATCGCTTACGAGACCGAGGCGGGCATCGCGGACTTCCATGCGGCTGGTCGTCATACGCACATCACCGAGTTGCTGCGGAATGGTGCCTCGCTGGTAGAAGCCAAGGAACTTGCCCGACACTCCGACGTGAAAATGACGATGCGATACACGCATATTGGACTGCTGGACCAAGCTCGTGCACTCGCATCGCTACCAGCACCTGCGATGCACGACGACGGGGCTAGTCAGTGCCCTAGTCAGCACGCAAGTAGCTCAAATGGGCAAACGGGGGCAAATGTTGACGCAGCCTGGCACGACGGCAATAAAAAACCCGAAACGTTAAACCTTGACGGGAGTCAAGGTTCTGACGTTTCGGGTCAGTCCGTGGCAGAATCTGGCACAGATTCTGCTGAGTGGAGGCGGCGGGAATCGAACCCGCGTCCCGCGATATGTCCATGGGGGCTTCTACGCGCGTAGTCGGATCATTTACGCGTCTCGCCTGCCGACCCCTAACCGACGAGGTGTCTGGCAGGCCAGCCGGGAACGGTTTTTAGCCTCGGGCGTGCCCAGCAGTGACACGAGGCGATTCGGATTTGGTGACGAGTTTTTGGGCCTCTCCGACTAAAGCCCGCAACTCGGGTTACCTATTTCTAGGCAGCCAAAGCAAAGCTATCTTCGGCAATTGAAGATATTGGTCAGCTTTTAACGTGGCCCACTGACCAACCACGGCACGCCACCCACACTTCCGCTATCCGGTCGAACCCAGTTCGCCCCCGAAAGTCTGGCAGTCCCTCAATTATACCAGATCGGCCCGTGCGTCAACCGAACTTGTGGGCCGTACACGCGGTATCAGGCGCGCGAATGCGGACGAACACCCCTTGGCGACTGCGGCGATCTGCAATCTGCCCGCAGCTTATTCGCGAGCTACTATGCCTCCTTCAAGTCAAGCGGCCTCTGTCACGTCAAGGGTGAACTGCTCAATCGCGTTGCTGCCGCTCTTGCGCAAGGGACGCGGCATCGGCTGGGCGAACCCGCGTCCGTCAATGGCACGGCAACGGAAGTTGTACTTGCCCGCTGGCAAACCCGGATGGACTCCGGCCCAATGGGCGGCGCTAAACCGCATCGGCCAGGCCACGGGGCGACCATTGCTGTCAAAACCGTGCGTGCCGGGCGGTATCTTGTCGTCGGGCAGTCCTCCGCCCCAAGTTTCCGGCGCCGCGAGGATCTCCATGTCCAACCAGGGAGCGGTGGTGAAGTAGGGATCTTTCTCGCGTTTCGTGCCCTGCGACTCGGCCGACACTTGCACTTTGCCGATGCCGCTGACACCCACTTGCGCGTAGCCGGAGAGCGGAAACGGCTCGCCAGCCTTCACCTTTCGCGGCGCGGCGATCGTCGCGGCAAATGTTTTCATCGGACTGTCGATATCGTTGCCTTGCTCGGCATACGTGTCGTTGGCGTGAAACAGATTGGTGAGCAGGACGTGCGACAGCCATTTCACATTTTTGAACCCATAGGCCTCGGGCACGACCACGCGCACCGGCCCGCCGCGCGTGCTGCTGAGCCACTGGCCGTTGAGCTTGTAGCACAAAATGACAGGCGGCAAATCGAAGTAGTCTTCCATCACGCGGCCGATCGGCAGCGAACTGCGAAAGATCTGCTTGGGATCGTCGTTGTGATAGCCGTAAAAGAAAACCCGCCGCGTGTCCTCGCGCGGTTCGGTCATCCACACCACCTCGCGCAGCGGCACGCCCTCCCAAATGCCCATTCCCAACGGGCAGCCGAGGTTGAGGCAAGTCATGATCTTGGGGAACCGCACCGCGTGCTTCTCGCCCAAGGCCACTATCGCCTTGAAGTCGAGCGCGCTGTTGTCCTTCTTGGTGAGCGGATGACGCAACCGGACGGGATGGTCGGGATCGGAGATCACTTCCAGCCGCCATGAATCGCGCGTCATGCCGACTTCGGCTTTCTTCTCGTCGGGCAACTCGTGCGGCAGGGGCTCGCCGCGCGACACATCGGCAAACAACTCGTCGGACGTCAGGTAACTCCCAAACCGTTTGGCCTTTTCCTCGGGACTCGGCAGCAACGTTCCGCCTTTTGCAGCGTACGCGTGACTTGTCCAGTGAAGCATGTTGGGCATGGCCAGCCCCGCCGCTCCCAACCTCAAAAAATACCGCCGTGTCAGTTCGCGATGCCGCGGAAGAAAAGCCTCGAAGTGATCCATCTGAATAACCCCGCTAGAAGACTATGTTCGAAGGTGCCGCGAACTGAGCCGCGTGCGGTGGGGCAGCCCAGTTCGGCCATGATCTTAGCACGCGTTCGTAGCGAACGCACGCATTTGTCCGTGGCAAGCTCGAGCCCACCTGTGAATCGCGAGGCGTGGAAGTACAGCCTGCCGGTGAACTGTGGCGTGGAACCGAAATGGGCGCCCGCGGACAGGAGTAGGCACATGGCTCCGTCAGCGACCTCGATTCGTCGCCGGTGAATGCAAATCAGCGACACGCCGTGGCACGCCGCGCTCGGCGTCGCACGGCCAACAGGCCCAGCGCGGCAACGCCAGCCAGCACAAGCGCCTGCGGCTCTGGCACGTCCGTGATGATGTAATTCTCGTAGGGCAGGTTCGACGTTTCGCCTGTATAGCTCCCCGCCAGGCCGGCCGTGGTCAAGATCTCGAAGTCGGTCAATATCGCATAATTGGTGCCATAACCGATATTGGCCGCCTCGAGGAACAGGTTTGCGACCAGGCCATTGCCGACCGCGGCCGGGTGGCGGCCATCTTGAAAGAAGTGCGTCGGATCAGTACTGGCGTTGACCACGTCGATCGTGACGCCGCCGACGACCAGCGGAGCTTGATTGATGTCGCGTACAGATGTGGCCAGGTCGACGAACACCAGTCCGCGCGCCAGAACTTCCGCCATTAAGAGCGAGTTCACCAGATCGACCGCTTCGGTGCCGCGCTGAATTTCGACGGGCGTATCGAAGGTGCTGCGGCCAGCCGGCGTGAGCAGAACGTCGGGCAGGCCGGCGACGACCATGCCAACCGGGTTCGCCGAGAGCACCGTGTCCACGGCAGTGTTGATGTTCGTGACGACGCCTTGCGCCCACGCAGTCAGAGCCGGGCCCGCCAGCGATCCATCGGCAATGCTCGTTCCCACCGCAAAGAAATCATTGCCGCCGATCAGCAGGTAAGCCAGGTCGACGTCGCCATTTTGAACGAGAGTTTGCACTGCCGTGTGTTGACCTTGAGTCAACAGCGTGTCCGTTTTTACGCCGCCAATCGCGACGTTATAAGGCATCGTCGGGCCACCAAAGTTAAAGCCGCGCTGGTTCGCCAAATAAGGCACCCAGCTTCCGGTATAGGTGGTTCCGGCTGATTCGCTGGCGCCCATTGACGCATATCCGTTGATAACGGCGGCTCGCAGGGAGTGCGGAATGGTGGCCAACAGAATGGCCACGACGACGAGATGTTGAATCGACATTAGCGTTTCTCGATTGAATGCTGGAATGACGTGTGGGCACCGACCGGCCTGGCGGCCCTCGAACTGGCGCCGTGAGCATTTCGCCCGACTAGAATTGGGCCGACCGTACCAGTCAACCCGAAGCTCGCTCGATCGTTACTAACATTCGCCAAAAACTCGCAAAAACCAGATTCTTGCGAAAATTCCGCCGCGCGGCGCTGAAACGCTACTGGCAAGTTGGTGTTATAAACAGGTAAGCGCTGTTTGTTGTGAAGGAGGCCCTTCGCCACAAGGGCGCTCGTTTCACTCCCTGGAGAATAGTCTCCCGAGCTCGGGGGCATCGGCTTGGAATCGTGGATTACGCTCGCTCTGCCGGGCGCGATCGCCTATGCCACGTCGCTGATGAGCGACCGCGGCCAGGGCGAAGACGTCGTGCAAGACTGCGTGTGCCGCTTACTGGCTCACGCTGCGCGCTACGATCTGCCGTGCGACGGCCGGAAACTGCTGTTTCGCGCCATTACCAACGCGTGCATCAATCGCCCATCGCGAGAACGAAAGACGGTCAGCCTGGACGATCAAGGGCGACCGCCGCGCGGCGGCGCTTGGGGCATCGAGGACACTACCGCCGCGCCACCGCCGGAAGTGGTGATGGCCCAGGAGCTCCGCACGGCCATCGCCGAGGGGCTCGAAACGTTGCCGCTGCGACATCGCTCGGCGCTCGAATTGTCGATTCTTGGATACGACTCCGACGAAATTGCGGAAATGCTGACGGTCCGACCGAACAACGTGCGAGTTATCTTGTTTCGCGCGCGTAAGGCGATGGCGAAGTATCTCAACGCGCGCTTTTCCGGAGACATGACGCCGTGAACTTCCGACCACCATTCACCGACGACCAGATAGACCCGCTCGTGCGGTCCTTCTTGGAGGGCGAAAGTCGCCACGTCGACGTTGCCAGGAATCTCGCGGCCATCACCGAGCGGCTCGCCGTACAGGCCGAGTTGCCGCCGATCGAGCTAGCGCGACATGCGCCGCCCCGCCGTCGCCTATTGCGGCTGGCCGTGGCAGCCTGCCTGGCCGCGGCGGTGGGAGTCGGCGGGTACCTGGCCGTCGCGCCCGATTCGGCCAATGCATATGCTCTGGTCAGCGCCGCGGAATCGGCGCTCAGCAAGCAACTCGACCGCTGCTATCGCGTCGAGAGTAAACTTGCGAAGGCATGGCGCGCGAACCCGTTCTTGAGCGCGGGCGACGAAACGCTGGTATGGACACGCGGCGACCGGTTTCGCGTAACGACCAACCGCGGCGGCCGAGAGCAGGTGTGGGGGCAAGACGAGAAGCGACGGCTGTGGGTGGTTTGCGATCCCAAACACGGAGTGCGATTCGAACACGACGAAGTGCCGCAGATGTTTGCCCGCACGCGAATGTATCTAGGGCTGGATGCACGGCGTCTGACTCGCCGGTTCCTGGAACACTTTGATCTACACATCGAAAAAGAGGGGCATGCCGGAACGCCAGGAATCGTGATCGTGCGGGCCACGCCCAAGGTCGGCGGGCAAGCGCAACCGTTCAATTCGGCTCGACTCGAGATCGAACAAAAGACAAAGATAATTCGCAAGATGGAGTTGACTCGCACCATCGACGACGCGGTCCAGGGCCAGTTCACCTTCACGCTCGTCGACGACGTCCCGCAAGCGGATCTGAGCTATCGCCTGGAAGACAATCTGGCCAGTGGCGGCGAGATATTCGCACAAGACCGGGCCGCTGAAAGGACGCGGCTTCTGCGGCAACTGACCAAGGAACTGCGTCGCAATTGAGCGACGACCAGAGAAAACCTGGCAGGCTCGACCCGCGCGACTACGGAAAAGTACTCAGGAAGTAAGCACTCCCACACTCAGCCAATAGCAGATCAATCCGCCGAGCAGCAGGCGGTAGGCGACGAATATGTAGGTCGTGTGCGTTTTCAAGTAGCTGAGCAGAAACGCGATCGAAAGATAGCCAACCACCAGTGAGGCAACCGTGGCGACAAGAAGGGCGGCGACGTCCTGCCCAGTGGCCAGCAGTTCGCCGCGGGCCTTGTAGAGCTGATAGGCTCCGGCCGCGAACACCGAAGGCAGCGACAGCAAGAACGAAAACCGAGCCGCCGTCTCGCGCGACATGCCGGCGAAAAGTCCAGCCGTAATCGTCACTCCCGAGCGCGACGAGCCAGGCACCAGCGCCAAGGCCTGCGCCAGGCCCGTGCACAGCGTGTCGCCCCAGGTTATCTGATCGAGTTGCTTTTGCGCTATTCCCCGCCGCTGGCGTGCGCGAACCCATACCTCGGCCGCCGCTAGCAGCAAAGCCAATCCGATCATCGCGGCCGCGACGACATACAACGATCGCAGGCTGGTCTCGATCTGATCCTTGAAGGCCAGCCCGCAAATTACGATCGGCACAGTGCCGACGATCATCATCCAGCCCATTCGGGCGTCGAGATCGCCCTTGGGTCCGCCGCCGGCGAGCGATCGCGTCCAGGCCCGTCCGATGCGAACGATGTCCTGGCGAAAGTAGGCTAGCACGGCAGCCAGCGTGCCGATCTGGATCACGGCGGTAAAGGCCGCGCCCGGGTCTTCCCACCCCAACAGCGCGGGCACAATCCGCAGGTGGCCCGAGCTGCTGATGGGCAGAAACTCGGTCAGACCCTGTACGATGCCCAGGACGAGGGC
>JANNQN010000056.1:0-4940 GCA_031400775.1 Planctomycetia bacterium | reverse complement strand
CGACCGCGATGGTTCCGCAAGAATGTGCGGCATGGTATCCAAGTTGCGGTCAAAACCCTGCCAAATAAAGCCTACCTGATTACGTCCCTCCTGAATGTGTCGCCAAAGATGAGTCGGCGCGATGTTTCAATCGCCAGCCGGCCCAGTTGGCCTACGACAAACCGAGCACGATTGCTGCCTCAACAATTAGGGAGATCCGTATGAGTTTGCGCACCAATCCCACGAGCCGTCGCGGATTTCTAGCCGTCGGAGCCCTGACCGGCATGGGCCTGACCCTGGCCGACTTCTTCAAGCTCGAGCAGGCCCGCGCCGAGCAGAAGAACTACGATTTCATAGAGGCCAAGGCCAAGAGCGTGATCCACATCTTCCTGCCGGGCGGAATCGCCCATCAGGAGACGTTCGATCCCAAGCCTTACGCGCCGATCGAGTATCGCGGCGAGCTGGCTTCGATTCCGACCAAGATCCCCGGCGAAGTGTTTGCCGACACCCTGCCGCAGACGGCGCAAATCGCCGACAAGATCACGGTCATCCGCTCGATGTCGCACGGCGAAGCGGCCCACGAACGGGGCACGCACAACATGTTCACGGGCTACAAGCCCAGCCCGGCCTTGATCTTTCCGAGCATGGGCAGCGTGGTCAGCCACGAATATGGCCCGCGCAACAATCTGCCGCCGTACGTGTGCATTCCCGGCCAGCCCAACGAATTTGCGGGCACCGGCTACCTGAGCTCGTCCTTCGGACCGTTCAGCTTGGGATCGGACCCCGCCGCACAGGGCTTTACCGTTCGCGACCTGAATATGCCGGGCGGAATCGACGCCACGCGGTTCGAGCGGCGCCGCTCGGCCTTGGAAGCGGTCAACGATCACTTTGCCCGCACGGAAAAGGCCGACACGATTTCGGCCATGAACACGTTCTACGATCGGGCTTACAGCCTGATCAGCTCGCAGGCCGCCCGCGAGGCCTTCAACATCGCGGCCGAGCCCGAGGCGATTCGCAACGAATACGGCCGCCACGAAGCCGGACAGCGAATGCTGATGGCGCGGCGACTGGTGGCTGCCGGAGCGCGGTTTGTCACGCTCACCTACGGCGGCTGGGACATGCACGTGAATATCACCGCGGGCATGCGTGGCAGCATGCCGGCCTTCGATCAGGCCTTTGCCACGTTGATTCGCGATCTGGATCGCACCGGATTGTTGAAGGACACGCTGGTGATGGTTTCCAGCGAGTTTGGCCGCACGCCCAAGATCAACGGCACGGCCGGTCGCGACCATTGGCCCAAGGTGTTTAGCGTCGTGCTGGCCGGTGGCGGCATCAAGCAAGGCTCGATCTACGGATCGTCCAATCCCGTGGCTTCGGAGCCAGAGAAGGACGAGATCGGCCCGGCCGACCTGGCCACGACCATCTATCATCAGTTGGGCATCGTGGCCGACAAGGAACTGATGTCTCCCGGCAATCGTCCCGTCGAGATCGTCGACGGCGGCAAGGTTCGCAAGGAACTGCTGGCCTGATTCACGGAGTTGATTCGCCCTGCGCAGCTCGGATTCGTTGTCGCTTGCGCTTACCAGGAATATGTTGAAGACCTAGAAATTCGTCGGAGATCACCGGCTATGAACGCTCGCCCGTTAGGTTTTCAACTCGCCGTTTTCGGCGCGTCGCTCGCTGTGGTGGCGGCGTCGATCACCCATGCGGCTTCGCCCAACCTGGGCGGCATGGCGCCCTATGGCGGTCAGCGCGGCACCGAAGTGGAGGTGCTGTTCAGCGGAGAGCGGATGGCCGACGCTCAGCAAGTCGTGCTCTACGAGCCGGGCATCACGGTGGCCCACCTGGAGCCGACCGGTCCCACAGCGGTCAAGACAAAGCTGGTAATCGCGCCGGACTGCCGCTTGGGCATGCACCAGTTGCGAATCCGTACGGCCAGTGGTCTGAGCAATCTGCGCACCTTCAGCGTGGGACCGCTCGCGGAGATCAAAGAGACCGAACCCAACAACGACTTTGCCGCGCCGCAGAAGATCAACCTCGACACGACCGTCAACGGCGTGGTGGACAATGAAGACGTCGAGTATTTCGCCATCGAGGCCAAGAAGGGCGAGCGGATCACCGCCGAGCTCGAGGGTCTGCGACTCGGTCTGACATTCTTCGATCCTTACGTCGCGATTCTCGACACGAAGCGATTCGAGCTGACCCGTTCGGACGACGCGCCCTTGGTGCGGCAGGATTGCGTCGCGTCGATTCTGGCCCCGGCCGACGGCACGTATATCGTGCAAGTCCGTGAGACCTCGTTCGGCGGCAACGGCTCGTGTGTGTATCGCCTGCACGTGGGCCGCTTTCCTCGACCAACCGCCGTGCTGCCGCTGGGCGGCAAACCGGGCGAGGCGCTCGACGTGCAATGGCTGGGCGACGTGACAGGACCGCGGCCCGAGAAGGTTACGCTGCCTGGCACACCGACTTCACTGCCGCTACTGGCTACAACGCTCTCGGGCATTTTCGCCCGCGACGAGCGGGGCATCGCACCCTCGGCGAATCCGTTTCGCGTGACCGATCTGAACAACGTGCTGGAAGTCGAACCCAACAATGGCCTGGCCGAAGGCACGCCCTGCGAAGCGCCGATCGCCATGAATGGCACCATCGCGCAGCCGGGCGACATCGATTGCTTCAAGTTTCCGGCCAAGAAGGGTCAAGTGTACGACGTGCGCGTGATGGCCCGGGCTTATGGCTCGCCGCTCGACGCCGTGGTGAATGTCTTTCGCATCGGCGGGACGAACATCGGCGGCAACGACGACAGCGGCGGCCCAGACAGCTTCCAGCGGGTCACGATTCCCGAGGACGACACTTACGTCGTTTATGTTCAAGATCATCTTAAGCAAGGCGGCGTCGACTACGTCTATCGGGTCGAAGTCGCGCCGGTCAAACCGCTGTTGATCCTGGGCGTTTCGGAGCGGAGTCAGTTTGTCGACGTTGTGGCGCCGGTGCCCAAGGGCAATCGCATGGCATTTCTTATCAACGCCTCGCGGGCCGATTTCGGCGGCGATTTGAATCTCGAGTTCAAGGACCTGCCGCCGGGCGTCACCGTCGAAACGCTGCCCATGCTGGCCAACCGAGGCGACGTGCCGGTGCTGCTGACCGCGGCGGGCGATGCGCCGCTGGGTGCCGCGCTGGTCGACGTGATCGGTCGCCATGCCGATCCGAATCAGAAGATCGAGGGCCGTTTGCGGCAGCGCACGTCGCTGGTCCGCGGACAGAACAATATCGAAGTCTGGAATCAGTACGCCGAACGGCTGGCCACGGCCGTCACTCAGGAGGTTCCCTTCAAGATCGAAATCGTCGAGCCCAAGGTACCGTTGGTTCGCGACGGCGCGATGAACCTGAAAGTGGTTGCCACGCGAGCCGAAGGTTTCAAGGCTCCCATCTCCGTGCAGATGCTCTACAACCCGCCGGGCGTCGGTTCGTCGGGATCGATCGTGATACCCGAGGGTCAGATGGAGGCCATCATTCCGCTGACGGCCAACGGCGCGGCGGAAGTGAACAAGTGGAAGATCGTCGTGCTGGGCGATGCCGCGGTTGGCGACGGTCCGATCACCGTGGCTTCGCAGATGGCGACGCTCGAAGTCTCCGAGCCGTATCTGGCCTTCAATTTTCAAGCCGCCACGACCGAGCAGGGTCAGGCGACCGACGTGGTGATCAAGGTCGAGAAGCGAAAGGATTTCGAAGGGGCCGCCAAGATCGAACTGCTGGGCCTTCCCAACGAAGTTACGACCGAGGTCAAGGAAATCACCAAGGACTCGACCGAGTTGGTGTTCCCGGTCAAGACGACGGCCAACTCGCCGGCCGGAAAACACAAGACTGTCATCTGCCGGGCGACGATCGTGGCCAACGGCGAACCGATTGCCCACACCTTGGGAACCGGCGAGTTGCGGATCGACACGCCGCTGCCCCCCAAACCGAATCAACCGGCCCCCGCGGCCACGCCTGCGCCGGCAACTCCCGCCGCGGCGGCCGCGCCGATGCCACCGCCGGAGAAGCGGCTAAGCCCCCTGGAAAAGCTGCGTCTCGAGCGTCAACAAGCCAAAGCGGCTGCCAAAGTCGCAGGAGCGTCGAAATGAAACGGAACATTCTGTCCGGGCTAATACTGCTCGTCTCGATTCCGCCGCTGGCCTTGGCCGCCGATGCGCCCCCAGCCGCAGCAGCCCCAGCGCCCGCCGCAGCGCCCGCAGCCGCCGCGCCCCCAGCAGCAGCCCCAGCGCCCGCGGCGCCCGCGCTTGCCCTAGCGGTTTATCCGCCCGACGTGCAATTGACGACGAGCCGGGATCGGCAGCGATATATTGTCGTGGCCACGCGGCCCGACGGCGTGACGATGGACGTGACCGCCACGGCCAAGGCGACGCTGGCGAATCCGGCCCTTGCCCGCGTTGAGGGCAATGTGCTGCTTCCGGCGGCCGACGGCGCGACGACTTTGGCGCTCGAATATCAAGGCCAGACGGTGAGGGTGCCCGTCACGGTCAAAGATGCGACCGTCGAGCGGCCCATCAGCTTCAAACTCGATGTGATGCCGGTCTTCATGCGCAGCGGGTGCAATACCGGAAGCTGCCACGGGGCGGCCCGCGGTAAGGATGGATTCAACCTGTCGCTGTTTGGTTACGATCCGAACGGCGACCATCACCGCATCACGCACGAAATCGGCTTTCGTCGCATCAACCTGGCGCTGCCGCGGGAGAGCCTAATGATGCAAAAGACCGATGGCAGCGTGCCGCATACGGGTGGCAAGCGATTCGCCGCCGACAGTGAGTATTACGCGACGATTCTGCGGTGGCTCGAGGCGGGCGTTCCCATGGACGCGGCCGACGTGGCTTCGCCAATCGCCTTGGAATTGTATCCGCCTAAAGGCGTGCTCGAGGGCAAAGACACGACCCAGCAGTTCATCGCCCGCGCGAAATACTCAGACG
>JANNQN010000055.1:0-73355 GCA_031400775.1 Planctomycetia bacterium | reverse complement strand
CATGCACTTTCCGCCGTCGCTCGCCTGCGATATCCTGCTATGGAGCGCGGCGCTTCGATTCCAGCAGCAATCATCTCGCGGCCCATCCATGGGGATCTACGACCGGCCCTATTATCGCGAAGAACGTGGTGGCTCGTGGTTCAGCGGCCGCTCAATGGTCGTGAACCTGATTCTGCTGAACGTGGCGGTTTATGTCGCCCAGTTCCTGTTCGATGGCCGGCAAGAGCTGCTTAGTAGTGCCCTCAGCTTGCACGCAGACCTACTGCAGAAGCCCTGGCACATTTACCAATTGCTCACGTACGGATTTGCGCACGATCCGAACTCAGTCGCGCACATCGCCTTCAACATGTTTGGGCTGTGGCTCTTCGGCACCGACATGGAAGGCATCTACGGGCGCGCGGAATTCTTGCGGATCTACCTGGTTGCAATCCTGATCGCAGGACTGGCGTGGTTCGGCATTGAAGCGTTCAATGGCAGCCAGAACGTGCTGTTGGGCGCCTCGGGCGGCGTGATGGGTTTGATGGCCTTGTACGTGCTTCACTTTCCCCGCCGCGTATTTTACATCTGGGGCATTTTCCCATTGCCGGCCTGGGCATTGGGCGGGCTGTATGTCGTGATGGACGTGACCGGCTTTATGAATCCTGGCTCTAGCAACGTGGCCAACATCGCGCATCTGGCGGGAATGGCCTTTGGACTGGCGTATTATCAAGCGGGCATGAACCTGGGACGCCTCGTTCCGCGACGGCTGTCGGATCTGAGCGGGATGGTCTTTCGGCTGCGACCGAAGCTAAAGATTCACGATCCCGAGCAAGATGCCCGCGATTTGAACGCGCAGGTCGACGAAATCCTGGAAAAGATCAGCCGCCAAGGCGAGTCGAGCTTGACCAAGGCCGAGCGCCGCACGCTGGAGGAAGCCAGCCGCCGGTACCAGCGTCGCCGTAACTAACCGTTTAAGCGAGAGAACCTCGTGACACCATCCGAGTCACCTGCCGAGAAATCCTCCGTCGAAGAAATTCGCCAGCGGTTCGATGGCGATGTCGAGCGGTTCAGCAACCTCGACACAGGCCAGTCGGCGGCGATCGATGCTCCTCTGGTGTTGGATTTGATCGCCCGCGCCGCCGCGGCCGTCTCCAGCGGGCCGATTCGCTTGCTCGACGTGGGTTGCGGGGCCGGTAACTACACGCTCAAGCTGTGCGAGCGCGTGCCGCTGGCCGAAGTGACGCTGGTCGACTTGAGCCGTCCGATGCTCGAGCGGGCCCAGCAGCGGATCGGCCAAGTGAGCCCGGCGGTTATCCGCTCGATCCAAGGGGACATCCGCGAGATCCCGCTGGAAGTTGACCATTACGATGTGATCGTCGCCGCCGCGGTGTTGCATCATTTACGAACCGACGACGAGTGGCGGAGCGTTTTCGCCAAGTTGCACGCCTGCTTGCGGCCCGGCGGAACGCTGTGGATCGCGGACCTGGTCGATCACACGCTGCCGCCGGTGCAGGAATTGATGTGGCAGCGATATGGCGAATATCTGGCGGCGCTCGACGGGCCCGAGTATCGCGAGCGCGTGCTGGCATATGTCGAGCGTGAGGATACGCCGCGAAGCCTGGGGTTTCAGCTCGAATTATTGCGCGCCGTGGGTTTTCGGGCTGTGGAAGTGCTGCATAAGAACAGCGTGTTTGCCGCGTTTGGGGCTATTAAGTAGGACGCGCTGAGGTGGGTCGGTTTTTCCGAGTGTCCGAGCTCGCCGCCCAGGCAATTCGAATCGGCCCCGCTCCAAGCACGGGCCGTCTAACCCAGCCGGCTCTCACGGTCAAGTCGCTGGAAAACCATCCGCCGAAACAGGCGAAAAAAGCCCCCTTGAGCCGGCCCGGGTCTTGACGTTCTTGCGTGTGCTATCATAGGCTTGCCGACAGCGGGCAAGTGACCTTGTCAGGGTACAAGGCGCCTCTATAATCCGTTCATCCCAGGCTTATCGAGCAACTGCCTGCTTGCGGGTGGCGGATTAACCGCGATTGGCTTGCGCTGCGGGTGTAGCTCAGTTGGTAGAGCACGACGTTGCCAACGTCGTTGTCGTGGGTTCGAATCCCATCACCCGCTCTTGTTTTCCTACAACTCTCAGTTTCCACGGCATAGTCTCACGGGCGGTTGGTAACGACGCGCACCGGTTTTTGCCGGCCTTTCAGGCGTTGCTGCACACGCAGCGAACGACAAATTAGATGTCACCTTCCGACAAGAATTCGCCCGAGCTGGTGGCCGAAGAAGCCGCCGATGCCGAACCACAGAAGCTGAACCTGTCGATCAAGATCGACAAGCCGTCGGCCTGCCAGCGGCACATCACGGTCACGATTCCGCGCGACGAGATCGAGCGCTATTACGACAAGGGTTTCAGCGAGATGATGGACACGGCCAACGTGCCGGGCTTCCGCGCCGGCCGAGCGCCGCGCAAGCTGGTCGAGGCCCGCTTTCGCAAGGAAGTGTCCGACCAAGTCAAAGGGTCGCTGTTGATGGATAGCATGACTCAGATCACGGAGGACGAGAGTTTTTCGGCGATCAGCGAGCCGGATTTCGATCCGCTGGCGGTCACGCTGCCGGACGATGGTCCCATGACGTTCGAGTTCGACCTGGAAGTGCGTCCCGAGTTCGACCTGCCCGAGTGGAAGGGTCTGAAGCTTGAGCGACCGGTGCGCGAGTTCAGCAAGAAAGACGTCGACAAGCGGGTAGAACAGGTCTTGGCCCGGCACGGCCGGCTGATTCCGTTCGACGGGCCCGCGGTGGCCGGCGATTACATCACCTGCAATTTGACGTTCAAGAACGGCGCGGTCGAGCTTTCTTCCAGCAAGGAAGAAGTGATCCGGATCCGCCCTGTGCTGAGCTTCCGCGACGGCAAGATCGACGCTTTCGACAAGTTGATGAAGGGCGTCAAAGCCGGCGAAACGCGCGAGGCCACGGCCAAGCTCACCGCCGACGCTCCCAACGAATCGCTGCGCGGACAAGAGATCACCGCCGTGTTCGAGGTGCTGGAAGTCAAGAAGCTCGAGACGCCGGAGTTGACGAGCGCGTTGCTGTCCGAGTTGGGCGACTTCGAATCGGAAGGCGAGCTGCGCGACGCAATCCAAGAGGACTTGAAGCGCCAGCTAGAATATACGCAGCAACAGGAAGCACGGCGGCAGATTACCGCGGCCCTGACCGAGAGTGCCAATTGGCAATTGCCGCCCGAACTGTTGCGGCGCCAGAGCCGCCGCGAGTTGGAGCGAGCCGTGCTGGAATTGCGGCGCAACGGCTTCACCGACGCCGAGATTCAGGCCTACGAGAACGACCTGCGGCAGAACAGCGCCGCCTCGACGGCCAAGGCACTCAAGGAGCATTTCATTCTGGAGCGGCTGGCCGAAGATCAGGCATTCGAAGCCAGCCCCGAGGACTATCAAAGCGAGATCACGCTACTGGCCGCGCAAAGCGGCGAGAGTGTGCGCCGCGTGCGGGCCCGCTTGGAAAAGGGCGGCCTGATGGACTCCTTGCGAAATCAAATCATCGAACGCAAGGTGATCGAACTGGTGCTGTCGCACGCTCAATTCAAGGATGTGCCCTACAAGCCCGAGGGCGCCGACACCGAGGCAATCGATCAGTCAGCGGGGGGCGAGGACGACGAATCGGACATTCCGGAAGCCAAGCATCCGGGCGAAGCCGAACCGCTACGAGCGTCGAAGGAACGCGACTAAACCAGGCTGTAAGTAAACCAGGCGGCGCCGTTAAACCACGGCACCACAGGGGCGGCCGACCTTGCAAGGATGCGGGGAAACTGTCCGCTTTCCGAGCCGTGCCTCGCGAATTACACAAGCTGGACAAGCGTGGTGTTGCCGCCGAGAGCTTTGCCACGAACAATGATATTGCCGCCGCGCCGACGACTGCCAAAGCGCGGCATTTAGAAGGATACTTAAATGGCCTATCGCGACTATCAACGCCAGCGGCAAATGACGCTGGGAGATTTGCTGCTGGAGAATCGCATCATTTTCCTGCAAGGCGAGATCCACGACGGCAACGCCAACGAAATCGTAATGAAGCTCTTGTATTTGCAGAGCGAAAACCGCCGCAAGCCGATTCACTTTTACATCAACTCGCCGGGCGGCAGCGTCAGCGCCACGCTGGCGATGTACGACACCATGCAAATGTGTACCTGCCCGGTGGCGACGAACTGCGTAGGATTGGCCGCCAGCGGAGGAGCCGTGCTCCTGGCCGGCGGCACCACGGGAAAGCGCTATGCCCTGCCCAACGCCAAGATCATGATCCACCAGCCATACGGCCAGGTGGGCGGGCAGGTTTCGGATATCGAAATCCAGGCCGAAGAAATCCTCAAGACGCGCGAGGTGCTGAACCAAATCCTGGCTCAGCACACGACTCAGCCGCTGGAGCGAATCGCCAAGGACACGAACCGCGACTATTACATGTCGGCCATCGAGGCCAAGACGTATGGAATCGTCGACGACATCCTGACGCGACCGCCCGTCATGGCCGAAGGCGAGGACGAAGACAAGGTCTAGACTAACCATCCCCGGTGGCCAATTCGCCGTGGGCGCTCCGAAGCGAGGAGCGGCAATCGTCGAACGGGCCGCCGCACAACGACGCACATAAAGCACACGATTATGCCTTTGATTCCTTTCGTCATCGAAAAGAGCGGCCGCGAAGAGCGGGCGATGGACATCTACAGTCGCCTGCTCAAGGACCGCATCATTTTCCTGGGCTCACAAGTTAACGACGAAGTGGCCAACTCGATCGTCGCCCAGATGCTGTTCCTGCAGTCCGAAGATCCCAAGGCCGACGTTCACCTGTACGTCAACTCGCCGGGCGGCAGCGTCACGGCCGGACTCGCGATCTACGACACCATGCAGTTCATCACCTGCGACGTGGCGACGTATTGCATCGGCCAGGCGGCCTCGATGGGCGCCGTGCTGTTGACCGCCGGTGCGCGCGGCAAGCGCAACGCGCTGCCCAACGCCCGGATCATGATCCACCAGCCCTTGGCGGGCATGGAAGGCACGGCCGAAGACATCATGATCCACGCCATGGAATTCAAGAAGGTTAAGCAGAAGCTGAACCAAATCCTGATCAAGCACACCGGCCATCCGCTGGAGCAGATCGAAAGGGATACGGATCGCGATCGCTTCATGTCGGCCGAAGAAGCCATGGAATACAAGCTAATCGACCAGGTGATCGAGCACATGGAAACCAACCCAATGGCGAAGATCTAGGACGGCAAGTTTTAGGACAAGTCAGTGAGCCCGATCGAGCCCGCCTTTCGGGGTTCGCTCGGCGAGCAAAGGCAGCCTCACATCCCGCACCGCCGGCTGCCTCGCGGGTGAATATCGATTGAAACATGGAAGTGCCGCCGCCCGGTGCGCCGCTCGTGCGACGCGGGCGCGCGGTGAGTCGAGAAACGCTTTTCTGTCGCATGAGGCTGACATGAGAACGTTACCATTTGCGCTCTGCGCGCTGACCCTGCTGACGCTCGGTTGCCGCACGAATCCCAACCAGGTGCTGCTCGAGCAGGAGTCGCGTCTGCTCGAGGATCGCATTTATCAACTCGAAGCGCAGCTAGACGATAGCTGTGCGGCCCGCGAAGCCACGATTCGCGAAAACGAGTCGCTCAAGAAAGAGCTAGCCGGCGGCGATCCGGGGCCAGGACGCGACACTCGCGGATCATCCGGCGGCCCGTCCATGGGCCCGCCCTCCGACATACCGCGGCGATCGGGTCGCGGTGCTGCGCCCAACTTGGAAGCCCCCACGATCGAGCTGCCCGAGCCCAGCGATACGCCGCCCGAGGAACTGCCCGGCACGCCCAGCGGCCCTCCCAGCAGCGCCCCAAGCGTTGGTCCGGCCGGCGGCGGCGCCAGTGCCGCCACTGGCGTGCCGACGAAGCTAGTCATCAACAAGCGATTGACCGGCGGGCTCGATCGCGACGGCCACAACGGCGACGAGGGGGTGCTGGTGGTCGTCGAGCCGCGCGACGCTCAGGGGCAACTCGTCAAGAGTGCCGGCGACGTCTCGATCGTGGTGATGGATCCGGCCTTGGAAGGCGCCGCGCAGCGAGTGGCGCGGTGGGACTTTGCCGCCGACGAAGTGCCGAGCCATTTCCAAAGCACGCCGCTTGGAGCAGGCTTGCGATTTCAACTCGCCTGGCCGGCCGAGCCGCCCAAGAATCGCCAGGTGCAACTATTCGTTCGCTTCACCACCGCCGACGGAGCGAAGATCAATGCCGACGTGCCGATCGACGTCCGCTCGCCGGCCGATCCTCCGCGCGAGGATCGCGAAGCGAAGAACTGGTCGTCCAGCGACGGCGCCAGTCGCCCGCAGCGCGACCGAACGCCCAGCTCGCGCCTTAAGTCGTCGCGTGTTTCCGCCGCGCCGGGCAGTTCATCCGATGAAGCGGATCAGCCCGCGGCATCGAACAAGAACGCTCGGGCCACCGCGGACGGCACGCCGCGACAATCCAGCCGCAAGAACCGCCCGGTTTGGAAGCCGTATCGGTAGGGCGATTGCGGACGACGCACGTCAGACTACTTGTGCTGCTGGAACATCCAGGGCAGGACGCCGCCCGGGTCGTTGTAGGCCGCGGTCCAACTGTCGTGGCCCACGTCTTTGAGCTCGGTGTACTGCGGGCTGCCGCCGGCGGCCTTGACCGCGTCGATCATCTCGCGCGATTTTGCGGGCGGCACGACCTTGTCGGCGTCGCCATGCACGGCCCAAATTGGGATGTCTTTCAGCACAGCGGCCGTCGTCGGATCGCCGCCGCCGCAGATCGGCACCACGGCGGCGAACAGCTCGGGATGTTTGGCGGCCAACATCCAACTGCCGTAGCCTCCCATCGACAGCCCGGTCAGATAGACTCGCTTCGAGTCGATCGGAAATTCCTTCGACAGCGACTGCAGAATGTCCAAGGCGATTTCGGACTCCGCCGGCGGCGCGGCGACTGGTGGATCGGCCGGCTTTTCGCTGGGACGGCGCGTGCCGCTCCACCATTTGTCGCTTGGGCACTGCGGCACGATCAGGTAGCAAGGATACTTCTCGCGCCACTCGCTGCGCGTCATCCATTCTGGAAGGTACAGCAACTGCTTGCGGTTGTCGTCTCCCCGCTCGCCGGCCCCGTGCAGAAAGAGCACCGCTGGATATTTTTTTCCCGGCTCGACCACGGCCGGCTTGAGCAACCGGTATCGCACCTGCCGCGGCGGCTGCGCTCCTGGCACGTCAAACGTGCGCTCTTCGAATTGCGCGACGACCTCGTCCGATGGCGTCGCCGCCACCGCGTTCCATAGCAATGCCGCGAGCATGAAAGCCTGCATGTTCGGTATCTCCCTGGTGATGAACTGGGTGACGATCGGCTAGTTAAGTGCAAGCTGAGGCTGAACGGTATTGAGTTAATGTAGTCGCTGGGTTGTCACGAGGAACACTGCTGGGCAAGCCAGGCAGTGGCACCCGGGTTTCCGGGGACCGGCAGACTAATGTACCCGTTGTCCCGGCTGAGCCCCCGAGTCGGGACTTAGCAAATAAATCTCCTGGCCTCCGGCGCCGGCGGCCACGACCATGCCTTCGCTGATTCCAAACGTCATTTGTCGCGGCGCCAGATTGGCCACGCAAATCACCAGCCGGCCGACCAGCGCCGCGGGTTCGTAGGCGCTCTTGATGCCGGCAAACACGGTGCGTTGTTGATCACCCCCCAGCGAGAGAGTGAGCTTGATCAGCTTCTTGGCCTTGGGCACTTCCTCGGCCGACACCACGCGGGCCACGCGCAGATCGACCTTGGTGAAGTCGTCGATGCTGATCAACTCGGCAACGAGCGGCTCTTTTTCGAGCGTGGCGCCGCTGTCGCTTGCAGCGAGGTCCGAAGCGGCATTCGACACGGCGCTGGACGCGGCAGCGGGAGCCGGCGCGCCGGATTGCGGAGCGGGAGAATCTGTCACGGCATTTTCCTTTTGGCTTTCGGCGATCATGGCCTCGACGTGAGCGATCTCGACGCGCTTCATCATGTGCGAAAATTCGTTAATCGCCGCGCCAACAAGCGGCGTCTTCGTTTCGTTCCAGTGAGCGATCTTCTGGCCGAGCAGGTCCTCGGTCTGGCGTTGCAAGCTCGGCAGCACCGGCGAAAGGTAAATCGCCAGTTGGCGGAACAGGTTGAGCGCGATCGTGCAGCTCGATTGCAGCTCCACCGCCCGGTCAATGTTGTCGCGCAGCTTCCAGGGCTGTGCCGCATCGACAAACTGATTGGCCCGATCCGCCAGGGCCATGATCAGCCGCATGGCCCGATTGTAGTCGCAGGC
Organism: Planctomycetia bacterium; assembly: GCA_031400775.1. Taxonomy (GTDB): domain Bacteria; phylum Planctomycetota; class Planctomycetia; order Pirellulales; family PALSA-1355; genus PALSA-1355. The sequence goes on along the minus strand of JANNQN010000055.1, from coordinate 65,055 downwards.
CTCATACGCCGCCGCGATCGCGTCGCCTTCGGCGGCCGCGTGGGCAAATAGGCCGCCGTCGTCCGGATACGACGTCGACAATCCGGCTTCGCGCACGAACTTGGCCGTGCGGCTGGCGAGATTGACCACCTTGCCAACCAGGTCGGAGTTCACCTTGCTGACGAACTCCTCGCGATTGAGATCCAGGTCGTCCAAGCCCGGTCCCAGCTTCGAGGCGTAGTAGTAGCGCAGATAGGCCGGGCTCATGTGATTCAAGTATGTGGCCGCGCGAACGAAGGTGCCCTTGGTTTTCGACATCTTCTCGCCGTCGACCGTCAGGAACCCGTGAACGTGGACCTTGGCGGGCAGACTGAGCCCGGCCGTCTTGAGCATCGCCGGCCAGAACAGCGTGTGAAAATACGTGATGTCCTTGCCGATGAAATGGTGGATCTCGACGTTATCGCTGCGCCACCAGTCGTCCAGCTTCTGTCCTTCGCGGCGGCACCACTCAGCCGTCGAGGCAACGTAACCGATCGGCGCGTCGAACCATACGTACCAATAGTTGCCCGGGCTGTCTGGTATCTCGAAGCCGAAGTAGGGCGCCGGCCGCGAGACATCCCAATCGCGCAGCGGCTCTCCCAGAAAATGCCCGGCCAGGTAATTCGCGACTTCGCGCTGCAAATGGTCGCCGCTCTGCGTCCACTCGGAGAGGAAAGGCCGCAATTGCTCGATGTGAACGAACAAATGCTTGGCCGAGCGCAACTCCGGAGTGGCGCCCGAGAGAGTGCTCTTGGGATCTTTCAGTTCCGTCGGGCTGTAAGCCGCTCCGCATTTGTCGCAACTGTCGCCATACTGATTGGTCGAGCCGCACTTGGGGCAGGTGCCTTTGACGAATCGATCGGCGAGAAAGGTGCCGGCCGTGGCATCGTACAGTTGCGTGACTTCCTGCTCGCTGATCAGTCCGGCCTGGCGCAGTCGAGCCCAAATCTCTCCGCACAGGGCTCGATTGTCCGGACTGTGCGTGCTGCCGTAGTTGTCGAACTCGATGTCGAACCGCTTGAAATCCTGGAGATGGGCCTGCTGCATGTCGGCGATCATGGCCTCTTCGCTGCGATTCTCCTGCCGTGCGCGAATCATGATCGCCGTGCCGTGCGTGTCGTCGGCGCACAGATAGATGCACGTATGGCCGCGCAACTTTTGAAAACGAACCCAAATGTCGGTCTGGATGTACTCGACCAGGTGGCCCAGGTGAATCGGGCCGTTGGCATAGGGCAACGCCGCGGTCACCAGGATTTTGCGCTGGCTCGCCGGGGCGGGGTGTTCAATTTGGGCGGGAGAACTGCTCACGATTATTGCGTGGTCTCGGTTGCGGCGGCCGGAACGAATGCTCGAAGCCGCAATTGTAACGATGCCGAGCGGTTTGCGTGAGCCCCGCGGTCCGGCGACCGAGGGGCAGTCAAGAATTGGGACCCGACAACCGCGTTACGGGTTCAGTGAGGCGGCCGCGCTGCCGGCCACCTTGGGCGCGCCGATGCAGATCAAGTGCTTTTCGCCGCGAAAGAAGAACTGGCCCCGACTGATAGCGGGCGACGCGTAGCAGTACTCGCCCAGCTTGTTCTCGGACAGGACGTTCAGCTTCGGTCCCGGGCGGACGACCGTCGTGGCGCCTTCGTCGGAGGTGAAATACACCCGGCCCCCGGCCGAGACCAGCGAACTGCTGTAATGCGTGCCCAGGCGCTCCATCCACAGGCGTTCGCCGCTTTCCGCCTCGAAGCAACTAGCCACGCCGCCGTCGGAAACAGCCAGGAAGTAGCCTCCTTCGGCGATCGGCGAAGGAACGTAGCCCGCCGCCCGCTTGGTCCGCCAGGCAATGTGCGTGTCGGTCACGTTGCCCCGTCCGTCGGGCCGGATGGCCATCATGTGCAATTCCGGAAATCCCGCCGTCAGGAAAAGCAACTTGCCGTCGTAGACCACCGAGGCCACGAATTGTTCGGTCGGCCCGTCGACGATCCAGTGCCGCGAGCCATCGTGCGGGTCGTAGCTGGCCACGCATTTGCTACCTGAGAGGATCATCTGCGTGCGACCGTCGATCTGGCGAATGATGGGCGTCGAGTAGCTGCGAGTTTTGTTTTCGCGGTCGATCTTCCATACGGTCTTGCCGGTCGAGCATTCCAAGGCGACCAGGTAAGCGTCGCCGTCGTGGTCGCCGTTGACGATCACTTTGTCCTCGAACAACACCGGGCAGCTACAGTAGCCATGCTTGCTGGAGAATCCACCCGGACGGACGAGCCAAACCTGCTTTCCGGTGAAATCGTAGGCCGCCACGACCATTTCCTGGCGATCGAGAAACGTGACAAACACCAAGCGGCCGTCGGTGGCGGGCGTGCTGGAGGCAAAGCTATTGAGCTGGTGCTTGTCTTCCAGCGGCGAGCGCAAGACGACCTGTTGCCAAAGCAGCTTGCCGCCGACGCGATCGAACGAGAGCAGGATGCGCTCCTGCGTCTCGTCCAAGCAGGAGACGATAAACACCCGGTCTTGCCACACGATGGGCGAGGCATGGCCGACGCCCGGCACGGCTGCCTTCCAGGCAATGTTCTCGTCGGCCGTCCAGCGAGTGGGAATATCCCGTTCTTGACTGGTGCCATCGCCGCGCGGCCCGCGCCAGGCCGGCCAATTCTCGGCATTCGCGCCCGATGGCAACAAGACCAGCATGGCCAACACGGACCAGAAGCATCGCGAAATCATCGGCTGGAAATCTCCTGGCATGCAAACGATCAAACGGGTGGCTAGCGATCGGGCGTGATTCTAACACGCCGGTGAACCGGAAAACACCAGACTTGCGCCGGCGCCTCTTGCCACCGACCGCTGTGTCGGGGTTTGCAGCTTGCTGGGCGAGCGTTAACATGGCCGCAATCCTTCTGGTCCCTTTTCTCGCACGCGAACAATCTGATGTCGTGGCCCGAACTTTCCTGGGAACATAGCCCTCTCTCGCAGGCCCATTTTACGCTGGGCGTTGTCGGGATGATTTTCTTACTGCTGATGGTCAGTCAGGTGACTCCCGACCTGATCCTGATCTTCGCCGTAACGATTTTGCTCGTGGCGGGAATCTTGACGCCAGGCGAGGCCCTGTCTGGCATGTCGAACGAAGGCATGATCACCGTGGGCGTGTTGTTCGTGGTGGGCGCGGCCGTGCGCGAGACGGGCGGAGTTGATTTCATCGCCTCGCGCCTGTTCGGCCGCCCCAAAACGCCCACGCGAGCCATTGCCCGCATGATGTTACCCACGATGGGCTTGAGCGCGTTCATGAACAACACGCCGCTGGTGGCGATGCTCATTCCGGCCGTGACCGATTGGGCGCGCGCAAATCGATTCCCGATTTCGAAGCTGCTGATCCCGCTCAGCTATGCGGCCATTTTGGGCGGCACCTGCACGCTCATCGGCACCAGCACGAACCTGGTTGTGCAAGGCATGTTGCTCAAGGCCCGGCCCGGCACCGGCGGATTGGCGATGTTCGACATTACTTGGGTCGGGGTTCCCGCCGCACTGGCATCGGCCCTGTTTATCATTGCAACCAGCCGCTGGCTGCTGCCCGATCGACGTCCGCCGATCAGCACGCTCGACGATTCTCGCGAATACACCATCGAGATGCAGGTCGCCGGCGAAAGCCCCTTGATCGGAAAGACGATCGAGGCGGCCGGTCTGCGGCACTTGCCAGGCGCATACCTGGCCGAGATCGACCGCGAGGGCGCCATCCTGCCGGCCGTTTCGCCGCAAGAAGTGCTGCGCGCGGGCGACCGCTTGCTGTTCGTGGGCATCGTCGAGTCGGTCGTCGACTTGCAGCGCATTCGAGGACTGCTTCCGGCGACGGACCAGATCTCGCAACTCAGCGCGCCGCGGCCGCAACGATGCTTGATCGAGGCGGTGGTCTCGAACAGTTGTCCTCTGGTGGGCAAGACGATTCGCGACGGGCGATTCCGAAACGTTTACAACGCCGTGGTGGTGGCCGTGGGTCGCAACGGAGAGCGGCTGCAAAAGAAAATCGGCGATATCGTGCTGCGCGCCGGGGATACGCTGCTGGTCGAAGCTCACCCCTCGTTCGCCGACCAGCAACGCAACTCGCGGGACTTCTTCCTGGTCAGCCGCCTGGAAGACTCGAATCCACCGAGCCACGATCGGGCCCTGCTCGCCGTCGGCCTGTTGATTTCCATGGTCCTGGCGGTGAGCTTCGATTGGGTGTCGATGCTCGAAGCGTCACTGGTGACCGCCGGAGCGATGATCTTTACCCGCTGCGTTTCGACCGAAGGGGCCCGGCGGAGCATCGACTGGGAAGTTCTGTTAGCGATCGCGGCCTCGTTTGCCGTTGGCATGGCCTTGGAAAAAACCGGGGCAGCTCGCGAAATCGCTGATCGAATGATCGCTCTGGCCGGCGGCAACCCCTGGATCTCGCTGGCAGTGTTGTACGGAGTTACCCTGCTGGCCACGGAGCTGATCACCAACAATGCCGCAGCTGCGCTGATGTTTCCCTTTGCCATGGATACGGCCTCCGGGTTGGAGGTGAACTACATGCCCTTTGTGATCGCCGTGATGATGGCAGCCTCCGCCGGTTTCGCCACGCCGATCGGCTATCAAACGAACCTCATGGTCTACGGTCCTGGCGGCTATCGCTTCAGCGACTACCTAAAAATGGGGGTCCCGCTCGATATCCTGGTGTGGATCATCACGGTCGCGATTGCGCCGCTGGTCTGGCCGTTCTAATCGCGGTGTTTGTCGCCTCACTCTGATCTTGATTTCGCCGCCGCGCGGCCTTAGTATACGTCCGTTTAGTACTGGCATTTGAGCAGTACCCAACGGAGCGTCTTGGCCATGGATGTCGCAGCGTTTCTCGATACGATTCGTCGAGCGGATTTCTACAGCGGGCAGATCGAGCACGTCGAGATCCTGCCCGAGCGCCCGGCCCGCTTTGCTGAGCCCGCGCGGCCACTGCCCGCCGAGTTGCAGAATCTGTTGGCCCAGCGGGGGATTTCCCAACTCTACGAGCACCAGGTCGCGGCGCTCGAGTTGGCCCGCTCCGAGCGCGACGTGGTCGTGGTAACGCCCACGGCCAGCGGCAAGACATTGTGCTACAACCTGCCGATTCTGGAAACGGCGCTGGCGGATCCCGAATCGCGAGCGCTGTATCTCTTTCCGACCAAGGCCCTGGCCCAGGATCAGCACAAGAATTTGCTCGAGTTGCTCTCCGGCGGTTGGCAGGAAAATGGAATCACCGCGGGTGTTTTCGATGGCGACACGCCCACGGCCCAGCGACGGCGGATTCAGGCCGAGGCTCAGTTGGTGCTGTCGAATCCCGATATGCTGCACGCCTCGATCCTGCCGTACCATCCGAAATGGGGCCGGTTCTTCAGCAACCTGCGGTACGTCGTGATCGATGAGATCCACACTTATCGCGGCATTCTGGGCGCGAACGTGGCTTGCGTGCTGCGCCGACTGGCGCGGGTCTGCGAGCACTATGGATCGCGGCCGGTCATGTTGGCCGCCAGCGCTACGATCGCCAATCCGGGCGAGCTGGCCGGAAAGCTGCTGGGCCGCGACGTCACGGTCGTTGACGGCGATGGCGCCCCGCGCGGGCGGAAATATTTCGCACTCTGGAACCCCGCGGCGGCCTCGAACGATCGCCTGGCTCGACGCAGCGCGACTGACGACGCCGTGTCGCTCATGGTCGAGGCCATGCTCGGCGGCGCGCAGGCACTGACCTTTACCCGCACCCGGCAAGCGGCGGAGTTGGTACACCGTTATGTGAAAGAACAGCTCGAGGCACGTCACTCGAAGCTGGCCGACCAGGTCCGCGCCTATCGCGGAGGTTACCTGCCGCTCGAACGCCACGAGATCGAGGCGCAATTGTTCGGCGGCACCCTGCGGGGCGTGGCCGCCACCAATGCGCTTGAGTTGGGCGTGGACATCGGTTCGCTCGACGTGGCCTTGCTGGCCGGTTATCCCGGCACGATCGCCAGCACCTGGCAGCAGGCCGGGCGCAGCGGCAGGCGGCACGACGAGAGCCTGGCCATCCTGCTGGCCGGCAATGACCCGGTCGATCAATACCTGTGGCGGCATCCCGACTATTTCTTCTCGCAGTCGCCGGAACACGCGGTCGTCGATCCCGAGAACCCTTACGTGCTGGCCAATCATCTGCAATCGGCCGCCTTCGAGCTGCCTTTGGCGGAAGCCGACGTGGAGCGCTTCGGACGCCTGGCAATGCCAATCGCCGAAGTGCTCTGCGACGGCGGTCAGTTGAGCGAGGTCGGCGGCCAGTACTTCTTCTCCGGCGGCCAAAACCCCGCGGCGCGGACCAGTTTGCGGCACATGAGCGACAACACGTTCAGCATCGTGCTGCGCCGCAGCGTGAAGCGGCCCGGCAAGTCGACCACTGTCGATCACGAAGTGATCGCCAACGTCGATTCGATCAGCGCCCCGGAGCTCGTCTATCCGCAGGCCGTCTATCTGCACAACGGCGAGTCGTACTTTGTGCGCGAGCTGGACCTGGAGGGCAAGGTGGCCTACGTCGAACGGCACGAGATGGACTACTACACGCAGGCCGTTCTCGAGAGCAGCGTCGTCATCAAGGCCCAACGGCAAGAGCGCCCAATCGTCTCTGCATCGCTGCTGGCGTATGGCGAGGTGGACGTGACCTGGCAGACCGTGGCCTTCAAGAAAATCAAATTCAACTCACGCGAGAATATCGGTCAAGGGCCGGTCGACATTCCCGCGCAAATGCTGCCGACTACCGGCGTGTGGCTTTCTCCGGACGAAGCTATCGCGCGGAATATGAAAGCGGCCGGATATCGCACGAGCGAGGGAGTGGTGGGCTTGCGAAATCTGGCCGTGGTCGCGCTGCCTTTGGTGGCGATGTGCGACAGTCGCGATCTGGGGGGTGTGGTCGACAGCAAGAATCTGGGCAAGAGCGCGGTGATTCTTTACGATCGCTATCCCGGCGGCCTGGGTTACTGCGAGAAGGGCTTCGAGCGAATGGAGGACGTGCTGGCGATTTGCCGGCAGATGGTCGCCGAATGCCAGTGCGAAGACGGGTGCCCCAGTTGCGTCGGTCTTCCGAACCTGCGCCCGGCGATCCATAGCGATCCAGACTTGAGCCGCGGTTATCCCATGCCGAACAAGGCCGCAACGGTTCAATTATTGAATTTGCTGTGCGAGGGAGTCTTGGTTCCTGAGCCAATCGTGTCGTAACCCAACGGCTCAATCGAGATAAATAAACTCGTTGGCGTTGAATAACGTCAGGCACAAGTCGACCAGCGCGGCCAACGCCGACGGGTCGTCCGAAGCAACTCCTTCGGGCAGCGCGAGCTCAATGGCCTCGCGACTTTGCGCTCGCACCCGCTTCGACTGGGAATCGAGAAATTCCTCGGCCGCGCGAACCTCGTCCGCCGTGGAGGGACGGCCGAATGCACGCAAGTAGGCGGCTTCGATTTGCGCGCGCGGATGACCTGGGTGAGAGCGCACAACCGCCCCGGCCAATTGCCGAGCGGCCCGCAGGCTGAATTCCGAGTTCAACAGGGTCAGAGATTGCAGGGCCGTGGTCGATTCGTGTCGCACGGCGCAACTGGCGTTGGTGTCGGGCCGGTCGAAGACGTCGAATATGGGAAAGCGGAGATTGCGCCGCACAAACAGATAAATGCCGCGGCGGCGGTGGTCTTCCTCGTCGCCGCTGACGGACCATTGATCTTTGAGCAGCGTCGCGGTGACTTCGGGCGGCAGCGGCGGACGAATACCAGGACCCCCACGGCGCGGAGAAAGCCGGTCACCGACGGCCAGAATTGCGTCGCGAATGGCCTCGCCGTCGAGGCGCAGCGGTTGCCGATGCCACAACAGCCTGTTCGCCGGATCGATCGTCTGCAAGCGTTGCCAGGCGCGTTTGCCGGCTTCGGTTTGCGCGGCTGTCCATTCCCGATCCCGCGGGGTGCTGGCCGCGCAATAAGCCTCGGAGGTCACCAGCAGCCGGTGCATTTTCTTCAGGCTCCAGCCGTCGGCCATGAATCGTCGCGCGAGCCAATCGAGCAACTCCGGGTGCGAGGGTTCCACGCCCATCACGCCAAAGTCGCTGGGATTCGTCGATAGCGCCGCGCCGAAATGCCATTGCCAGAGGCGATTGACGATCACCCGCGCGGTCAGCGGATTGTCCGGGCTCGTTAGCCAGCGTGCCAGTCGAGCGCGGGGTGGCTCATCCGAATCACCTGTGAGCGTAGAACTTGTCAGGAGCACACGTGGCACGCCAGCTTCCACGCCCGGGCCGAGCTGTCGGAAATCGCCACGAAGATAAAGGTGCGCCGCGTGCGGTTTCCCTTCGCTGAGGACGCGCCCCAGCGGAAGCGCGGGCAACTTGGGGGCCGACTTGAGCCGTTTGACGAGATCCGCATGATCGGCTCGCTCGTCGGCCGATAGTTCGGCCAACAATTCTTTGATCGCGGGCTGCACGTCGGGATTCTTATCGCGAAATTGATTGCGACCGGTCGCTTCCAATTCACGTCGTCGCTCTTCGGCGAGCTTAAATGCCGGATCGACGGCGGCTTCGGCCGTTTGTCGCGCCGCCAGTTCCGCGGCCGAGGGAACCGGGTGATCGCGAAAGATATCGGCCGGTTCGAAAAACGCGCGGAGCCGGTAGAAGTCGTGCTGGCGGATCGGGTCGTACTTGTGATCGTGGCATTGGGCGCAGCCCATCTGCATGGCCAAAAACACGCTGCCCACCGTGGCCGTCATCTCGTTGAGCACGACGTGGCGGCGCTCTTCTTGCAAATTCAAATCGGGCATGTCGGGCCCACACAGCAGGAAGCCCGTGGCCACGGCTGCCTGCGGATCGCCGGGATACAGCAAGTCGCCGGCGATTTGTTGGCGGGCGAATTCATCGAAGGGCAGATCGCGGTTCAAGGCGTCGATCACCCAATCTCGATAGCGCCAGGCATTTGGGCGCACGAGATCGTGCTCGAAGCCATCGGTCTCGGCGAATCGCGCTACGTCGAGCCAGTGCTGCGCCCAGCGCTCGCCGTAGGCGCTAGAAGCCAACAATCGATCGACGAGCGCCTCGTATGCATCGGGTTTGTCGTCGTCGAGGAACTCGCGAATCTCCTCCGGTTTCGGCGGCAATCCTGTCAAATCGAAAGTCACCCGCCGCAACAACACAGCGCGACCGGCGCGCGGCAAGGGCTCGATGCCCTTTTTATCAATCGCCGCTCGCAAGAAACAATCCACCGGGTGCGAGACGCGACCCTCGACGCCAGCAGCCGGCACGTCGACCGCGATCAACGGTCGGTACGACCAGTGGTCGCGTTCTTCGGTGGAGATCGGCCGTTCGACGGGGCCTTCGCCGGCCGGTTCCGCCGCAGGAGCCGGGCGGTTCGCGGTCAGGAAAATCGCAACTGCCAACACCATAACACCCAGCAGTATGCGCGGGCGGCTCATGCTAGGACCTCCGTCACGACGCGGCCCGCGACGTCGGTCAACCGCTCGTCCCGGCCGTTGTGCAGGTAAGTGAGCGATTCGTGGTCCAGGCCGAGCAGGTGCAGAATCGTAGCATGCAGATCGTGGACGTGGACTTTGCCTTCGGCAGCCCGCAGACCGAACGGATCGGTCGCGCCGTGCGCGAACCCTCCGCGAACCTTGGCCCCCGCCAACCACACGCTGTATCCCCAAGGATTGTGATCGCGGCCTTTGCCCTGCTCGCTCATGGGCATGCGGCCAAATTCGCCGCCCCAGATCACGAGCGTATCGTCCAACAGACCCCGGCGGCGCAGGTCGGTCAGCAGCCCGGCGATCGGCTTGTCGGTGCGGCGGCAGTAGAGGCCGTGATTCTGCGCGACGTCATTGTGGGCGTCCCAGCCGTTGGTATCGCCCGAGTAAAGTTGCACGAAGCGCACGCCCCGTTCGGCCAGGCGACGAGCCAACAGGCAGCGGCGCCCAAATTCGTCGGTGTCCTTTTCGCCAATTCCGTACAGTGCCATGGTCTCGGGCGTTTCGTCCGACAGGTCGACCGCCGCCGGCGCGGCCGATTGCATGCGGAATGCCAGCTCGTAGGCTTCGATTCGGGCTTGCAGTTGGCTGGCCGATCCGCGCTCGATGCTATGGCGGTGATTCATCGAGCGCAGATAGTCGAGCATGCCGGCTTGTTGGCCGGCGCCGATGGCGCTCTGCGGCGCAAGATCCACGACCGGCGCCGCTCCCGAGCGGAATGTCGTGCCCTGGAACGTGGCGGGCAGATAGCCATTGCCCCAGGCCGAGGGCCCTCCTTTGAGCCCGCCACCCGGGTCGGGCAGCACGACAAATGCCGGCAAACTGTCATTCTGGGTTCCCAGTCCGTAACTCACCCAACTCCCCAAGCTGGGCCGGCCCATGAGTATGCTGCCCGTGTTCATCTGATACACGGACTGCGGATGGTTCACGCTGTCGCCGTGACAGCCGCGGAGCACGCACAGCTCGTCGGCCAGCTCGGCGAGATGCGGCAGAAAGTCGCTGATCTCGAGTCCCGAGTTGCCCCGCGGCCGAAAAGGCATCACCGGAGCCAAGAGCGGATTGTGCGCCACCTTGCGGCGAGTCATCACCGCGCCAACACTATCCGGCAGGGGCTCACCGGCATGGCGCACCAGCTCGGGCTTGGGATCGAACAGATCAACGTGGCTGGGTCCGCCATGCATGAACAGGTAGATCACGCGGCGAGCCCGCGCCACGCGATGCGACGGCTGAGGCGCCAAGGGGCGCGGCGGATTCGCATGGGCAGCGGCGTGCAGCAGGCCATCACTTTGCAATAGCGAGGCCAAAGCGATCGCGCCCAGTCCGCCGCCGGCATGTTGCAAGAACCCGCGGCGATCGAGCGGATTGTTGATTTGCAGGGGGCCGCGCCGCATAACAGGCCTCATTGGGGCAATCCCGGAGGAGGTCCTCCAGCCTAGCATGGCAGCAGAGCGGTCTCAACGCGATTCACGAACCTCGCCGAAGTCATTGGACTGGCATAGTATTACGGATAGCCCTCAGTATTGCCGTCGCGGCCCACCCAGGAGGTTTCAAACCGTCATGAATGCCATCGACGTGATCCGCCGGATGCACGAGCATCGGGAATCGGTAAACCGCAAGCTGCTGGACTCAGCAGCCGCATTGAGCCCAGAGGCGCTCCGGCGGCCACTGCCCATCGGGCAAGGATCGGTCTGGAGATCTCTCATGCATCTGTATGCCGCAGAGTACGTGTGGCTGCAAGCTCTCATGGGCGACGAAAAGGCCCTGCTGCCAGGCGATCGGGCCGACAAGTTGCCGGGCAACCAGGAAGATGTCGGCGGGATTCAATCGTTTGCCGAGCTGCGCGAGCGGTGGGCCGACCTGGAAACCCGCTGGCGAGCGTACTTGCAAGGCTTGAGCAGCGAGGCGTTGGACGAGATCGTATTCAAGGTATCGTCGAATGGGCGGCGAACCGGCACGCCGCGCAGCGATCTGTTGTTGCACGTCTGCACGCATGCCCATTACACGGCGGCGCAAGTCGTGAACATGCTGCGCCAATTGGGCGAGGCGTCGCTACCCGACCCGATGTTAATCACGCTAGCCCGGCAGCAGCGGTCGCAGGAACAGCCAAAAGGATGACGCCCACGCTTGCCTCACTTCGTTCGCCGATTCCTCCGCCGCACGCCGACCGAGTCGCGAATGTGGAGCAGCGCATCGGCGGCGGCATCGAATACCTTGGATTCCTCAGGCGTTAGCAAATCTTCGGCGGCCAGCACGCGATGCCACAAGAGATTGGAGATCTCCAGCTTGTGCTTCGATTCGGTGAGACTCTTGAGCAGCAGATCCAACTGCTTGCGGATGCTAAGTCGATCGATGCGCTGGTCGAGCTCGTCGAGGTCCATGTCACACAAGTGTAGCGGCGAATGTTATCAACGTGTGTGCGTTGGATGAGAATTGCCGAGAGCGAGCTCAACTGGGCGATGGGCTCGACTAGGAGACCTTGCGCTCGTCGACATCGCCTTCCAGGCTGGCATGCCAGGTCAGCCGTCGTTCGTTGCGACAAGTCCAGCAAACGTCTGGCACGAACTCCGCCGATTGCAGTTGCGGCCAACGTTTGCTGTACCACGACTGAGGATCGACCGCATCGACGTGAAACGCGCGGTTGCAGCTTGGGCATTTGGCGAGTGGCATGGACGAGGATTGTACCAGTTTTTTACGGAAAGCAAGCCAGCCGTGCGCGCCGCTCGTGCGCTCGCTTAGGCCGCATAGCAACTTACAACATTTTCCGAATCTTTCCGCGCCCCGACAACTGGTCCTCGAGCAGCGGGGCGTGTAGCTTACAGCTCAGTTCATCGCGCAAGTTTTGCGCAAGACTGCAACTCGTTTTTGGCCGTTCAAAACTACAGGAATCGACGACGAATGATTCGCATCGGCATCGCCGGCATCGGCTTCATGGGCATGATTCACTATCTGGCGTATCAGAAACTTAAGGGCGCGAAAGTCGCCGCCGTGTGCGAGCAAGATCGCGCGCGGTTGGCCGGCGATTGGCGGACGATCAAAGGCAATTTTGGACCGGCCGGCGAGAAGATGGATCTGTCGGGCATCGAAAAGTATGAAAAGCTCGGCGACATGCTGGCCAATCCCAAGATCGACGTCATCGACATCTGCCTTCCGCCGGCGGCGCACGCCGAAGTGGCGATCGCGGCCTTGAAGGCGGGCAAGCATGTCTTTTGTGAAAAGCCGATTGCGCTTTCGGCGGCCGACGCGAACCGCATGGTCAAAACGGCAGGGGCTGTCGGCAAGCAGTTGATGATCGGCCAGGTGCTCCCGTTCTTTCCCGAGTACGGCTACGCCTATGAGACCGCGCGGCGCGGCAAGCTGGGCCGGCTGCTAGGCGGGCACTTCAAGCGCGTGATCTCCGACCCGCTGTGGCTCAAGGACTTCTACGATCCCAAAAAGGTCGGCGGGCCGATGCTCGACCTGCACGTCCACGACGCGCATTTCATCCGCTTGCTGTGCGGCATGCCCCAGGCGGTATTCGCGACCGGTCGCATGCGCGGCGACGTGGCCGAGTATTTCACCTCGCAATACCTGTTTGAAGATCGCCGGCTGGTCGTCAGCGCCGAGAGCGGCGTGATCCACCAGCAAGGGCGTGGATTCTGCGCGGGCTTCGAGATTCACTTCGAGAAGGGGACACTTCTCTACGATTTCGCGGTCATCGACGGCAAGCCCGAGGTGAATATGCCCCTGACCGTGCTATTGGCGGACGGCAAAGTCCAGCGGCCCACGATGGCCTCAGCCGATCCGGTCGACGCGTTTGTCAGCGAGTTGGCCGAAGCTCAAAAGACGGTCAAGAGCGGCCGGCGCTCGGCCCTATTGGACGGCGAGCTGGCACGCGACGCGGTGGTCCTGTGTCAAAAGCAGACCGAGAGCATCCGCAAGCGGCGGCTGGTAAGCGTGTAGCGCGGGCGGCTCCCGGATTGCGACGTGTCCAAGCCGGCCCCGAGCGAGCGAGACTGTCCAGTTGGATATGGCCAGTTGGACATCGCGGGTTGTCTATCGCAAAGGGGGCTTATACGGCACGACATGCCAGCATCCGCGGGGGCGGCCTGTAGCGGATTTTCCGTCACCTGGCGCGACCGCAAGTTTTACCCTGGCCGCGCGCACGGCCTGCTCGCCACGTCGGGAGCATTCGGCGCGGGCCGTTTCCTGAGAACACTGGGTACATCCGCCGCGGCGCGCACCCCGTGGCGCGGGTTTTGACGGATGCGCGCACTGCCAGTGCGAAAAAAAGTTGCCGACGTTTTTTGACCGCAGCCATTTCGTGACCTATATTGAAACAGGCCGAAGCCCCGGACCCGCCTTTCCGGCCTCCGTTTGAACGACATCACGAGACGAGCCTTCCGCAGAAGTCTTCATGGCCGAATACGCGCGGCGCGGCTCATTTCAACCGATTGCCCAGCCCCCGTTGCGCTTGATGCGCGCCGTGGAGCTCTGTCAGCCCAGAACGAAAGAGCTCATGCAAAACATCACGCGGCCGCGACGATGGTTGCTCTGTGCGATCCTCCTTGCCTTCCTGGCCGCGCCGGCCGTTGCCGAAGTCCGCATTGTTCCACCGACCGGACAGATCTCGGTGGCGGAACTGGACGGAGTTTTGCACCGCGCTTCGCAACTCGAGGGCGAACGTCGTTGGGGCGAGGCGCTGACGGTCTACGAAGAGGCCCTGCGCGATCATCCGAACGAGCCCACGATCGGCGACCGCCACAATCTGGCCAAAATCCACTACGACCTGGGACGCCGCTATGGCGATTCCAGCTTTCTGCGGGCCCTGACCACGCTGCCCGAACGGCAGGCCTTGAGCCTGTACTCGGAAGTCCTGGTGAAGATCGAGTCGCACTACGTGACCAGCCCCAACTGGGCGGCGCTCGTGGCTCGCGGCACGCAAGACCTTGAAATCGCGCTGCATGAGAAAGCGTTTGTCGAGCAGAACCTGGCTCGTCGCACTCCCGCCGATCTAGACGCCTTCACCGGCCGCCTGCGACGCCTGTTGCAAACTCGCCAGATCACCACGCGGCAACAGGCTGTCGACGCCGTTTCGGCCGTCGGCCAGTTGGCCCAGCAGCACTTGCAGCTGCCCGTCACTTCGGTGGCTTTGGAATATGCCTGCGGTGCCATCGGTGCCCTGGACGCCTATTCGGCCTACCTGACCAGCGATCAGCTCAACGATGTCTACTCCCAGATCGAAGGCAACTTCGTGGGCTTGGGCATCGAATTGAAGGCTTCTGGCGGCGCCTTGGCGATCGTCAAAGTCATCAGCGGCAGCCCTGCCGAGCGAGCGGGCTTGCACGCCGGTGATCGGATCGCCGAGGTCGACGGAAAAGCCACGTCCGAGATGACCACCGATCAGGCCGCCGACCTGCTGCAAGGTCAGGAAAACAGCATCGTCAAGATCGTCGTAGTCGGCTCCAACGGCTCATCGCGCCGGTTGTCGATTCGCCGCGAGCACGTCGAAGTGCCCAGCGTCGACGAAGTGAAGATCATCGACGCCGACTCGGGCGTCGGCTATCTGAAATTGACCTGCTTCCAGAAGACGACCAGTCGCGACCTGGACGCCGCCCTGTGGAAGCTGCACCGCCAGGGCATGAAGTGCCTGATCATGGATCTGCGCGGCAACCCGGGCGGCCTGCTGACCTCCTCGGTCGAAGTGGCCGACAAGTTCGTCGAGGAAGGCATCATCGTCTCGACGCGGGGCCGCAGCCCGCTGGAAGATTTCAACTACACGGCGCACAAGGCCGGCACGTGGCGAGTTCCGTTGGTCGTGCTGATCGACGGCGAGAGCGCCAGCGCCAGCGAGATTTTCGCCGGAGCCATTCGCGATCATCGTCGCGGCAACCTGGTGGGTGAGCGGAGCTACGGCAAAGGTTCGGTCCAGGGTATCTTCCCGCTGAGCCTGGCCGGATCGGGCGTGCGATTGACGACGGCCAAGTTCTATTCGCCCAGCGGACACCCGATCAGCAACGTGGGTGTCCAGCCCGACATCGCCGTACACCGCGTGGCTCGCCCCGTGACGGGCGGACAAACGGCCGCCAACGACCCGGCCGACGACGCCGTGCTGAATGCCGGCCTGCAAGCCGCACGCAGCCAGACCGCCAGCCGTTAGGGCGCGCACCGGGGCGCCGTTGGCTGAAACGCGTCTTGTTGGTGATAGCGACCTGCGCGAAGCTCGTCCGCTTATGCCTTCGAGACTCTGGCGGAAACCGTGCGGTGGCATTTTCAGGGACAAGCTACTGCTTCACGCTTGTCCCCGAACACCTCGTAGCTGCCGGGGCGTCTCACGAACCGGGCCACCGACCGGAGTCCCGGTATTCTCAGAAATCTCAAGAATTCTTCGGGCGGGTCAAAATTACTTGACGCTCGGGTGGCTGGTCGCGATGCTAAGCGTGAACTTTCGCTCGCTACGACGCACCGGGACGACCTAAACGGAGCACGCTAGTGACAACCACAACTCGATTCTCCCCAGAAACAGGGCGCTTGCGCTCCGCCATTGCCGGTGGAACGCCAGCGCCCTGTTTCTTTGCTGGCCTGTAAACGATGACGCTGACAACAGCCTCACGAGCCCGCTAATGACCCGCATTCTCTGTTCGCTAATTCTTCTCTGTGCGACGTTCCTCGTCGCGCCGCTGGCGACTTCGGCCGTCACGATCGACACGGTCCCCGTCGGCAATGCGGGCAACGCCAACGACCCATCAACTGGGAACTTGTACGGCGGCGTCGGCTATGCCTACAACATCGGCACGTCGGAAGTGACCAACGCCCAGTACTCCGAGTTCTTGAACGCCAAGGCCGCCAGCGATCCGTTGGCCCTGTACAACACAAGTATGGGCACCTTGTTAATACGTAGGGGCGGGATCACGCGCAGTGGCGTCAGCGGCAGCTTTACCTACGCCGCGACGACCGATATGGGCGACAAGCCCGTGAACCATGTGAGTTGGTACGATTCGATCCGCTTTGCCAACTGGCTGCACAACGGGCAGGGGACCGGCGACACGGAAACTGGCGCGTACACGCTCTTAGGCGGCACGCCCACGCCCAGCAACGGTCTGAGCATCACTCGCAACGGCGGCGCGACGTGGTTTCTGACCAGCGAAAACGAGTGGTACAAGGCGGCCCACCATCAGCCGGCTGCGCAGGGTGGCGATGCGGACGATTACTGGCTTTATCCCACGCGCAGCAACAACGCGCCCACGATCGCCACCGCCAACAGCGTAGGCGACATCAGCAATCCGGGGGCCAACGTCGCCAACTACAACGCAGGCGCTGATTGGAACAGCCAGAATGGCAACTTGACGACCGTCGGCAGCGCCGGACCGTTGAGCGAGAGCTTCTACGGCACTTCGGACCAAGGGGGCAACTTAATTGAGTGGAACGAAGCCTTGATTAGCGGCTCGCGTCGGGGTTTGCGGGGTGGTTTGTGGGTCGGCATCGCGAGCGACTTGCGGTCCTCGCGCCGGTTCGACATCCTCCCGGTGGGCGAGGACGCCGGTATTGGATTCCGCGTGGCAACCGTCCCTGAGCCAAGTTCCGCACTGCTAGCGATCTTCGCTTGTGCGGTGATGTGGGTGCTAAGGAAGCGGTTCAAGTAGCCCTTTGTGCTTTTGCTCTTTTGCCAGCTTCGACCTACATGGCACCCCCCGACTGCTGAATGAAAACGTTTGACATGTACGCGTTTTGCGTCTATACTTACGTATTATGCGTACAGGAAACTCCCTCGACCCCCTGCTCTCCAGGTCCGTCCAGGAGATACTAACCGCCCTGCTGCTGGAACGGGAGAAGCCGTGGTACTTGCATGACCTGGCAAGACGCCTCACTCGCACGCCTTCAACCCTGCAACGGCCGCTAGCGTCGCTTGTCCAGGCGGGGATCCTCAAAAAGTGGACCGAGGGAAACAGAGCTTATTTCGCGGCAAACCCGGAATGCCCCCTGTTGCCGGAGCTGCGGAGCCTATTGACGAAGACGGTGGGGCTTGTGGATGTTCTCCGCGATGTTCTCCGCCCACACTCGAAGTCGATCAAGGTCGCCTTCGTCCATGGCTCAGTCGCCAGGGGCGAAGAGCGCTCCGGGAGCGATGTTGATTTGTTGCTCGTCGGCCGAACCACGCTCTCCGGCCTCACTCCTGCTCTCGCAAAAGCCGAGAGTCGCCTGGGTCGACCTGTCAATGTGACGGTCTATTCCCCTAGCGATTTTGCCGAGAAGCTCGGACGCAAAAATCACTTCTTGCGGTCAGTGCTTGCAAAAGAGAAAATCTTCGTTGCAGGCGCCGAACATGACTTGGAAGAATTTGCAAAATCAAGGCCGCGTCGAACCGCACGTCACGAGCAAAGCCGAGCTCGATGACCTGCGTGCAGCCATTGAGCGGAACTTAGGTGACGCCGCGATCAAAGAGCTCTCCGCGGATAATCGCTTTTCCATCGCCTATCAGGCCGCTCTCCTTGCCGCAAAAATGGCCGTTGCGTGTGCGGGCTACAGGGTGAAGGGCCAGGGCGCTCATCAAGCGACTTTCCAGGCCCTGAAGCTCGCCCTTGGCTCATCCGTCAATAAGACCGCCGACTACCTCGATCGCTGCCGTCGCAAGCGAAACGATCTGGCCTATGATTCAGAGGGAGTTGTCTCGGCGACGGATGCAACCGAGCTTCTCAAGGAGGCTAAGACGCTTCACTAAGATGTTAAGGCCTGGATCGCAAAGCATCATCCGACATTTGCGTGACAAGGAGTGGCCGCCGTCTTGTAGTTTCCCAGTAGGATGGCCCGTCGCGCTCATTTGCCAGCACCCGGCAGCTTGGATTTGCCTTCGCAAACCGCTAGGATTTGTATTCGTGGGCGGGCTCTCTTGAACCAGAGCCATCGGCAATTCACGAATCCACGGGAAGTGCGGTGCATGTTCGACTGGCTGGGGGCATTGATTGCGCGACGATGGGCCCTGGTGGTCGTTTGTTGGTTGCTGTTGGCGGTGGGGCTTCACCGCGTCGCGCCGCGCTGGAACGACGTCACGCACGACGGCGATCTGGCCTACCTTCCGGCCTCGCTCCCCAGCGTCGAGGGCGAGCGGCTGCTGAACCAAGCCTTTCCCGCGCAGTTGAGCAAAAGCGAAATGGCGGTCGTGGTCGAGCGGCCCGACGGCCCGCTGTCGCCGGCCGATCTGCTTTGGTCCGACTCGCTGGCTGAACTGTTCCGTCAGCATCAAAGCGAACTGCCGATCGTCGAGGTCCGCAATCGAAACACCGACGTCATCGGCGACAAGCTCACCAGCCGAGTAAGCGCCAACGGCCAGGCCGCGGTCACGCTATTGCAAATCAAGAACGAGTTCATGGCCGCCGGCAACATCGTCTTGATCGAGGAAGTGCAGCGACTGCTGGCCAAGTCGCGCGAGAAGGCTCCTGCGGGCTTGAATGTCGGCATCAGCGGTCCGGCCGCCGTGGGGGGCGACATGCTCCGCTCCGCGGCCGAGAGCATCAAGAGCACCGAGCTGATCACCGTGGCCCTGGTGATCATCATCTTGTTGGTCGTTTATCGGGCTCCGCTGTTGGTATCGATTCCACTGGTGACGATCGGCGTGTCGTTGTTCGTTTCGATCGACATCTTGGCGCTGGCTACGCAGGTTTCGAAGGTCGACGGTTTCTCATGGTGGAACTTCAAGGTCTTTACCACCACGAAAATCTTCATCGTCGTGATCTTGTTTGGCGCCGGCACGGATTTCTGCCTGTTTCTGATCGCGCGCTACAAAGAAGAACTGGAGCGCGGCTTGGATCAGGCGACGGCCGCGGCCGAAGCGGTAGGACGCGTCGGCGGCGCGCTGGTCGGCAGCGCCATGACCACGATTGTCGGCTTGGGCACGATGTACTTCGCCGACTTCGGCAAGTTTCGCAACAGCGGGCCGGCCATCGCCGTGTGCCTGGCGATTACGCTGTTGGCCTGCTTGACTTTGGCCCCTGCCCTGCTTCGCGCCAGTGGACGGGCCGTGTTCTGGCCATTTGGCGTTCGCGCCCGGCGGACTGGCACGCTCGAGCAGCAGGAGACGGATGAGCGGCCCGCCAATCGTTTCTGGGAGTGGGCCAGTCGCGTCATCACTTCGCATCCCGGTTTAATTCTCGTGGCCAGCCTGTTGCTGTTGGCGCCGATGGCCTGGCGAGGGCTTTCGGTCGAGCTGACGTACGACTTTCTCAGCGAGTTGGAGCCCAGCTCGCCGAGCGTCCAAGGGGCCGAACTGGCCAAGCGGCATTTTCCGGCCGGAGAGATGGCGCCGATCACCGTCTTGGCGCTCAAGCAGGATGCACATTTCAACCAGCCCGACGGCGAGCGCGAAATCGGACGGCTCACCAAGCAATTCTACGAACTCGATGGCATTTCCTCCGTGCGCAGCATGTCGGAGCCGACCGGCGATACACCGGGATACTTTCAGCCGTTTCGTTCGAGCGGGCTGAAGAAGTTGGCAGCCCGGCGGCACAAGATCACCAAGTCCCGGTTCTTGACGCAGGTGCCGGAGTTGGCCGGCGACGTAGCGCGTTTCGATCTGGTCTTTCGCGACGAGCCCTTTTCGCCCCAGGCCTTGCAGACGCTCGATCGGGTCGAGCGGTTTCTCGACGGCTTGCGCGACGAACCCGGCTCGCCCTGGCAGGGCACGAAATTCGCCTACGTGGGCACGACCGTCGGCATTCGCGATCTGGCGCAGGTCACCGAAAGCGACCGCTGGCTGATTCAGAAACTGGTCGTGCTGGCCGTGTTGGCGGTGTTGATCGTGCTGTTGCGGCGGCCGCTGGTGTGCATGTACCTGATCTTGTCGGTGCTGTTGAGCTACTTTGTCACGATCGGCCTGACGCAGGTGTATTTTTCCTGGCTGTACGGCGAGGCCTATCACGGGCTGGACTGGAAGGTACCCATCTTCTTGTTCGTCATCCTGATCGCGGTGGGTGAAGACTACAACATCTACCTGGTTACGCGAGTCCTGGAAGAGCAGCGCCTGCGAGGACCGATCGAGGGGCTGCGTCGGGCCGTGGCGCGCACCGGCGGCATCATCACCAGTTGCGGCATCATCATGGCAGGCACGTTCATCTCGATGATGAGCAGCACCCTGCGCGGCATGCTGGAGCTGGGTTTCGCCCTGGCGCTGGGCGTGATGCTGGATACCTGCGTGGTGCGGCCCATTCTGGTGCCGGCGTTTCTGGCGCTCCTGGAGCGCCGAGGGCAGGGGGGCGGTGGACCGCCGGAGTCCCGAGTTCGGCTCGCGAGCTTTGACGACGAATCGATCGTCGATCCGGCCGTCGTGCAATCGTGAAACGGAGCAGGCCTATCCCCCTGCCAGGATTTGCTTGTGCTTACAAATTCAGCCGCTAAACTGATGGCCGGCGTGTGGCTGCATAGTCTTTAAGCGGCCAACTCGCCCTCGAGGGGTTGAACGCACCGCAGGCTAGCCAAGTGTAACCTCATTGCGAGCATGGACATACCAACGCGCCGAGCTTAGCAAGCAGGTCTTGCCAGCGGTCGGCGCACGATTTGCACACCCGACCCCCTGACGCGCTGCGCGCGAATTCTAAAGTCCCTCACATTCTTAGGCAGGAGTCGAGACCTTGAGTAGTGCACGCCAGGACGCCATCGCGGCAGTCACCAATTACAAATCGAATGGGCAGGCCCTGAACTTTCGGGAAACGCCCTCGGCGAACCTGTTCGCCTGCAATGTGTTCAACGACAAAGTCATGAAGGATCGCCTGCCGAAGAGCGCCTACAAAGCGCTGCAGCGGACGATCAAGCAGGGCGAGAAGCTCGATGGCAGCGTTGCCGACGCGGTCGCCTCGGCCATGAAGGATTGGGCCATCGAGAAAGGCGCCACCCACTATGCGCACGTGTTTTATCCTTTGACCGGTTTGACCGCCGAAAAACACGACAGCTTTCTCTCGCCGAGCGAAGACGGCGGGGCGTTGATCGAATTTTCGGGCAAGGAGTTGATTCAAGGCGAGCCGGATGCGTCCAGTTTTCCCTCGGGGGGCATTCGCGCCACGTTCGAGGCCCGCGGATACACGGCCTGGGACCCGACCAGCCCGGCCTACATTCTCGAGAATCCCAACGGCACGACGCTGTGCATCCCCACGGCCTTCTGTTCGTGGACCGGCGAGGCATTGGATAAGAAAACGCCCGTGCTGCGCTCGATGCAGGCCCTCAACAAGCAGGCGCAGCGAATCTTGAAGTTGTTCGGCCATATGAACCCCAGCCCGGTAACGGCCACGGCGGGTCCCGAGCAGGAGTATTTCCTGATCGACCGCAACTTCTTCTTCTCGCGGCCAGATCTCATCACCTGCGGCCGAACCTTGTACGGCGCCAAGCCGCCCAAGGGCCAGGAGTTCGAGGATCATTACTTCGGCGCGATTCCGGAGCGTGTCCTGGCTTGCATGCTCGAGACCGAGCGCGAGCTCTACAAACTGGGCGTCCCGGTCAAGACGCGTCACAACGAAGTCGCGCCCGCGCAATACGAACTGGCGCCGGTCTACGAGAATGCGAACGTAGCCACCGATCATCAGCAATTGATCATGATCACCTTGCAGCGCGTGGCGCAGAAGTATGGCATGTCGTGCCTGTTGCACGAGAAACCTTTCGCTGGCATCAACGGCTCGGGCAAACACGTCAACTGGTCGATGGGGTGCTCGGTGGGCAACTTGCTGGAGCCGGGGGACAATCCGCACGAGAACGCCCAGTTCCTGGTGTTCTGCGCGGCCGTGATCCGCGCGGTCCATATGCACGCCGACTTGTTGCGCGTCACCGTCGCCCACAGCGGTAACGATCACCGTCTGGGCGCCAACGAAGCTCCGCCGGCGATCATCTCGATCTTCCTGGGCGACCAGTTGACCGACGTCTTCGAGCAAATCGAAAAGGGAGGGGCCACGAATTCGAAGCGGGCCGGTACCCTGACGATCGGCGTCGACACGTTACCACCCCTGCCCAAGCATGCGGGCGATCGCAACCGCACGAGCCCGTTTGCCTTCACGGGGAACAAGTTCGAGTTCCGCGCCGTGGGCTCGAGCCAATCCATCGCCGGGCCGCTGGTGGTGCTCAACACGATCGTGGCCGAGAGCCTGGACGAGGTCGCCACGCAATTGGAAAAGGCCACGGGCGGCGATCCGGCCAAGCTCAATGCGGCCGTGCAAAAGGTGGTGCAAGACGTCATCAAGGAGCACAAGGGAATCATCTTCAACGGTGACAATTACACGGAGGAGTGGCACCAGGAAGCTTCGAAGCGCGGATTGCCGAACTTGAAAAACACGATCGAGGCCTTGCCGGCATTGATTGCCAAGAAGAACCTGGCCGTATTCGAAAAGTACGGCGTGCTCAGCGAACGCGAGGCACACAGCCGCTACGACATCTACATGGAGCGGTATTGCAAGGACATCAACACCGAAAGCGCCGCGGCGCTCAACATCGCCAAAACGATGATCTTGCCAGCCGCCTATCGCTACCAGGGTGAATTGGCCGCCACAGCCGCTTCGCTCAAGACGGCCCTGGGCGGAAACGTCCATATCGGGACCTTGCAAACGGTCACTCAATTGGTCGCCGACTTGGAGAAGAGCATCGCTGGCCTTGAGGCAGTTACGAGCCATCACGGCGGCGGCGATCTGATGGCCGAGGCGAAGCACTTCCAGCACGACGTCATCCCCGCGATGAAAGCCGTCCGCGAAGTAGCCGACAAGCTCGAAGGCATTGTCGCCGACGACCTGTGGCCGCTGCCCACCTACCGTGAAATGTTGTTTATCAAGTAGTCGCATCCTTTTGACGAACGCGACTCGACTTGGAGTTCACGACGACCCTGGTCCGGACCCCCAGCGTCTGCGGCCAGGGTCTTTTTTTGCGCTCTCGCAGTGGACCATTGCGCTGCCGGCAGCCTGGTCGAACAGGGCCGATTTTGTGTCGCGATCACGCCCAGAATCCGCCACGAAACTGATCTTGCCGCTGTCTGCCGATTTGAGGAAGATACCCCCCGCCACGACGCGCCAGATCGACGCCTTTTGCCCCAATTGCCAGCCTTGTAGGATCCCGCCGCGTGCACCGCTACTTGAACGCCTGGATCGCGTACCCTCTGGCCGAGCGCTGGACGGGGCGAGACATCCGCCGGAAAGTCACCGCGCTGCGCGTCGAGATGGCTCTTCCGTTTGCCGAGCGGCGTCGCCGGCGATTGGAGCGGTTGGCCGGTGTGATCGAGCGGGCGGCCTGCGACGTGCCTTACTACCGAGATCTGGTGCGAACTTGCGCGTTCGATCCGCGGCGAATCGCTCGCGACCAGCGGTATCTCGAGGACCTTCCCTTCCTGACCAAGGACATCGTTCGCGAGCAAGGCGTGCGGCTCCTCTCCGAGCGCTTCGCCCGCGAGAAGCTCCACCTCCGCAAGACGGGCGGATCGACCGGTCCCACGACGCCAATCTATTACGACGACGAAGCTCTGGATTGGAGCGCGGCGGTCAATCTGGCCGCGCGCGAATGGGCCGGCAAGTCGCTGGGCATGAAAGAGGCGCACCTGGCCAGCCGCTTCCCAGAGGTCTTTCCCTGGAAGGACCGCTTCAAGGAACGGCTGAAATGTCTGGCCACGAATCGGGCCAATATCTATATCGATACTTTCGAACCCAACGGACTCGACGCGCTGTGGCGGGAACTGGCTCGATTTCGTCCCTACTTGTTGCAGGGCCATCCCTCCACGCTCTACGCCCTGGCAGTACACCTGCGAGACAATCGCCGCGACGCATCAGGCGTGTTTCAGGTGTTCGAATCGACCGGCGAAGTGCTCGATCCCAAGAAGCGCGAGCTGATCGAGAGCACGTTTCACTGCCGCGTGATCGATCGCTTCGGCAACGCCGAGTTCGGCGTCGTGGCTTATGAGCAAATCTCCGAGCCCAGCAATCGCTTGCGGGTGTTGGACGCCGTGGCCTGGCCCGAAACGATCGACCACGAGAGCGGCTCGACCGAGTTGGTGCTCTCGGGCTTGCTCAACGAGGCGATGCCGCTAGTGCGGTATCAGACCGGGGACCTGGCCGAGCTGATCCGCGAGGACGACGGACTCTACGTCAGCCGAATCGTGGGACGCGTCCACGATGTCGTGCAAATCGGCGCGAAGAAATTCCCCACGCACTATATACAAGACCTGGTCGACCGCCTCGACGGAGTCGACGAGTTCCAGGTCGAACAACGGTTGGACGGCGCGCTGACCTTGCGGCTGGTCGTGCCCGACGCCGGACGGCACCCGGCCATTTCGCGACGGGTCGAGCAATGGTGGGGCAATCGGGTCGAGCTGGAGTTCACCAACTTTGCGGGCCTGGAGCGGCGAGGCTGGCAGAATAAATTCCGCTACCTCGTCGATCAGACGAGCGTCTGAGGCGCCGGGAGCATCCGCGATGCCGCTCGCACGACCCATCATCCGCGGTAGCGCCCAGATCGCCTACGGCAACGCCCAGTCGGCCTGGTCGGAGTATCCGCAGGGGCTCGCTAACCTGCTCGATCGATTCAAGCCCCGCCGGGTGTGCGAACTGGGGGGCGGAGCGAACCCGGCACTTTCGTTGGAAGACATCGCGGCGCGAGGGCTGGAATACACGCTGTTGGATATCTCGGCCGAAGAGTTGGCCAAGGCGCCGGCCGGCTATGCCAGGCTGCAAGCGGACGTCTGCGACCCTCGGTTGGATATGCCCGCGCGATTCGATTTCGTGTTCTCGCGAATGCTGCTGGAGCACGTTCCCGACGGCGGGCAGTTTCATCGCAACGTGCTGAAGATGCTCGAGCCGGGAGGCGTGGCGTTTCATTTCTTTCCCACTTTGTACTGCCCGCCGTTTCTCGCCAACAGGCTGATGAAGCCGGCTTGGACCGCTCGGTTGCTGAGGGCCTTTGCGCCGCGCGATCCGGTGCGCGAAAAGAAGTTTGCCGCCTACTACAGTTGGTGCCGTGGACCCACGGCCGGCCAAATCCGCCGGCTCGAACGGCTGGGATACGCGGTTCTCGATTACCGCGGTTTCTTTGGACACAACTATTACGCCCGCGTGCCGGCCGTTCGCCGCGTGCACGGGGCGCTGGCCAATTTTCTCGTGCGGCATCCCTCGCCGCTGCTGACCAGCTACGCCTATCTGCTCGTGCGAAACGGCGTGGCGAAGTAGCGATCGGCCCCTTCTGTGCCGGCGAAAGCGCGCCTGTTGCATCGGCGTGCCGATTGCCTATGATGCTCGTTACCGCGAATTTCGGCCTCGCGCCGTGCGCTTTTCGCGGCGCGCAATTCGGTAATTTCGATCAAACGCACAAGTCTTCGAGCAACAGGGGGCTCCCCATGACCGCCAAGGAAATGACTCCCAAAGAAGTCCTCGCGCTTTGTCGAGAGAAGGACGTTCGTAGCGTCGACCTGAGATTCATGGATTTCCCAGGTCTCTGGCAGCACTTCACGATTCCCGTCAGCAAGCTCGAAGAGAGCGTGTTCGAGGACGGCCTGGGCTTTGACGGCTCGAGCATTCGCGGCTGGCAGGCGATCAACGAGAGCGACATGCTCGTCGTGCCGCAACCTGAAACGGCGTTTCTCGATCCCTTCACCGATCTGCCCACGCTGGTGATGATCTGCAATATCCAGGATCCGATCACGCGCGAGGACTACTCGCGCGATCCGCGCAACGTGGCCCGCAAAGCGGTCAACTACCTGAAGAGCACCGGCATCGCCGACACGTGCAATATCGGTCCCGAGGCTGAGTTTTTCATCTTCGACGACGTGCGCTTCGATCAGAACGCCCACGAAGGCTACTACCACGTCGACAGCATTGAAGGCGAATGGAACCGCGGCCGCAAAGAAAATCCCAACCTGGGCTACAAGCTGCGTTACAAGGAGGGTTATTTCCCGGTCCCGCCAGCCGACCAGATGATGAATATCCGCAACGAGATGATGCAGACGATGATCGACTGCGGTCTGGACGTGGAAGCCCAGCATCACGAGGTGGCCACGGCCGGTCAGAGTGAGATCGACCTGCGCTTCAACGACCTGGTTCGCATGGGCGACAACATGATGATCTACAAGTACATCATCAAAAACGTCGCGGCGCGGCATCAAAAAACCGTGACGTTCATGCCCAAACCGCTGTTCGGCGACAATGGCTCGGGAATGCACACGCACGTTTCGCTGTGGAAGGGGGGCAACCCCCTGTTCGCCGGCAGTGGCTACGCGGGACTGAGCGAAATGGCCATGCATGCCATCGGCGGTTTGCTGCGTCATGCTCCCGCGATTTTGGCGTTCTCCAATCCCACCACGAACAGCTACAAGCGGTTGGTGCCCGGCTACGAGGCGCCGGTCAACCTGGCCTACTCGCAGCGCAATCGCTCGGCCAGTTGCCGGATCCCCATGTACAGCCCCAGCCCCAAGGCCAAACGGGTCGAGTTCCGCTGCCCCGACCCGAGTTGCAATCCCTACCTGGCGTTCGCGGCCATTCTGATGGCGGTCATCGACGGCATTCAGAACAAGATCCACCCGGGCGATCCGCTGGACAAGGACATTTACGATCTTGCGCCCGAGGAACTGGCTCAGGTGCCCAAGACGCCGGGCTCGCTCGAAGAGGCGTTGGCGGCCCTGCGGCGCGATCACGAATTCATGCTGCGTGGCGACGTATTCACGCCTGACGTGATCGACACCTGGATCTGGTACAAGACCGAGAAGGAAGTCGATGCGATGCGCCTGCGTCCGCATCCCTACGAGTTCTGCTTGTACTACGACATTTAGCTCGACGTTGTCGCGGTTTTTTCTAGTTCATCACGGGATCTTGCATGGCTATCAACGCCGACACGCTCAAGCGACTCGCACAGTTCGACACGCCCACGATTTGCAACGTCATCGAGTTGTTCGATGTCCGGCCGCGTTACGCCGGCTTCATGAACGCCCAGATCAAAGCCAACTTTCCCGAGATGCCGCCAATGGTCGGCTTCGCCAGCACGGCCTCGTTTCGTTCCGGCGCTTTTCCGGGCAAGGGCGATGCCTACGGCTCGATGGAAAAGCAGGTCGAAGGCTTTGCGGAGCTGCCAGGTCCGGCCGTGGTGGTATTTCAAGATCTGGACGATCCGGCCGTGGGGGCGACCTTTGGCGAAGTGATGTGCTCGACCTACAAGGGATTTGGCTCAGTGGGCCTGATCACCTCCGGCGGCGGTCGCGACTTATTGCAGGTCAAGGCCCTGGACTATCCGGTGTTCACCGGCTCGACCATCTGCTCGCACGCCTGCTGCCACATCCTGCACATTGGCCTGCCGATTCGCGTCGGCGGCCTGGTCGTCGATCCGGGCGATCTGTTGCATGGCGATGCCAACGGCGTGACTAACATCCCGATTGCAATCGCCACGGAAGTAGCCGACATCTCACAAGCGTTCGTCGACGCCGAGAAGATCGTCCTCGACTATGTGAACGGCACTGGCAAAAAGACGCCAGCCGGGCTGAGCGCCGCGCGGAAGGAATACGGCGCGGTCGTGGCGAAAATGACGGAGCGGGTGAGGAAGTAGGCGGTAGGTCTATCGAACGACTTCAGTAATTCTCTCCGCCGTCACCGGCTCAATCACTCCCCGCTCGCAGATGATCGCGCGGATCATTTTGGCGGGCGTGACGTCGAAGGCCGGATTGTAGACATCAATTCCATCGGGCGCTGTTTGGCGGCCGAATCCGTGCGTGATCTCGCGTGGATCGCGCTGTTCGATCGGAATCTGATCGCCCGCGGTGATCGACAAATCAAATGTGCTCGTGGGCGCGGCTACGTAAAACGGAATGTCGTGTACGCCGGCTAAGGCCGCCAGGCCGTAGGTGCCAATCTTGTTGGCGGTGTCGCCATTGGCCGCGATTCGATCGGCGCCGGTCACGACGGCCGTCACGCGCCCCTCGCGCATGACTTGTGCCGCCATCGAATCGCAAATCAAGGTGACGTGAATCCCTCGTTCGTGCAGTTCCCAGGCGGTCAACCGCGCCCCCTGCAAGAGCGGCCGCGTCTCGCAGGCGTAAACGTGCAAGTGTTTGCCAGCTTCCTGGGCCGCGAAGAATAGCGCTAGCGCCGTGCCGTAATCGGCGGTGGCTAGTCCGCCGGCGTTGCAGTGCGTCAACACGCCTTGGCCATCCGATAGCAAGTTAGCGCCGAACTGCCCGATCTGACGACATTCCTTGCGATCCTGTTCTTCGATTGCGCGGGCCTCGCCCAACAGAACGGACAGGATCTCGCGAGGTGACATCTTGTGCCGCAGAGCCTCGGCGCGAGACTGCATCCGATTCAAGGCCCAAAACAGATTCACCGCCGTGGGCCTGCTGGTCGCCAACTCGTCGACCACCAGGTTCAGTTGGGTGAGGAACTTCGCTTCATCCTGCGACACGACTCCTTGCAGCCCGAGCACGACACCATAGGCCGCGGCAATGCTGATCGCGGGAGCTCCGCGCACTCGGAGCGTCTTGATGGCCTCCCACACGGTTTGTGCCGTGCGGCACTCGATATATTTCAATTCGGTGGGCAACAACGTCTGGTCGATCAGCGTCAAGTATCCATCGACGCCGCCCACCCAGGCCATTGTTGCGACACTAGCTGCTCGGTCCGTGGCCATGGAGTGGGATTCCTCTTAAACGTCGAATCGCCGATTGCACGGCATGTCAAATGTCCGTGCGACGGCCACATTGGTGATTTCACCTGCCATGATATTGATGCTGCGGGCCACCGCGCGCGACTGGGCGGCGGCTTGCTCGATGCCGCCCTTGGCGATTGCCAGGGCCCAGGGAAGCGTCACGTTGCACAGGGCATAGGTGCTGGTGCGACCCACGGCGCCCGGCATATTAGTAACGCAATAGTGCAGCACTTCGTCGACGATGTAGGTCGGTTCGCTGTGGGTAGTGGGCCGGCTGGTTTCGACACAGCCTCCCTGATCGATCGCCACGTCGATGATCACGCTGCCAGGCTTCATGACCGCCAGATCTCGGCGCTCGATTAGCCGCGGGGCCCTGGCGCCGGGAATGAGCACGGCGCCGATGACCAGATCGGCCCGTTCGAGTTGCTCGCGAATCGTGTGCCGGTCGCTGAACAACACATCGACGTTGGCCGGCATGATATCGTCCAGATAGCGCAACCGCTCCATGTTGATATCCAACAGGCAGATGTCCGCGCCAAAGCCGGCTGCCACTTTGGCGGCGTTCGCGCCCACGATTCCGCCGCCCAGGATCGTGATATGCGCGGGCGCCACGCCGGGCACTCCGCCCAGTAGAATCCCGCGCCCCATCTGGGGCCGTTCCAGGTACTTGGCCCCTTCTTGAATGCTCATCCGGCCGGCCACTTCGCTCATCGGCGTCAGTAGCGGCAATCGTCCCTGGTCGTCTCGCAACGTTTCGTAGGCGGCCGCCGTGGCGCCCGATTTGAGCACCGCCTCGGTCAATTGCCGATCGGCCGCGAAGTGGAAGTAGGTGAACACGATCTGCCCGGGACGCAACAGGGGCCATTCGGTCGGCAGCGGCTCTTTGACCTTAAGAATCATGTCGGCGCGGGCAAAAATCTCGGCGGGCGAAGCGACCAGCTCGGCGCCGCTATTCTGATACGCCAGATCGGTCAGTCCCGAGCCAGCTCCGGCCCCGGTTTCGACCAGCACCCGGTGGCCGGCGCGGACCAACTCTTCGACCCCGACCGGCAGGATGGCGACGCGATATTCGTCGCGCTTGATCTCCTTGGGAACGCCGACAATCACGGTTACAGCCCTCGAGCGCGTGGCGGTTCAGAGATCGGCCGCAATCGCCGCGGCAAATGGCCCATTGTATCGATTTCGACGCGGCGGCCCAGTCGAGCGCCCCGCCGGTCGGCGAGATTAGTACTTCAGAATGCACCACAGGGCCCGCAGTCCGTCGCGCCAACCGATTTTCTTGCCTTGCGCATACGTGCGTCCGGAGTAGCTGATCGGCCGCTCATAAATGCGCACGCCGGGAATGCGCGCGACCTTGGCGGTCAACTCCGGCTCGATGCCAAAACGCTTTTCTTTGAGCGTGGGCGCGATCTGTTGGATGATCTCGCGACGGAACATTTTGTAACACGTTTCGATGTCGGAAAGGTTCAGATTCGTGAACAGGTTGGACAACAGCGTGAGAAACTTGTTGCCGGCCGAGTGCCAGAAATAGAGCACGCGGTGGCTGTCGCCGATGAAGCGGCTGCCGAAGACCACGTCGGCCTGGTTCTCGATGATCGGCTGTAGCAGCCGGGAGTAATCCGCGGGGTCGTACTCCAGGTCCGCATCTTGAATCACGACGACGTCGCCCCGCGCGCGCTGGAAACCGTTCTTCAGCGCCGCGCCCTTGCCTTGGTTCGTGTCGTGGAGCAAGACCTGAATATCTCGCTGGTCGCGGTACTTCTCGAGCACCGCGCGAGTGCCGTCGGTGCTGCCATCGTCGACCAGGATCAACTCGCAGCGGATACCGCAACCGCGCACGCGACGAATCACTTCGTCGACCGTGTGGACTTCGTTGAACACTGGGATCACGACGGAGAGCAGAAAATCGTCGCTCAAGCGATAGATGCCCAGGCGGCGGCACACGGCCGGCCCCAGCAGTTGCTCGAGAAACCCGATCGCGTCGCGCGAGTCCGATCCTGCTAGCTGGCAATCGCCCTGCTTCCACTGCAAAAAAGCCTCTCGCAGTTGCGAAACATCGGGCGTGGCTTTGTCTCGATTCAAACGCGCGCTCCACCGCTTTCGATCGTGGAATGAACTGCTATCTTCATCCTATTCCACGCGGCGCACCGCGTACAAGGGCAGTGGCGAGTGTTCCAGTTTGAATTGGCTTTCGCGCCGTGCTTACTCGTTTTTGGAAATCCGTATGACGTCGATTCGACGGACGCGACATTCCCGAAGTTCCAA
The DNA here is from genome assembly GCA_031400775.1 of Planctomycetia bacterium. GTDB lineage: Bacteria > Planctomycetota > Planctomycetia > Pirellulales > PALSA-1355 > PALSA-1355. The sequence continues at coordinate 33,696 of JANNQN010000055.1, read as the reverse complement.
TGGCATTGGCCCATAAGCGTCCCGTTCTCCGACCGACTTCCCGATTCATTCGTGCCAAGTTGCCTCGATGGCGTTAGCGGTCACCTTCCACGTTGCCCACTACAACTGATGTTGGAGGCATGGTAGCTTACGCATCATGCCCGCAACGGCGGATCGGTTGCGGAGCTTGTCGGACCTATGCCGCAATGCTGGGAGCCTTTTAAGAATGCATGGGCAATTCAAGCCAACGCTCGTTGACCTATTTTGTGGTGCGGGTGGCCTCTCCATCGGTTTCAGGCGTGCGGGTTTTGATCTTGTTTGTGCAGTTGATTCGTGGAGCCCGGCTATTGCGACATATCGGAATAACGTTGATAGAAACCACGTAATTGACGCATTTATTCTGCCCGAAATTGACCTTCCCTCGGCGACGGTTGTCGCTGGTGGACCTCCATGCCAGGGTTTTTCGTCGGCTGGCCGGCGACATGACGACGACGAGAGAAATTCGCTTGTCACAGTCTTCGCGAAGATTGTTGCCCGGTTGCGCCCAAAGGCGTTTGTTTTCGAGAACGTTGAGGGATTCATAACCGGCGCCAATGGCAAGTTTGTTCTGGACCTCCTGGAACCTCTTATTGCCGCTGGATATCATGTTCACCTGCGAAAAATCAATGCTGCGAATTACGGTGTTCCTCAACACCGGAAGCGAGTGATCGCAATTGGTGGGTTGGGCTGGAATCCAACCTTTCCGGAGCCAACACATTCAGCACTTGGTGCCCCGGGATCGCGGCTTGCGGGCACACATTTGCCGCGCACGCCATCGGTGGCGGACGCACTTGTTGGATTGCCCTCCCCATGTTCTGGATCACTCTGGCCGACCGACCATGATTCACGTCCGCTGGAAGGCATCGACCTTGAACGTGCAAAGCTACTTGAGCCTGGTCAAAGGATGCGAGATTTGCCTGAGCGTCTTTGGCATGACAGCTATCGCAAGCGAGCGTTCAGACGAGTGAAAGACGGCACGCCAACCGAAAAGAGAGGTGGAGCACCTGCTGGGCTCAGGCTATTGGATTCAAATGAGCCGGCCAAGGCCATTACAGGCGGCGCATTACGTGATTTCCTCCACCAGACTGAAAATCGCCCGTTGACAATTCGTGAATGCGCCAGACTCCAAACATTTGACGACGATTGCGTGTTCACAGGCACTAAGGCTGAAAAGATACAGTTGATCGGGAATGCTGTTCCACCCAGGCTCGCGGAACACTTTGCACGCTGCCTCGTTAATGATCTGCGCAGTCGAGACGAGTTACACGTTGAGCCTGAGGGAGCTTTGCTCAGTTTTGTTCCAACTTTATCAAACGGAATGAGCCCGGCCCTTACAGCCGTTAGCGAGAGAGTGCGTTCCCGATTCGGACTGTCCACCGAGATTGAGCTTCAGAAGACATTACGGGTTTGACTCAAGCACAGCGTGCGATGATCGAGAAGGCCCGGTCAGGCGGTGGCGGCGAACAAGCAACCACTTTGTCCGACGAGGCGTGTTCGTACCTAGTCGCGGTCATCGCCATCGACTTGGGGCTGGTCCGAAAGTTTCCTAAATTGCCGAAGAGCTTGCCCCCGTTCTTTTGTGACGCGAATTTCTCTTCCCTTGTAGTTCCGGGCGTCAACTTCCTTGAACTGTTGGAAAAACTACTCAAGCTGAATTCCGACGCCGATACGTTTTTCGTTTGCCTAGCAAGCCTTCACAAGCATCGACTTAAATACGAGCGGATTCTGCAAACACAGCCCATTCCCACAATTGAGCAAGTTGGACCACGAGGACTTCTGCAATATGGAACGATGAGCGCACGCGCGTTGACTGGACTAATGTTTTGGCGGAAGTGGTTTTTTGACATCGACAATCGGGCCGGACAAGAGACTGGCTATCTATTCGAGCCGATTATCGTACACGCTATTGGAGGCGTGCCTTATGGGGCGACGAAGAGCCCAATTCGTCGTGCAAACGATGCCTTGAAGGGACGACAAGTGGATTGCATTCGCGAGCAGCGGGCATACGAGTTTAAGATTCGCGTGACAATTGCATCGTCTGGTCAAGGCCGATGGCAAGAAGAACTGGACTTTCCGATCGATTGCAAGAATAGCGGGTATTCGCCGATCTTGATTGTATTGGACGCAACTCCCAACCCCAAACTTCAACAACTTGAAGCGGCATTCTTGGCACAGGGTGGCGAAGCGTATACGGGATCAGCAGCCTGGGCGCATCTAGAAGCTGCCGGCGGCCGAACAATGGCGCTATTTCTTGAAAAATACGTGCGCGCTCCGATCCAGGCCATGTTGGTCGAAGTGCCGGATCGGTTGCCGGATTTGACTGCGCAAATGGATGATTTCGGAATAACCTTGTCGATAGGCAGCGAGTCCGTGAAAATTCGACGCGACATGACAATGCCAGTCGACGACAGTACAGCACTTCCCGACGACATTTCTGATGAGACCGCAGGACCGTGAAGTGAACTTGCCGGGTTCGACGCCGCGAGCCACTAGGCGAAACGATCGCGCCTCGCCGACCATCGCCTTGCGTGCTGTCATGGCCAATCTGGGTCGGGAGCCGGCGAAAGGGAACAACTCCAACGGGAAAATGCAAGCGGATTCTTTCACGCAAAAAAATAGGCGAGAATGTTGCTTGACATTTTCGACGCCGGTCGCAAAATGTCGTCTGATGCAACCGAGGCAACGAAACGAAATTCGACTGACACCGAGTTCTTGGTGTGTGGCTGACCTGTGGTGGTCTGAAGGTTTGCGATAAATCGCGGTCCTATCGCCGGCAAGTAGAGAGACCTTCGCGCTGCGCAGCCACGAGTTTGGTATCGTTGCCCCGACGCTCCTTCGTGAGCGGGGCGGATTCGCGCTACGTCGCGAGCTCGCCAGGTTGTAGTGTGTGCTGGTTCGCTCGATATCAATGCAGCTTGGGGGGCGGCGACTGAACGGATCGAAAGTCGACGGCCCCGGTCGTGGCTCGGATGCCCCCCCTAGGTTTTTTCTGGTAATACGCACCTACCCCTGGCTGAAATCTCGCACCGCGTATTTCTCACATCATCGATTGCCCGGTAAAATTGTAGCGGTTCGCAGGCGCCTGGGGCGCCGACCGTGCTTGTACCGAGGCTAGGCGCCCGTGCTCGTCGATGCGGGCGTGCTCCCTCTAGATCAACCGTGGCTTTCGGTGATCCATGGCCAGCTCGCTCATCGCCCTGGGGGCCAATTTGGGCGATCGTGTGCAAACGCTCAATGCCGCGATCGAACGCCTCGGCGCCCTTGAGCAAACCGTCGCGCTCCGCCGCAGCGGCTGGCACGAGACGGCCCCCGTCGGCGGACCGGCCAACCAGGGGCCGTTTCTCAATGCCGCCGTGCGGCTGGAAACCACGGCCAGCGCCGAGCAACTGCATTTGGCACTGCGGCAGATCGAGCTGGACCTGGGACGCCGTCGCGTCGAGCGCTGGGAAGCCCGCGCGATTGATCTCGACTTGCTGCTCTACGAGGACCAGGTGATTGAGACCCCCCAGTTGGTCGTGCCGCATCCGCGGATGGCCTTTCGGCGCTTCGTGTTGGAAGCCGCCGTCGAGGTCGCACCGGAGATGGTTCATCCCACGATCGGCTGGACGGTCGGTCGCTTGCTCGAGCATCTCGATTCGGCGGCCGAGTACGTGGCCCTGCTCGGATTGCCCGGCAGCGGCAAGACCGCGCTAGCCGCGTCGCTGGCGCAGGCCTTCGACGGTCGACTGCTGGTGCATGGATTGGTCGCGACAACCGCGAAAACGCCCGATAGAAGGCCCCAGGACACGGTCGATCCGCCTAGTCACCGTTTCGCGCGACAGATACAATTCCTCGATCGCTTCTCCAGCTTGCTGGCGAGGTCCAACTGGCCCCGGCCAGAGCAATTGGCGGTCAGCGATTTTTACCTGGATCAATGCCTGGCATACGCTCGATTCGAGTTGGACCAAGACCAGCAAGCGGCGTTTACCCATGCCTGGCAGGAAGCCGGACAGCGGGTCGTATTGCCAAAATTATTGATCGTCTTCGACTCACCGCCCCCTGGCCAGTCGCGGCCGCCAGAACAACAATTTACTGCCGTGGATGGCGACTCGCCGCCAACCGAGCGGCTGCGACAGGAGTTGCTGCGGTTGGCGAGTCGTCAAGGTTTGGGCCCGCTCTTGTTTACAGGTCGCACAGACCAGCGAACGCAATACGAAGAGATATCGGCCGCCATTACCTCGATGCAATGACCCCGGCGGCGCGGTTTAACGACAGTTCCCATCCGCGGACCTCCGCAAGAATCGCATGAAGACGTCCCACGCCGCGGCTCCAACCCGAGTGATCGCCAACGTCGACGAGTTGCGTCGCGAAGTGGCCGCGGCCCGTCGCGCTGGCCAGACGGTCGGAGTCGTGCCGACGATGGGCGCCTTGCATGCCGGCCACGTGAGCCTGGCCGATGCGGCCAGCCGCGAGTGCGATCTGACGATCGTCACCATCTTCGTCAATCCGACGCAATTCGGACCGGGCGAGGATTTTGGCAAGTATCCGCGCAGGCTGGCGGAAGATCTGGAACTGCTCAGCGGGCACGGCGCGCAGCTGGTTTTTGCGCCATCGACTGAATCGATGTATGCGGCCGGCCACGCCACGCACGTCGAAGTCGCGGGACTGGCCCTGCAATTGGAAGGGGTGTTTCGGCCGGGACATTTTCGCGGCGTGGCCACGATCGTGCTCAAGCTCTTTCATTTGGTTCAGCCCGACCGCGCCTACTTCGGGCGCAAAGACTATCAGCAATCGCTCGTGGTGCGGCAGATGGTGCGCGATCTCGACTTGCCGATTCACGTGGAAGTCTGTCCCACGGTGCGTGAGGCCGATGGCCTGGCCCTTAGCTCGCGAAACCAGTACTTGAGCATTGAGGAGCGCGAACGGGCCTTGGCGATTTCCAAAAGCTTGCGGTTGGCGGCGCGGTTGGTAGGGGAAGGGACTCGCGACGCGCCGACCGTGATCGCGCGCATGCAAGAGGTTTTGCGCGGGTCGAATTTGGAGATCGAATACGTGGCGCTCGCCGACCCCGACACGCTGGACCCGCGGACCGTCGTCGACCGCCCGACCGTGGCGCTCGTCGCTGCCCGCGTGGGTAAGACGCGGCTGATCGACAACGAATTCATCGCCTGACGAATCGAGCGCATTGCGCCAGTAATTTGAGGCCGGCACGCAGAGAAAGTCAGTATGTATCAAACGCTATTTGTCATCGACTATCGCTGGCTACTGGGCTTCTGGGCGGTTGCCGCAACGATGTTGACCGCGTGGTCGCTCGTGCGGCACGGCTGGCGATCGGAAACGCGCGATCAAACATTTATGCTGGCCGGAATCGGCGCGGTGATCGCTTTCGTGTTACCAGTGCTCGTCGGATCCGAGGGCCTGCCGATTCGCGGTTACGGCGTGATGCTGTTTGTCGCAATGGCCTCGGCCGTCGGGCTGTCGATGGTTCGGGCAAGGCGCGTGGGCCTCGATCCCGAGCTTGTGCTCTCGATGGCGGTCTGGTTCTTGGTATTTGGGCTGATAGGCGCGCGACTATTCTACGTCATCGAGTATTGGTCCGAGTTCCAGCGGGCGACGCTGGCCGAATCACTGCTGGCGATGGTCAATGTAACGCAGGGTGGCCTGGTCGTGTATGGCTCGCTGCTGGCAGGCGGTGTGGCGATGTTGTTGTTCGTTCGCCGGCATCACCTGCCCGCCCTGGCATTTGCTGACTTGATTGCGCCGGGAGTCGTGCTGGGCGTTGGCCTGGGACGAATCGGCTGCTTTCTCAATGGTTGCTGCTACGGCGGCGTCTGCGACTTGCCCTGGGCGGTCCAGTTTCCGCAAGGCAGTCCGCCCTATGTCGACCAAATGCAGCGCGGAGAGCTGTACATTCATGGCCTGGTCTTCGCGGGTTCGCCGACCGAGCCGGCGTTGATTGAAAGAGTCGAACCCGAGTCGCAGGCAGCAGGGCAGGGGCTCAAGCCGGGACTGCGCGTGGTCGGGATCAACGGCCAGCCCATCGATACGGTTAAGAGGGCACAGTTCGAGCTGCTGAAGCTTTATGGAACCGGCACGCCGGTATCGATCCGAGTTGCCGGCGAGCCGGTCGACATGGCGTGGACGGTCCAGGGCGAGGACCCCCGCAGCCGGCCCGTGCATCCGACGCAGCTCTACAGCCTGATCGATGCGCTTTTGTTGTGTTTTCTCCTGCTGGCCTACGAGCCGTATAAGAAGCACGAAGGCGAATTGACGGCCTTACTGCTCACGATCCACCCGTTGTCGCGGTTCCTGCTCGAGATCATTCGCGTCGACGAGGCCAGCGTGTTCAACACGGGCATGAGTATTTCGCAGAACATCAGCATCGCGATTTTTTTGGGCGGGATTGCATTGTGGACCTACTTGCTGTGGCGCCGTCCACAAGAGCCGAGTTGGCCGGCACAGCCGGCGCTGGCCGCCTAGCAGCCCGATTTGGCTTTTGACTGTACGCCTGAGGAATCCAGCCGGATTTGACACAAGCGGGCCGCAGAGCGAACAATGGCCCGGAATCGCCGCGAATTTCGACCCGACATGCCGCGAAACGGGGCGATAGGGAACTTTAGCCGCCACTTTCGCGTCCAATTGATCGGAGCGGTTGTGAAAACCGACGGGCAGCTCATCGACGAAGCGCTCGGCGGCGATTCGGCTGCGTTTGGGCAATTGGTTACTCGCTACCAGGACCGGTTGTACAACACGCTGGTCCACGTGGTGGGGTCGGCCGATGCGGCGCGCGACGTGGCACAAGATGCGTTGGTGCAGGCATACGTGAAGCTCGAGACGTTCGAACGGGCCAGCGGTTTTTATACCTGGCTGTACCGCATCGCGATGAACATGGCCATCAGCTACCGTCGCCGCGACAAACCGACCGTGTCGGTCGAGCATGCCCGCGAGGCGCTGGGCCACGAGCCGGTCGACCGAGGCGCGTCGCCCACCGCGCGGCTGGAGCAGCAAGAGCGCGCCTGCCAGGTGCGGGCGGCGCTAGCGACGTTGAGCGAAGAGCACCGGGCGATATTGATTCTGCGAGAGATCGACGGTTGTGCCTACGAGCAAATTGCCGAAATCCTGGACTTGCCGATCGGCACGATTCGCAGCCGCTTGTATCGCGCGCGGCTGCAGTTGCGCGATCAACTGAAGGGAAGTTTTCAAGAGGAAGCGAAGTAAAATCCTCGCTGGCCGGCGCCGCAAGCCGGCAAAACCCCATGAACCCTGAACGCCGCGAAGAAATGATCAGCGCCTACCTGGATGGCGAGATCTCCGTCGAGGAACGCGCCCAGGTCGAAAGGTGGCTGGCCGAGAGCCCCGAGCTTCGGCAGTTGCACGACGAGCTGAAAGCGCTGGGGGCGAGCATCCAGGCGTTGCCGCGACACCAACTGACGCAAGATCTCCAAGCGGCGGTGTTGCGCCGTGCGGAGCAAACCGTGTTGGCTGGGGGCGCCGCGCGGGGACCCAATGCAAGCGACATTCGTCCCGCCTCGAAAATACCATTGTGGCTACGCGGCGCAGGCTGGCGGCGGTTGGCATGGCCCGCGGTGGCGGTCGCGGCAGCATTAGTTGTGATGCTGTTCGACGCCCAGCAAGCCCCGGCTCCTCGCGAAGTCGCGCAAGCACCCAAAGGACCGACATCGATCGCCGCCCGTCAAGAGGTGCCATCGGCTAAGCTAGCCGCCGAGGCTCAGCCGCAAACGTCCGCGGCGTCGCCGGCTCAGAATTCGACGGCCGTGGCGAAGCCTTCGGCGGCGATGTCGCGATATGCAGCCACGCCCGGAGAAGTCGCAGCCGGCAGGGAATTGAAGGACGCCGACACGTCGAATCCACAGTTGGAAACCATCGTCTATCGGGTCTCGCCTGAGTTTCTCCGCGAGAATTCTCTCGAAAAGATGCTCGCCAAGAGTCAGATTGTTTGGTCTGCCGACAACCCCGCCGATCCATCGTTCGGCATTAATTTCAAAGAACGCGACGAACCGGCCGCAGCCGATTCCTTGTCGATGAAAGCCGCTTCACCCCTCGGGCGGAAGGCTTACGTGCTGCGCGTTTCAGACGAGCAACGGGACAAGATACTTGCCGAGCTGGGCGCGAAATCGGACCAGGTCAGGAAGATCGAAGCTTTGGCTCGCAGTGTCGTCGGCGCGGCGGCCAAGCGGACGGACGGCGACGCGAACTCCGAAGAGCACCGATCCGAAGCCGGACGCGCTGTTGAGTCCGACAAGGTCGCGCAAAAAGTCACAACGATCCGTCCGCTCAGGATCGTGCTGGAAGCTTCAGCGCCGGAGTCGGCTCCGGTAGCGCCCGCCGACGGTAAAGCCAAGCCGTAGCGGATGCCGCGTGCCCAGCATCAAGGGAAATTGGTCGATCGCGGCCCGCCGATTCGCGATTGCGGACGTTGTGCATTCGTCCCCGGTGGCGGTAGACTCTTGGGACGGCAGCCCGCGGGGCATGCGTCAAGCAAGGAAAATCGAGCCGAGGAATATCTCATGCCGGTCACCATTCGCGTGCGTCCCAATGGCCCGCTCTTGATTGAAGGCGAAGTCACGATCATCGATCAGCACGGCAATCCATTTCCGCTGAATCCTGCCAAGCCGAACGTGGCTTTGTGCCGCTGTGGCCAGTCGAGCCGTCGCCCTTTTTGCGATGGAACGCACAACACCTGCGGTTTCCAATCGGTCGAGATTGCGCCCACGCCCGCGCCGTAGCACGTCCGATGGAGGCTTACGTACGACGGGCTGGGATTTGCGAACTCGCGATTGGGATCGACAAGTTTTCCCCAATCGTTTTGGACTGCACTCCGAGCGCGCGACGGACATGGAAAGATTGTCGCCCTTAGCGGTTGTGACGGGGCGCGAACGCGCATTTCTGCTTTTGTCCGCGGCCGGCGGCTGGCTGACTGAACAACGTTTGATAGAATCGCGCCGTCGCCGGTCGATACGGCCCCTTGGCAATCGCGATCCCCTTCTCTCAGGAAGCACCCCGACGCATGGATTCCGCGCTCGTTGATCGGACTTCGATTGAATACTTGGACCAATGGAAGCGGTTGGTCAGCACGACTAACTGGGAGAAAGGCAAGATCATCTGCGATTGGCGAGACGCTCTGCAAGCCTCGGGCGCTCCGGCGTCGGAGTATTCGGACGAGGCCTGGAGCCGGCGCGTCGGCAACGTTACGCCGCAGCACGTGGGCCGATTGCGCCGCGCCAGCGAGCGATTTGCCGCCACGCGGGACGGCTACCCGGGGCTGTATTGGAGTCATTTTCAGGCCGCGCTGGATTGGGACGACGCCGAAATGTGGCTTGAGGGAGCCGTGCAGAGCGGCTGGTCCATTTCCGCGATGCGACACCAGCGCTGGGAGGCGCAAGGGGGCGCCAGCGAAGAAGAGCCACGCGAGGAAGAGACGAGCCAATCGGTTCCCTGGGATGACGACGCCGACAGCGACGACGCCTCGCACGAGGTCACCTCCGGCACGATCGCCGCGGTTCACACGCCAAAGCGCAGCAGCGAGAGCGAGGACGACGGAGAGGAGGGCTACGACCGCAGCGAATTCGACGATGGCGACGAGCGAGAGCAGGCCAAGTCAGCCGAGCGCAGTGAGGGGGTCCGCCCGTTCGAGAATCTGCCGCCGCTGCCGGCCGACGTGAACGACGCCTTCGAAGCCTATAAGCTGTGCATCCTGCGCCACAAGCTTTCGGGCTGGAGCGAGATTTCGAGCGACGACATGATTTCGAGCCTCGAAGCGCTCAAGATGCTGGCGCTGGCGCCGGCCGAAGTTTAGGGGCGCTCCCCTGCCCAATTGCCAGGGTGGCCTGCGGCAGTCAGCCCTTGGCGGCATACAGTTCCGCGTATTCCAGGATCCAGCGGTCGACGACCTCGCCGAACGAGGCCATGTCGACGTGCGAGAGCATCTGGTACTGGTTGCGGTTGAAGGTCTCCTTGTTGCGGATCGTGCCCTTGGCGGCCAATTCGAGCACATGCGACGAGGCGAACGGGCGGACCACGACCTCCAGGCGGCTGAAGTAATTTTCCCGGCGGCCGGACGACATCACCAGGTTATCGCGGCTGATCGCCGCGCCCCAGCCGGCCGCGCCCACCAGGGTCTCGAAGCGAAAGCCCGGAAATTGCAGCGCGAGCTGCCGCATGGATTGCTCGATATGCTCGGACAGCTCGAGTCGATACTGCGAGTGGAGCCGCTTGAGCTCCTCCTCGCCCATCGCCTGCTCGGCCCGGGCGCGCGCTTCGGCGTCTTGAGTGCGTTGTCCGCGTTGAATCGCCTTTTCGAGCCGCTCTTGGAAGTCCATCGTTTGCTGCTTATTGAATGCGCGGAGTGGGAAAAGTTTCGAGCGGTCGACCGGATCGACCGTGAATCGCAGACCCACGCTGGTTCGGACGAGCAGGGCGGCGACCGCCAGCCGTCGCGGATCAGTTTTCCGACTGCGGAGCGCTCGTGCCGCCGTCGGCCGGTTCGTCGGGCGGCAACTCGAAGAATTGTTTCAAATCGCCGAAGGTTCGCAAGGGCGCTTTGCCGGCCTTCATCTCGGTGGTCAATGGCACCAGCGGTTTCGGCTTGGGCTTGTGATCGCTACGAGTCTTGAACTTGGGCTGCGGCGGACGCGAGCCTTGGTCTCCAGCCCGCCCGGGGCCGCCCTGTGGTGGAGGCCGCTGCTGTGGCCGACGCTGCTCTGGCTGTCGCTGGGGACGCGAGGGGCGGCGATCGGGCGGCGCGACGGTCGGGGTCTCTTCGGCGACGGCTGTCGCGGCAGCGCCTTCCGGGCCCCCAGCCGGAGCCTGAGTCCCTGCCCTGCCCCGCTTTCCGTCTCCCTTGCGCTTTTCTCGGCGCTGCGGTTGCGTTCGTTCGGTACCCGGGGCGATCATCGTCAGCGATACGCGGCGGCGGGTCTTGTCGATCTCGTGAACCCAGACCTTCACAATGTCGCCGACCGAAACCACTTCGTGCGGATCACGCACGTATTTATTCGCCAGTTGGCTGATGTGTACCAGACCCGTGTCGTGCAGGCCGATATCGACAAACGCGCCGAAATCGACCACGTTCAGTACGGTGCCGGCCAGTTCCATCGCCGGAGTCAAATCGTCGAGCTTGATTACGCCCTTCTTGAAGATCGGCGGGTTCAGATCCTCGCGCGGATCGCGCCCGGGGCGAGCCAGTTGTGCCAAAATGTCTTTGAGCAGCATGGCGCCGGCATTGAGCTGCCCGGCCAGCTCGTCGAGTTGCAGTTGCGCCGCCCGCTCGGCGATCTGCCCGGCGGTTTCCTTCTCGGCCAGGTCCGGCACACGGCGATCCAACTTCGCCAGCACATGCTCGGCCAGCTCGTAACTCTCCGGATGAATCCAGGTCGCGTCCAGCGGATTGTCGCCGCCGGCGATCTTCAAAAAACCGGCCGACTGCACGAACGCCGCCTCGCCAAACCCGGGCACTTCCTTGAGCTGCTCGCGATTGCGAAACGGGCCGTTCTGAGCGCGGTAATCGTACACCCGCCGGGCCGTCAATTGATTCAAGCCCGAAACGTAGCGCAACAGCGCCGGGCTGGCCGTATTCAAGTCCACGCCCACGTAGTTGACGCACGACTCGACCACCGCGTCCAACGACGTGCGCAGATGCTTAGCCTTTACGTCGTGCTGATACATGCCCACGCCAATGCTGGCTGGATCGATCTTCACCAATTCGCTGAGCGGGTCCTGGATTCGACGTCCGATCGATATCGCGCCGCGCAGAGTGGCGTCGTACTCGGGAAACTCCTCGCGCCCCAGCGGGCTGGTCGAATACACGCTGGCGCCGGCCTCGTTGACGATCACGTAGGCTACGCCCGTGCCCGCCAGCTCGACTGCCAGAATTTCGGACATCAACTCTTCCGTCTCGCGACAGGCCGTGCCGTTGCCGATCACGGCCAGGCTGAGATCGTGCTGCTTGATCATCTCAACCAGTTTCGCGCGGCCCTCCTGCTTTCGCTCGGGCTTGCCGATCAGGTGGATGACGGCCTGATCCAGCAGATTGCCAAACTCATTGAGCGCGGCCAGCTTGCATCCGCTCTTGAAGCCCGGATCGATCCCCAACACCCGCCGGCCGCAAACCGGTTTCTGCAACAGCAAGTTGCGAAGGTTGCGGGCGAATACTTCGACGGCGTGCGACTCGGCCCAATCGGTCAATTCGCGGCGCACCTCGCGTTCTAGGCTGGGAAAGACCAATCGCGCGAGCGCATCGCGTCCGCAGCCGCGGAGGAAGTCGGCATGCGGATGATCGGCGGGGCAGACCGATTCGTCGACGGCCGCCTGCATGGCCTCGAGATCGGCTTCGATCTTGACCCTGAGCGCCTTGGCTTTCTCGCCGCGATTGATCGCCAACACGCGATGCTGCGGCACGCGCTCCAGCGTTTCGTTGAACTCAAAATAATCGCGGAATCCTTGGGCCAGCTTTTCGTCGGCTTCGCCGCGGGCGCTAACCAGCTTGCCGGTGCGGTTGAGGACCTGCCGCAGCTTGTGTCGCAGATCGGCCCGTTCGCTCAGTCCCTCTGCCAGGATATGCCCCACGCCCAGTAGCGCGTCGGCCGCGCTGGTAACTCCGCGATCGGGATTGACGAAATCGGCGGCTCGTAGGTCGAGATCGGCGCAAGCCTGCGAGGCCGCCAAGACTTCCTCGGCCAGCGGTTCCAGGCCGCGCTCGCGAGCCACGGTGGCCAGGGTCTGCTTCTTGGGCTTGAACGGCAGATATAGGTCTTCGAGCCGCTTGGTGCTCTGCGCGGCCTCGATTTCAGCGGCCAGCTCGGCCGTCAGCTTTCCTTGCGATTCGATCGAGCGCAGGATCGTTTGCTTGCGCTCGCCCAGCAGCCGCATCCTGATGAGCCGCGATTCGATCTGGCGGATCTGCTCTTCGTCCAGGCCGCCGGTCTGGTCTTTACGGTAGCGCGTGATGAACGGCACCGTGTTGCCAGCATCGAGCAATTCGACGACGCACTCGACTTGCCGCAACGAAAATTGCAGTGCTTGCGCCACCGGTCGCAGATCGATGGCGATCGTGTTCGTGCTGCCCATGCAGAATCTACGCGTCGCGGTAAGACTTGACGCAAATGTTTAGCTGCGTTTGACTTGACAGCATGGCAATCTAGCGCTTGCGGGTATCGTTGTCAAGGATCGAGCCGTCTTCTGAACCAGCATCTTTTCCCAGATTACCCAACGAACCCTTACCGCGCGTGCGACCGGTCCGCCCGGCTTTACCGCTGCCACAAGGTCGCCGAGAAAAAACGTCAACTTCGGACAATTGAAGCAAACCCTCAGCATGCTCTTTGCCGATACAAAGGCGCGGGGGGCGGACGTAGATAGCATCACGTGCATGCTTCCCTGCGAGAAACCGTCGCCTCAAGGTTTCCGCTGAGTGCTTATTGAGGTCCTTTGACGTAAGGAAGCGTCTCATGGCTCGAAGCCAATTGCGAGTGTATTACGGTCCCCAGAGCGATGTCTGTGCGACCGTCAGCGAAGCCAAGGAAACCAAGGATTCGGTTTCCGTCCCGCTCGGCGAGATTCTGCCGCTGCTGGCCGACGCCGTTCGCAAGGAACGGACCTGGCTGCGTGACTTCGAAGACGACCAGGTCACGATTTCGACCGATCTGTATGAAGTGATTCTCGCATATCAGCACTACCGCCGGCCTTCGGCTTGAGTGATTCGCGCGAAAGTTCTTCAATTTCTTGATACGCCCACAACAGCCTGCCAACTCGGCAGGCTTTTTTTACGCGCTGCGGGGCGCCGCAGGGTGCAATTCGGGCGCGCAGTCGGCCGGCGAGCGGGGTATAATTGGAAGTCGGCGCCCCGCGATGTTTCGGGCCTTGCCTTGACAGGGGCGCTGTAACTTCCACTTGCCTGCATGTCGTGAGGATTGTGCGTGACCGATAGTTCCCCTGACGGCAAGTCGCCGGTTGAGCCGGTGGCATCGGCCGTCGCCAAGCTCGAGCAGACGCTCGCCCAGCCCAATGGGAACTTGGATCGCTCGCGACTCACGGACCTGATCGACCAGATCAAGGAATCGGCCGACAAGCTGGCAGTCGATCAAACGTCGCGCGGCGACTTGAAGTTGCTCAGTCGCACGCTGCGCGAGTTGCGATACGCCTTCAAGGTGTTCACTCCCTATCGCTCGCGGCGCAAGGTGACCGTGTTCGGCTCAGCCCGCACCCGGCCCGACGAAGCCGCGTATCGGCAGGCCGTCGCCTTTGGCAAAGCCATGGCCGAGCAAAAATGGCTGGTCGTCACCGGCGCGGCCAGCGGCATCATGGAAGCCGGGCACGTGGGCGCGGGGCGCGAAAACTCGATGGGGCTGAACATCATGCTCCCCTTCGAGCAATACGCCAACCCGATCATCGCCGGCGATACGAAGCTTGTCCACATGAAGTATTTCTTCACGCGCAAGTTGATGTTCGTCAAAGAGTGCGACGCAGTGTGTCTGTTGCCGGGCGGCTTTGGCACGCTCGACGAAGGCCTGGAAGTGCTGACTCTTTTGCAAACCGGCAAACGCGACATGGTGCCGGTAGTCTTTTTGGATGCACCCGGCGGCACCTTCTGGAGCGAGTTTCAGCAATATGTCGAACGGAAGCTGCTGGGCCAGGGAATGATCTCGCCCGACGACTTGTCGCTTTATCGCCTGACCGACAACGTCGAGACGGCGGTCGGCGAAATCCTGCAGTTCTTCAAGGTCTACCAGAGCATGCGTTACGTGAAGAACAAGCTCGCACTGAGACTTAAGGAAGCTCCCACGCCCGAACTGTTGGCGGCCATCAACGTCGAGTTCGCCGACATCGTCAACGGCGGCGAATTCACTGTGGGCGGACCGCTGGGCGAGGAAAAGGACGAACCGGACCTGGCAGCGCTACCTCGGCTGATCTTCCGCTTCAACCGACGCAGTCTCGGGCGCCTGCGGCAATTGATCGACGCGCTGAATCGCGGCCGCGTCGAGCCCCCCGTCGCACCGGGCCTGTAGCGGCCGATCTCCTTGCGCGTCGATATTTGCGGGCAGTCTCCCCGGGTCTTAGACTGGGGGCTGTGCGACGCCACTGCTACGCCGACTCGGTGACCTCACGCCGGACAGCCGACGTTCCTCATCCAAAAATCTTTCCATCCAAGCCGGAGCCAGCCAATGGCCCACCAATGGTATGTCCAGCAGGGAGGAAAGCAGTACGGTCCGCTGACCTCGGCCAATCTCAAGAAGCTGGCGACCGAGGGCAAGATTACGCAGTCCACCTCCGTGCGCTTAGGCGACGCGGGAGCTTGGACCCCCGCATCGCGCGTGCAGGGACTGTTCGCGGCACCAGCGACGACACCTGCGCCATCGCCGCTCGACGGTATCGCTCCGCCGCTACGGGCTCAGGTTGCGGCGCCGCCGATTACGCCGCCTCCGGCCCCGCTCGTGGCGACACCGGTAGCGCGACCGGCGGTCGGCTCGTTCGGCGCCCCAACCAAGGCAACGCCCGAGCCAACCGGATCGATGCCGGCTAAGATTCTGGCCGCGGTCGCCTTGATCCTGGGCACGTTGGCGTTGGCGACATTTTGGCTGCCCGTGTTCGGCGCAATGGGGTGGATCGGCATCATCGTTGGCGGCCTGGGACTAGTGCTGGGAATCGCTGGATTGGTGCTCTCGGCGATGCACCAGGGTTCGGGGTTGTACCTGGGCATTGCCGGCACGAGCAGCTCGGTCGTGGGCCTGGTGCTCTCTGTCGTGTTTGGCGTCATGTTCGGTATGTTCTCCGCGGCGCCGGCGCCGCCGGTTGCCATTCAGTTGCCCAAGCCAATCTTGCCGCCGCCGCAGGTCGCGGCCGCGCCGGTTGAACCCGAGCCGGAACTCGAGCCCGAACCGGCTTGGACCGACATCAGCGAATCGATCGAACAGGGGGGCATCCGGGCCAGTATTATTTCCGCCAAGATCGAACAGGTGCGTCTGGAAAACGCTGATCTGAGCAACATGAATAAGCGACAGAAGCCGCAGCCAATGTTGAAGGTTCGCATGGCGATCGAGAACACGACGGCCGACAAGATCGTGGACGTGCCCGGTTGGACCGGCGCCGGCGGTCTGGTGCCGAAAGAGCTGGAAGCGGCCGTCGAAGCCGCTCTGGGAAAGTCGGGGCAGGGGGCCACCGCCACCGCTCTATTGACGGACAATGCCGGCAATAACTACAAGCAAACCCCTCTGCACATGATCTTCGGCGCCAAGATCGTGCCCCAGGACCAATCGCTTCGACCGGGCAAGCTCACTGAGGCCGAGCTGGTTTTTCCGCCGCCGTTGGACGCAATCGAGTATTTGCGATTGGAGCTGCCCCCCAGCGGCTTTAGCGGCAGCGAGCCCCTGCGCTTCGAAATCCCGAAGGCGGCGATTCAATAGTCGGTGTGAAGTGCCCCCTTCACGGCCGCCATCCCCCCTTTCGTGCCCGACGAAAACGATTTTGACGCTGGCGCCATTGCCGAATTGGCACATAATTCGCTATACAAGGGGCTTCTTGAGGCGTGTTTTTGCTCTCTCTGAGTTGCTAATGGTTTTGCGATCCAACTGGTGCAGTCGAGCTCTTCGAGGCTCGCTGCGGTGCACCGCGGATTCATTCCTATTAGCACGAGGGCAGAGCGTATGCGCGTCGAGATCTTGCGATTTCTCATCGGGGCCGTTTGTCTGACGGTCACCACCCCGGCCTTGGCTGGGTACACATTTACCACCAATTTCGATGCGGTGAGTCAAACCGACGTCGGAGCACCGGGCAAAAGTCCGGGCGATTCGTTTTCCGTTAAGGTGGGCACTTTTTCCACGTTCGAGCCCGACTCCCCGGCCGACATTCAGTTGACCCCGGCTCAAGTGGCAGCGATCGGCTATACGATTGCCGGCATCATCGACAGTATCGCTGGCAACACGATCAACTACAGCGGAACGTACGAGTTCTTTTTCAACGTCGACGGAAACGACACCCGCGATCCCGCGGATTTGCGAGTTTCTCAAGGCACTTTTGTCCTCTCGGCCGAATTTGCGCCGATCATCAACACCGGCGGCTTCACTGGCGCATTAACCCAAATCCTGGGCCCGCAGGTTCCCACGCTTCCCGACCTGAGTTATGGCGGAAACGTCATCGACTTCGGCGGCGTGTATCAGGCGATCCCCTTTGTTCCGCTGATGGCGGTGGCCGAAATCGTATTTCTCCAGGAAGCCCACATCGTGCCGGAGCCCAGCACGATCGCGCTGTGGGGCGTCGGAATGTTGACAATATGCCTGGGCAAATTTGGCGGCAGGTCGCCGCGTCGAGGTTAAGAGGTTGATTTGCCGGCCGCGAGACTAACCGGTTAGCTCGCGTACCGTTTCAATCAGGTACAGCACGTTGTCGACCGGCGTTTGTTGCAGCACGCCGTGCCCCAGGTTGAATATGTGTCCCGGCCGGCCGGCAGCGCGGGCCAGCACTTCCTGGGCTTGACGGCGAATCTGCTCGCGGTCCGAGAGCAACACGGCAGGGTCCAGGTTGCCCTGGACGGCCCGGTCGTGGCCCACGGCTCGCCAGGCATCGTCGAGCGCCACCCGCCAGTCGATGCCCATCACGCCCCCGCCGGCCTCGGCCGCCAGCGGCAACAGAGCCGGATTGCCCGCGGCGAAGTGAATCACCGGTACGCCCTGCGGCAGCCCGTCGATGATTGCCTTGGTGTGGGGCAATACGAAGCGGCGATAGTCGTCCGGCCCCAGGCACCCGACCCAACTGTCGAAAAGTTGCACGGCCTGTGCACCCGCGGCGATTTGGGCGTTCAAGTAACGAGTGACCGCGCGGGCCAGCCGCGCCATGATCTCGTTCCAAACGCCCGAATCGCGATACATGAGCGCCTTCGTGTGCAGATAGTTGCGGCTGCCGCCTCCTTCGATGGCGTAGCTGGCCAAGGTAAACGGCGCCCCAGCGAAGCCGATTACTGGAATCTGCTCAGGCAGTCCGGCGCGGGTTAGCGTCACCGTTTCGGTCACGAAGCTCAACGGCTCGACCGATTCCAATTCGCGAAATCGCTCGAGATCGCGAGCCTCGCGCAGCGGATTGTGGATCGCCGGTCCGTCGCCGGAGGTGAACTCAAGCTCCAGCCCCATCGGCTCCAGGATCGGCAGCAAGTCAGAAAAAATAATGGCCGCGTCGACGTTCAAGCGGTTCACCGCGGTAATCATCACCTCGGCGCACAGTGCCGGATTCTTGCAAAGCTCGAGAAACGTGGTCTTCTCGCGAATCGCGCGATACTCGCTCATGTACCGGCCGGCTTGACGCATCAGCCAGATGGGAACGCGATCGGTCGGCTCGCGTCGGCAGGCGCGCATGAAGGGACCGTCGTCCCAGGCGCCCCGAACGATCGATGTCGTGGAGATCTCGCCCGCGACCGTCGCTGCGCGAGGGACGGCTGCCGGCCGCGCACCGCGCGCCAGCTCCCCTGCCCTGCCGGCCGCCGCGGCCACGAGTTGCCCCATCTTCGAGTGCTGCGGTTCCACATCCACGCGAAAGTCAAGCTCGTGCAGTGTCTCGGTCGTGGTCGGGCCGATCGAAGCGATGATCGCCCGCGAGATTCCCTGCCGAAGCTGCGCCGTGAGCTGCAATTCTTCCGCCATCCGCAGCATGTTCACAACCTGGTGGCTGGAGGTGAACATCGCCACGTCAATGTCACCGGCGGCCAAGGCCCGCACGTTGGATTCGAGCGGGCCCAAATCGAGCGGCAGGTCCCAGCGATAGACCTTGAGGCAATGCACGTGTGCCCCGCGCGCTTCGAGTCCCGCCACGAGACTGGCGTTCGGCTGTCCATACTCTTGCAAGCCGACGGTCTGCTGGCCGACGTTGACGTTTTGGTCGATCGTCGAAAGCACCTCGCGCCAAGTGTTCGGCTCGGGCGCACGATACGTGGGCTGCAGGCCAAGCTCTTTCAGCGCGGCAACCGGCTTGGGACCGCGAACGATCGTCGTGATGTCCGAGATCGCGGCCAGCAGCCGCTGCCGGTCGACGTGCCGTTCGACTTCGGCCATCAGGTGGCGAATGCCCACGCCGGTCATGAAGACGATGATGTCGATGCCGCCGGTCATGACGCGATGGGCGAAATCGATGGCCTCGCGATTCTCCGCGATCGCGACTTCGCGCATCGAGGGGCTCACCGAGGCAACTCCGCCGAAGCGCTCGATCAGGCTGGTCATTTCGCTGGCGCGGCGACTTTCGAACGCGGCAACCCGTAGCCCGGCAAATCCACGAGCGGCATCTGGCATGAAGTTTTTTCCCATCCAAGCGTTGCGCGGGTTCGGCAGCGTGCCGCCAGCGCCCCGGGGCACATGCGTCGGCGGTGTGCCCCGGCTCCACTTATCTTACAAGGCTGATGGCGAAATGTCCCGCCGGCTTTGACCCGACCGGCGGATGTGTGCCCATTGCGAAGCTGTGCGGCCTTTGCGAAACAGTGCTCCGCCCAGGCGCGAAAAAAAGGCCGGGAGCGCAATACGGGCTTGCGCTCCCGGCGTCGTGGTTGCGAATCATCGCGGCCGAGTCACTTTTAGCGGCGGGAAAATCCGCGGCGGCCGTTGGCTCGGTAGCGGGTATTGGAAGTGGTCATCACGGCGACCGAAGCCGACGGTTGCGAGGGCGCGGCGGCAACTGCCGGGGCCGAGCCCTCAGCCGGGGCCGTCGTGCTGGCATGATCCGGCGCCGCGGCAGCGGTGCATCCACCGGCCGATCCGCAACTCGAACATCCGTGGCGGCGACCCGCGAACGATTGGGCCTCGCTCAACACCAGGGTGGCCGCGGCCAACGCGATGACACCGACTCCAAATTTACTTCGCATCAAGAAATCCTCCTAGACTTGGAAACGAAAACACGAACTCCTATCGCTCAATGACCGTTGTGGTTTGCAGTTTGAAGAAGGCTTGTCGTCGGCCGGAAGTGACAATCGTTCCAGCCGTAAATTCAGCAAGCAATTTCGTCGCCGGAAAATCGGCGAGAGCGCGGCGTCCCGTCCACGCGGCAACAAGAGGCCCTTCCGTGGAACCTCGCACATGCGAGCGTCGCGCGGCCCGCAAGGGGCAGTGCAATCGACTCGAACAAAAACGCCTGCACGGTTGGCAGGCGTGCGGCTCAGCTTAGCGAGCAATTCCCGAAAGCGTCAAGGATTCGGCCGCTGTCTGCGACGCTCGCGCGCGGCGTAAAGTACTACGGTCAAAGAGATCGAGGCATTGCGAAAAAAGTTTTCACCAGTTTATTTTTATCGCAAAACACTGCCCATCGTCGCGGCGCCGCGTTATCTTCAGGGGAATGCGGCGACCAATTTCATTCGTGCGACGCGCAAACTTCATGCGATCGAAGGAGAATCCAACGTGCCTGTCGAAAAAGCTGAATTTCGCCGAGCCTTGGGGCACTTTGCCGCCGGCGTTACGGTCGTCACGGCGAAGCTCGCCGACGGTCAAGCGGTCGGAATCACGGTGACGGCCTTCAGTTCGCTGTCGCTCGATCCGCCGCTGGCCTTGATCTGCATCGACAAGCGCGCTCGCATTCACGACCGACTGCAAGTCGGCGGCGCCTTCGCGGTGAACATGCTGGCCCAGGATCAGGAGTTTGTCTCGCGCCGCTTCGCATCCAGCGAGCCCGACCAGTTTCGCGAGATCGGGTATCGAGAAGGCACGAGCGGCGCGCCGCTCATCGCGGGGGCCATCGCCACCGTGGAATGCCGCATCACCGAGCTGTTGCCGGGCGGCGACCACACGATCGTCATCGGCACCGTCGAAGCCACCTCGGTCGCCGAAGGAAAACCGCTCCTGTATTTTCGCGGCGGCTACGGCCAATTGGCCTGAAAGCGATACGCGCCTTCGTCGCGGCGCTGCATTGCACCGGCGCTACGAAAGCAACCCGCCCCAAAAGCGACGCAGCGCCTCGAGCGCCCGATCGATCTCCACCGCCTTCCACTTGTCGCCCGGACCGCGCTCGACGATGCCGAATCGCTCCAGCTTCGCCAGTGCATCGACGATCTCGAAATCGACTTCGCGGGCGGCTTCGGTCCGCAAAAACGCCTCAATTTGTCGATCGAGCTCGTCAGCCGTCAGGCCCTCCGGCGCGTGACTTGTCCACAAGAAGTAGTAGGCCAGGATCGTCTCGCGGCTCTCCTGCTCCTCGGCTTCGTCCAGAATGCGGTGCAGCACGCCGGCGTTGTTATCGATGTTCTGATAGTACAGGCTTTGGGTCAGATTGAGCTGGTACTTTTGCTTGGTGTTGAGGTACCCGTAAACCGAGCGGACGCCATAGCCCAAGGTTCCGCCGATCAGTCCCCACATGGCCAGCGTCGAGCCCCACGCCAGGATGATCTTGATCGCCGCCAGCGACATGCCCGAGAGCGTCGGAAACATGATCTTCGCGCGGTCGACGAGTGACATCCGGACGCGGGTTTCGGGGAGGAGCATGTCCAGGTCGAGCTTTGGAATCTCCTTGAAGAGCTTGATGTAAACGTCGTCGGTATCCAACAGCTTCGAGAACCGGCGGCCGGGGCGGAAACGAAAGATCAGCACCAGCCGCTCGTAGATTGGCACGTCGACGGCTTCGATCTTGAAACGGTTTCTCAGACGGCGTCGAAAGCGGGTGCCGATCGTGTCGCCGCGCGAGTACACTTCGAGTCGCTCGAACAACTCGAAGTCGACCGTCAGGTTCAAGCCCCAATGGCTGGCGTCGGATAGGGAATGTTCGATATGCTCGCGCGTGAGTCGTGTAAAGTTGCCGCGCTCGAGCAGCCAGTTGAACTGATCGAATAGCTTCTGCCGTCGCTCGTCGCGCTCGGCGTCGGAAAGTCCGACGACGGCCCGCGTGTCGAGATCCGGATCGAAGGCGGCGTAGGCTTCCTTCAATTCTTCGAGCTTCGGCAAGTATTCGCCGTGCAAGACTGCCTGAAGCACGCGGCACAGGCGGCGAAAGCCCTCCGCGGCGCCGCCCGATTGAGGCGATAATCCGGCCAGGGTTTCGACCAGCGCCGCCCGCCTGAGCGGAATGAATTGCTCGCGAGGCGTGGCGGCGTGAGGCGCACCCGCGGCGTGTGTGGCCGCATCGACGCCCGGAGTTTCAATCGGTTGATTCTGCAAAGTTGCCATCGTGCCGCTCGTTTGGGCCAGCTCGACGGCCGGCTGCGGCGATTGTAGCCCGAACGTGGGTCGTCCCAAAAGCGTGAAATCGGTCGAGACAACCGGCGATCGTCGCGTTTCAAGGCTCCGCGCCGACTCCTCGCACGGTGATTTCTCGCGCCGAACGAGCGGCGAGCGTCCTGTTGACCGGTTATTATAAGAGCACGGCGCCAGCGGCATCGAAAACGCCGCGGGAATGTCACCAGGCAAGGTTCGATCATCATGAAGCGAAGTTTATCCGCCCGTGTTTACAAGTGGATGGTGTGTTGTTGCGCGTGCCTCACGGCCGCTTGTTGCCTGTTCGAATCGCGGCAACTTGTGGGGGCTCAAGAGGACGACTCGTCGCCCGCGCGCGATGTGGATCCAGCGATTCCGCGGGCCAAGAAGGGCTATAAAGGTCGAGAAATTGCGGTCACGATGCACTATCTCGGCGCGCCGTGGCTGATGCACGACGAGCGGCAACGCGAGGAAGACTGCGCCACGCTGCTCAAGGCCCTGGATGTGAAACCCGGCCAGGTGGTGTGCGATATGGGCTGCGGCAACGGATTCTACACGCTGCAGCTTGCCCGGCTGGCGGGCGAGGGGGGTCGCGTCTTGGCCGTCGATATTCAGCCGGAAATGCTGCACATGCTCGACGAACGGGCCAAAGCCGAGCAGATCGGCAACATCGAGCTGATCGAGGGCACGCCCATCGATCCAAAACTGCCGGCGGGCGAAATCGACCTGATTCTGCTAGTCGACGTGTATCACGAGTTTTCGCACCCCGAGGCCATGCTCAAGGCGATGCGGCAATCGCTCAAGCCCGGGGGACGAATCGCATTGGTCGAATTCCGACTGGAGGACCCCAACGTGCCGATCAAACTGCTGCACAAGATGAGCAAGAAGCAAATTCTTAAAGAAATACCTCCCAACGGGTTCAAGCTGGTGGAGCAGTTCGACAAATTGCCCTGGCAGCATCTGATGTTCTTCGAGCGGCGGGATCTGCCATAAGGGTGGTATTTGTATGGGGAATCGATGGCTTTTTTCAGCGGTTCCTTAGCAGCCAGCCAATATGCCATTTCATGTCTAGCATTTGTGGCCCCTTTGACCATTGGAATTGCGCTAACCCGTTAAATGGTTGAAGACTACGAGTCAAAAGTTGCATTACTTTTGAATCCTGCCTAAAATAAGGGCCGTTTGGACACGAGGGGTCCAAGGGTGTTTTTGCACCATCAATTCGCGGGTCGGTAGTCGCTAATGAACTGAAGGGGCGTTTCCACGGTCAAGACCTGCCGGGGGGAAGCTCAGGAACGAGGAATCGGTTGCAAGGGGCAATCGCGCCGATTCAAAGCTAAAGGCATCTGGATTCAATGGCTGATCATTCGTCGATTGCACCCAGCATCGATGGTCGGATTGCCGCCCAACGTGGCGCGGCCGATTGGGTGTTGGGGCAAAATCTTGCGGTTCGACAAATTGCGCGACATGCTGAACGCGCAGCCGCAGCCGATTGCACCGTGCTCATTTCGGGCGAGACCGGCACGGGCAAGGAACTCTGGGCTCAGTTGATTCACGAGCACGGCCCTCGCGCAAAAAAACCGTTCATTCCCGTGAACTGCGCCGCGCTAACAGTCACGTTGGCCGAGAGCCAACTGTTCGGCCACGAGAAGGGCTCGTTCACAGGCGCCGCGGGCCGTTCTGCTGGCGTGTTCCGTGCCGCCGAAGGTGGCACGGTGTTTCTGGACGAAGTCGGCGAAATGCCGCTAGAGTTGCAACCCAAGCTATTGCGTGTCTTGCAGCAGCGCGAAGTCACTCCGGTCGGGGCCGCTTATCCGGTGCCGATCAACGTGCAGATTATCGCGGCCACGAATCGCGATTTGGAGTCGGAAGTCATGGACGGCCGGTTCCGCGAAGACCTTTATTACCGCCTGAATATGGTGGAATTGAAGGTTCCCCCGCTGCGCGATCGGGTCGAAGACATTCCCGAGCTGGTCGAGTTCTTTTCGCGCCGATTCGCCGAGCGCTACAAACGCCCGCTGTGGCGGCCCGATCCCGTCACGCTCAAGCGGTTTTGCGAATTTCCCTGGCCCGGCAACGTGCGGCAATTGTCGCACGTGATCGAGCAGTCCTACGTGCTCGATTGCGCTCCGAATTTGCCGACCTCCGATCCGGTGATGCCGCTGGACGTGACGCTGCCCTACACGGATCTGGGCCGACTGCGTTCCGCGGCGATTCATCAGGCCCTGCAAACCACCCGCGGCCACAAGGGGCGCGCTGCCAAGCTGCTGGGCGTTCACGCCAACACCCTGACCCGCATGCTGGCGCAGATCGAGGCCGAGTCGGAGTCGGACTTCCCGTTGACCCGCGCCGGTCGACATCGCCGGATGAAGCCCCGCTAGCGTCGTTAGCGATTGGCTGAGAGCGCGCTGGCCGCCTGGTACACCTCCACAGGCGGCGTTTCTCTGCGCGTTTCTTCCAAGGGCCTCTGTTCCCTCTGACGGCTTTTGGCGATCTCCCGGTTCCTCACAGATCGGTGGGATCGGGCACTTCCGCCCTTGCTTCACGCGCGGTCGTTCGCTTCACCGTCTTGGTGGACGCGTCTCACCACTCCGCACGCGGTGCGCGAGCAGGTCGCTCGCATCGTGCGTTCGATCGCGGCCTTTTCACTCGACAATTTTCGTCCGCTGCCGCCGCACTCGCGCGTGTCACCGAGTTGAGGAAATCTCCTCATCCCAGTGAGGCGCCTATGAACTCGTGTCGCATTCATGCGTTACGAGCAATCGGCGACGTGCGCTTCCCCGGAATGGTGAAAGCGCATGCCCTTCAAGCTCGCTCGCATTCGAGCTAATCGCCTGGGAAATCCAGGAAGATTTGCGGAGAAAACTCGATCTCGCGGGGAATTTCCGTTGACTGGTTCGTTTCGGTATAGCACTTGCCTTTGCACTCTGCCGGCGGTTCCAGCGCGCACGCCACGAGTGCGCTGTGCGCGAGGAATCGATTGGCCAGTTGTCGTTCGAGTGCGCCAGGCACAGCGACGGCAACGCCAAATGCTTCGAAAGAACAGGTTCGAGAGGACAGGGGGGAGGAAGAGCGACACAGCGAGGGGCAGTGCTCGGTTCACGGGAGATCCGAGCGGAACACTGTGGCGGCTGCCTTCGAACGACATCCCAGACGCTGGTAAGGAACGCGGCGGATGGTAAGCGGTCGAAAAGAAATCAGCACGCAGCATAGTTCAGCAATTCCTGAAGAGTCCATTTCTCGATCGCGAAGACTACTCATGCCATATCAAGATGCCAAGACTCTGACCCCGGGCTCGCAGATTCAACTGCGGTTCGCCAAACGGGTCGCAAAGCCGGTCGGCACGCTGCAGTGTTTGATCGTTTCGGCCGACGCCCAGCGTCGCGAGATGTTCGATCGTGCGGCGGCCGACGGCGGATGGAAGACGTTTCCCTGTGCCGATGCCGCCACGGCATTGGCCTTCATCGCTCGATCGCTCGTGCAGTTGGCGATCGTCGATCTCGAGGCCGAGGCGGCCGAAGCCTTTCGGCCGATCGTGGAAAGCATCACAAGGACCAGCGGACTGCTGCTGATCGTTTGTGGCAACGAAGGTGAAGTCGAGGAAGAAGTTTGGGTACGCCAATTGGGCGCGTGGCTGTACCTGCCCGGCGTGTTGGATAGCAACAATCTCGCGCTGCTGTGCGGAGAAGCTCGCCACATTGCCGAACGACTTTCGAAATCAACCGGCGCGCCGCGCGGCGCCGAGCAATCAATTTCACAGCGCAAACCTCACTAAGTACGTGTTCATCAACGCAACTCAGGACTTCAGTCGGGACCCAATCCCAAAGCGAGGAACACCATGAATCTGGCGAACAGCTACACCCAGGAACACGAGATCGACTACCAGGTCGAATCGGAACGGCGCGGCGGCAAGGACAAGACTGCCCGCGACCGCAAGATGCAGTACTCCCGTACAAGCCGTCCGGCCGTGCATAACGGTATTCACCGTCGGCGGAACAAGCGTTTTTCCTGGTAACGGGCAAAACGCTTCGAAAACCCGAGAGTTTCGTTTTTACCAACCGCACTGTGCCGGCGCCATCCCCTAAGGATTGGGCCACCCAAGACGGCGCACACACATTGCGGTTGGTTTTGCGCGCGCACTGAGAGAATTGGCCGCCAGCCGCGCCCAGCAATTAACGGACTTTGGCCGCCGTTCGCGCCGCTTGCACACGCACCTCGGCCGCGCCGGCTGCGCATGCGGCCGATCCTTCCACGAAAACTCGCACGTGGCAGACGCCGTCGGCTGCGGTGGGAATCGACACGCGTGCGACCGAATTCCCCTTGGCCAGTTGGAAGCGGGCTGCGGACAGCGTGGGCTGATTGGCCCGCTCGTAGACGGCCCGATAGTCGTCGAGCGCCGCCGGATCGTAGCGCCCGCGGCGGGGCGGCTGAAACGTGAGTCGGTCGCGGCGGACGGCCAACTCCATCGTGGCGATGCCATCCACGGGCGATGAAATCGCCACGGCTAGCGTGCTGCCGGCGATGGCGTCGTCGTCGATCTTCAACTCCAGTTTGTGAGGATACGCGATTCGCAACAACGGATCCCCCAGCAGATTGAACAGATCGAGATGCTCGGCAAGCTCGGCTTGCAGCTCACTCGCGTTCGGACTGAGCGCCTTGGCCGTGGCGTCGAGCGCGGCGCGGTGACGGCTCGTGCCGTCGTCGTTCATCATCCTCCGTTTCGCCGTCAGTAGCGCATCTCCCAGACATTCCGCGTGCTCGGTGAAGCAGGCCCTGAGCAACTCCGACCCCATCACGCTCATGGCATAGGGCATCGTCACTCGCGAGCCACACAGCACGGCCACGGGCCCGCCCGAACAGCGCAACAGGTCCTCGGCCAGACAGTCGCTGGGCTGATCGTAGGCGCCGCTATAACAGGCCAGCAGGCAGGCGATCGGCGCGCCGCGGCGACATGCGAGTTGGCAGGCCTCGTCGCTCGAAAGTATCGGATACGTCGCGCCCGGCACCATCACTTCGTCGACCGCCCGCTGGCGGCCATGCCCCATATACACCCAGAACAAGCTCCCCTCATTGAGCCGCTCGATGGTCACTTGCTGAAACTGTCGCGGGTCGGGGCAGTAGGGGCTCTGCCAACTGCCATACGTCATCGAGGTCGAATAGGCCGCCGGCACGCCCTCGCCAATAAGCGACTTGGCCGCCGCTTCCATCACGGCGTCGGCCACCGCGCCAAATCCTCCCAGGCCAGCCACGAAATTCACTTGCCGCCGCCACGTGCCGAAATCCTGCGAGTTCTCGTAATCCAGGATCTTCCGCACCATCGCCGTCAGTTCCTCGGCCGAGTCGCTGGGAATCCGGCCCACGGCCAATTCGGGCGTGTGGTCGTCGTCCAAGTCGGCATACCAGTTGTCGGTCGCAATTTCGCTCGTCGAGCCGTAGCGCACGTTAATCACGGCCCGCGAATGATGGGCGGGCACTGAGCGCCGGCGCACCGCTCGGTCGGCCGACATGGCCGGATCGGCATCGCCAACCAGCACCAGATAGCGCAGCGTTCCTCCGCGAGCCAACCGTCGAATCTCGGCTCGCAACTCGGCGGGGGATTTCAGATTCGAAACCAGCCCGATCCGCCGACCCTGGGCCTGCCGGTGAGCGATCCACGGCGCGAGCGCTTCACTAAATTCCAACGGGCAAACGACGGCCGTGTCGACCGCTGCATCAGGAGCCACGCAGAGCATCCAGACCAGAAGCGCGGACTGCATGGCGATTTTCCCTCGGGCGGTTGATTGAATTCGCCGGAAGTCTATCGCAAGAGTCAATTTCCGAACCAGACCGATCGCGCGCCAGCGGTCGGAATCAGTCAACTTCAGTTAGCATCAGCCAGCGGTTTTAACTATAGTGGGAAGAATGGGCTCCCATAGTCGCCTCTTCCCCCTTGGCACGCCATCCCGATTGCGTGACGGCATGATCCTGCCCCGCCCATTCCGCCGAGAGATTGCACTGGGGCTGGCGCTCGTGCTTTGTGGTTGGTGGATTGCCACCGCGGCCGAGCCTGCATCGCCGGACTCCGCCGAAGTGCTAGCGCCGGCGACGGCGGATGAAATCGATCGGACACTGGCGGCGCTTGACGACGAAGACTTTTCCAAACGCGGCAAGGCCCAGCAACGGCTGGAGCGGTGGATCGAGGAACCTCGACTGGCTTCGTTTCTATCGGGCCGCCTGGTGCGAATTCTTCACGCGCCCGACACATCGTTCGAAGTGCGCGCACGAGTCGAGGCTTTGGCCAAGGGCCTGCCCGAATCGCCGCTGCCGCCGGCCGTGGACAAACCACTGGCCAGCGAGATCGTGCCGCTGTTGGATCGATTGAATAGCGATTCGTCGGCCGAGCGCGACAGCGCGCAACGAAGAATCCGACTGATGTTCCAATCGGTCGAGCTGATCAGTCCATTGTGGATCGAGCTCAAACAGCGCGCATCGGCCCCCGGACTAACGGCCACGGGGCGCCGCGAGTTGGAGCCGCTCTTGGACGACGCTCGTCGCGCCTGGCTGCTGGCCGATCCGGCCAGCGTGCCGTTGCCGGCGATATCGGACGAACAAATCAATGCTTGGGTCGACAGTCTGGCCGAAATCGATGAGACCGATTCGCTCGGTCGATTTCGGCGCGACCTGGCCGAGCGCGAACTGCTGGATGCCACGGCCCGCGACGAGGTGCGGCCGCGCGTATTGGCGACCTTGGAGCGGCGCATCGCCGCCGCGGACGAGAACGTCACGGCCACGCTGCGGCAAATCGTGGATTTCTCCAAGCCGGCGATGGCAGCCGAAGTGTGGGGGCACGAATTGGGAAACTGGGAGCATCGACAGCACAAGACGGTGCAGTACTTGATTGTCGGGTTGCCGCAGTTCAACGAAATGGCGCAGCATGCGACACATTTCGACCGCATCGATGAGACCACGGCCCATTGCGTTAGTGGCAATTCGTTGAACGAGGGGGACTATCCCGTGCGGATGGCAATTCCGCACCCCGAGGCCACGCAGGAAGTGATGTTTCATCTTACGAATCTGCCCACGCCCAGGCGGCGTTTGGCGTTCGAATATCAGGTTCAGCGCGACGAGGCGTTGCGCTTGCGTGAGATCAGCGGGCGGACTCTCGACGACTTCGTCGCCCGACAGTCCGTGCTCAGCGAGCAACAAGTGGTGCTCCTAGCGCAGCTCGATCCGCGCATCGCTTCGACCTTCGTCGGAGCGTATTTTCGCACGGTGCCGAATCGTCCGCTCGTCACGACCAACACCGAGCTACAAGGCCAGTTGACGGTGCACGGCGGGCTCTGCCACATGATGGCTCGCGCGGGCACGCGCGAGGCCGTGCCGGCGCTGGAGGAGCTTGCCCGCTCGGGACGCCTCGAGCCGACGTATGAAAGCCCCTACCAGATCGCATGGATCGCGGCCCTGACGATTGCGGAACGCGATCCGTGGCCGGGCGTGGACGATTGGCTGGCCAGGCTGGTGGACCTGAAGACGCCGCTGGTGAGCAATCTGGAAGTTCCGCCGGAGTTGGGCGCCAGCGCCGCGGCCATGCTATTGAACCGGCACGGGGCCTCGACGCGGCCCTTCGGGTTGGAGCCGACCGGCGAGACGGCCACGGAAAAGCTGCGATTCGTCGGCTTTCGGTTTTCAACCGACCGCGACCGTCAGGACGTGACCCGCTGGTGGGAAAAGCAAAAGGGTGCCGTGGCCGCGAGCGCCACACCGTAGGCAGCCACGCGATGTTGGCGGCAGACCCTCCGTGTTCCTAAAGGCCGGCACAATCGGCTCTTGAAGCCGCCCAGTGCCCCAGCCGCAACCGCCCCTCTCGTAGATTGACTTTTGACGCTCGAGGCCATTATACTGGCGAGCGTGCAGCTCTCGGGGACTTGAGCCTTGGACAAGCTGCGCACCCGCGCGGTCCATCCTGGTTCCCACCCCCACCGCTTGATCGGTTTTTTCACCGGAGGCGCCAAACGATGCTAAGAATCCCGGGCCAACTCGCGAACGACCTGTGCGACCGCGGATTGGGAATGACCAGGCGCGATTTACTGCGCGTTGGCGGCTCGTCGCTGCTAGGACTGAGCCTGGCCCAGATGTTCGAATCGCAAGCCCGCGCGAACACCAATGCCGAGTCGCTCACGGGCGGCGGACCGGGCTGGAACAAAGCCAAAAGCGTGATCATGGTCTACCTGCAGGGCGGACCGAGTCACCTCGACCTGTGGGATCCCAAGGAGAACGTGCCCGACAACGTGCGCAGCGTCTTCAAGCAGATCCCCACCAAGCTGCCGGGCGTGAACTTTACCGAGCTGATGCCCAAGCTGGCTCAGGTGAACGACAAGATGACGATGATCCGCTCGGTGAGCTACACGCCGGTCGGACTGTTCAATCACACCGCGGCGATCTATCAGATTCACACCGGCTACACGACCGACAAGGTCAGCCCGTCGGGACAGCTCGAACCGCCGACGCCCAAGGATTTTCCGACCTTCGGTTCCAATATCATCCGCCTCAAGCCGCCGACGGTTCCGATGCTGCCGTTCGTCATGCTGCCCCGGCCGCTGCAAGAGAGCAACGTGGTCGGCAAGGGTGGCACAGCCGGGTTCCTGGGCCGCGCGTTCGATCCTTACTACCTGTATCCGTCGGGCGACGACATGGATATGGCCAAGATGGATCGGATCACGGTCGACGATTTGAACCTGCGACCGGAAGTGACCTCCGCCCGATTGGAGCGTCGCGCTCGCTTGCGCGACCTGATCAACAAGGGCATGCCCGACGTGGATAAGGCGGTGTCGAAATACGATCTCAACGAATACTACGACAAGGCTTTGGGGTTGATCATCTCGGGTCGGGCTCGCGACGCGTTCAACCTGAAGCAGGAGAGCGACGCGACTCGCGATCGTTACGGCCGCAACACGTTTGGTCAGAGTTGCCTGTTGGCTCGCCGACTGGTCGAGGCGGGCACGCGCGTGGTGGAAGTCGTGTGGCCGAAGGTGGCCAACTCGGACAACCACTCGTTTGACGTACACACGGGCTTGTCGGATCGGATGCGAAAGCAATCGGCGCCGATGCTCGACGCCGGCCTTTCGGGATTGATCGCGGACTTGGACGAGCGGGGCATGCTCGAAGACACGCTGGTCGTCGCGGTGGGCGAGTTTGGCCGCAGCCCGCAACGGGGCGTCAGCACCTCGGGCAATGCGAACAACGATGACGGTCGCGATCACTGGCCCTACTGCTACACGGCGTGCATTGCCGGCGGCGGCATCAAGCGGGGTTTCGTGTACGGCAAGTCCGACGCGACTGCCTCGGCCCCCTTGGAAAATCCGGTCCACCCGATCGAGCTATTGGCCACGATTTACCATGCCATGGGCATCAATCCGGCCACGATCGTTTACAACCACCTGAACCAGCCGCGCGAGTTGGTGAAGGCGGAAGTCGTCAGCAAGCTGTTTGCTTGACGAAGCGCACGCCCAGATGAACAATCGACAGGCCCGAGAGCGATCTCTCGGGCTTGTCTTGTTTACAAACGCCGTTCTCGCTTTCGCCGGCGCGGGCGCTTGCGACGACCCAATGTGGCGGTCAGAATAACCGCTTCCAGCATTTATCACACGAGCTTGACGAACCAGGAGATGCATCCATGTTAGGGCGAGTTTTATTGGCGATCGTGATGGTTGGAGCATTGGCCGGGCCGTCGTGGGCCGCCGGGGCGGAAGCGTTCACTGATCCGGCCAAGGCGGGTCTCGATTATACGATTCAAGGCGAGTACAAGGGCGAGTTGAAGATTCAAGATGAATCCGCCCCCTTCGGCGCGCAGGTCATTGCGCTGGGTGATGGCAAATTCCGCGGCGTGTTTTACTTCGGCGGGTTGCCCGGCGACGGATGGAAGCGCGGCGACATGCAACTGAGCGTGGACAGCGCCACGGAAGACGGCAAGGTTACCTTCACGGGCGACAATGGGAGCGCCAAAATCGTTGACGGCAAGATGACGGTTCTCGATGCGGCCGGAACCGAGCTGGGCACGCTCTCCAAGGTGGACCGCACGAGCCCCACGCTGGGCGCGAAGCCGCCCCAGGGCGCTAAGGTCCTCTTCGATGGCACGAGCACGGCGGCTTGGGCCAATGGCAAAATCGTGGAAGACAATTTGCTGCTGGCCGGCACGCGCAGCAAAGACGAATTTCAGGACTTCGCGCTGCACCTGGAATTTCGCACGCCCTTCGTGCCCAAGGCCGAGGGTCAGGCGCGCGGCAACAGCGGACTGTATTTGCAAGACCGTTACGAATTGCAGGTGTTGGACTCCTTCGGCCTGGAAGGCGCCAACAACGAGTGCGGCGGCTTCTACCAGATCAAGGAACCGGCGGTGAACATGTGCTTCCCACCGCTCGCCTGGCAGACGTACGACGTCGACTTTACCGCGGCGCGCTTCGAGGGGGACAAGAAAGTGAAAAACGCGCGGGTTACGATCAAGCACAACGGCGTGACGATCTTCGAGGATTTCGAATTGCCGAACCTGACCCCTGGCGGCGCGCCCCAGGAGCAGCCCGGCAAGGGCCCCTTCCACTTACAGGCCCACGGAAACCCGGTCACTTATCGCAATATTTGGGTCGTGGAAAAGAAGTCGTAAAATTCCAGGTATCGACAGATTATCCACATTACTAAGTCCGCAAGACCCGCTGCGAAGATGGGCCATTCGCAGTGGGTTTTTCGCATTTGGGGGTGCCCCGCCAGCAGCTTTTGCGGGAATCCCTGGCGGCCAATTTTCATTCTCGTCGGATCTTGCTAGCATGGTGGGAACGCCTTCTGGAGGCGTCCATGAGGGATGCAATTTTTGGCGATTTCTCCGCTACGGATAAGCCGGAGGTGCAAAATGACTCGTTCCGCCGACTCTGTCGCCCGCGAGGCCAAAATCGCGCAACTGAAGCGTTTGATTCGAGCCGAAAAATACGAGACTTTGGAGATGCTCGAAGACGCGGTGGACGCTTTCTTGTGGCAAGAACAGGATCAGTTGCAAGGCGAGCTCGATAGTCCGACACACGAAATCGCGCGCTCGCACCCTAAGTAAGACGGGGGGCGGAAGCTCGGGGCAAGCCGCCGCGTCGTGAGAGCGAAGCGGCCAACTTGAGCTTTTTTCGCCAGATTTTCGCCCGGCCTTTTCTCTCCGTCGGTTGTGCGGCAACCCGCGCCGCAAAGCGCATGCCCGCCTGGTCGCAATCGAGAACAAAACCAGGAATTCGCCGCGCTGGCTCCCAAAAAAATCGATGCGACCTTTTCGCGAAATTGATTTTGCAAACTTTTCAGCTTTCGACTACTTTACTTCGCTCTACGGACTATAATTTCCGTTAGCCGCCAACGAAGTCGAGTGGCGCGGCTAATGTGTCGATGTAATTTGCTAATCAATATCGCGGGACCCTTCGCAAGAAGTCCGAGAAGACGAAGACCGAGACGAAGATATTGTCCCGATCCTTTGAAACTTCAAACCTCAATAGCCTTAAAATCCGTCGGGAGGACCTAACTATTTGCGTGGGCCAGG
>JANNQN010000054.1:0-2733 GCA_031400775.1 Planctomycetia bacterium | reverse complement strand
GGCGGCGGCTTTCGGCGACAACGGGGCGTCAAGCAATCCGGCAATAGTTCGCTTGTCGATCTCGTCGAGTTGTTGGCCGATGCGATGCCGCATCCCAGTTCGATTGCCGCGCGCGGCGAGATGATCAAGGCCATGCACGTCGGCATCGCCGAGCTCCCCGACGACCAGCGGGACGCTGTCCGACTACGATATTTGCGCGGTCAAGACCTCGCGCAGACGGCCGACACGCTCGGCCGCACGCCTGCCGCCGTGCGCGGGTTGCTCCATCGGGCCAAGTCACGATTACGCGAAGCGTTGGGACGCTCATCGCGTTGGTTCAATCAGAGGTGATCTTCCTCGTGATTTCTTCAAACACATGAGCGCCGATCAGCACTTTAGTCCAACGCGAGATGCGACTCGGTCAGAGTTGATCCGTCATGTTGTGCAGGAGTGCCTGCGACAGGAAAAAACTGGCGAACGAATTCCCGACGCTGATCTGTTGACGGCCCATCCCGATTTGCTGCCCGAGCTGGCGGAAGAGTTGATCAAGCTCAAGCGTCTGGCGGACGCCTGGGAGGCCGTCGACCGCGAGGCTTCCGCTGCCAGCGGCGACAATGCCACGGCCGAGTCGAGCGGATCGGAACTCCGCGTGCGCTGCCCTCATTGCCATGCGCCGAATCAAATTATCGCCGATGGCTCGCTCGATTCGATCACCTGCCGTTCGTGCGGCCACGAATTCAGTCTGGTGGGCGAACCTGGCGACGACGCGGAATTGACGTGTCCCAGGCACGTCGGTCGGTTCGAAATCGTGGAACCCCTGGGCATGGGCGGTTTCGGCTCGGTTTGGAAGGCCTGGGACGAAGAACTCGATCGCTTCGTGGCCATCAAGATTCCGCGCCGTCGCAGCCTCACCGCCAACGAGACCGAGCAATTCTTCCGTGAAGCCCGGGCGGCGGCGCAGCTGCGGCACCCGTACATCGTCAGCATCCACGAGGTCGGCCGCGAGGGAGATCAAGTTTACATCGTCAGCGATCTCGTCGAAGGCCCGTCGCTCGCCGAGTGGAGCTCCGACCAACGGATGACCACGCGCGAGGCGGCCGTGCTTGGTCAGCGGATCGCCGAGGCGCTCGCCCACGCGCATGTGGCCGGCATCGTGCATCGCGACCTGAAGCCGGCGAATATCTTGCTCGATTGCGACGGCGGCCCGCATCTGACGGACTTCGGCTTAGCCAGCCGCCGCGAGTATGAATCGACCGTCACACTCGACGGCCAGATGCTCGGCACGCCAGCCTACATGTCGCCGGAACAGGCCCGCGGCCAGTCGCACCAAGCGGACCAGCGGAGCGACTTGTTTTCACTTGGCGTGATTCTTTACGAGCTGCTGACCGGTGAACTGCCGTTTCGCGGCAGTACGCGGATGATGCTGGAACAAATCCTCGACGGCGAACCGACGCGCCCGCGCGCGCTCAACAGCCTCGTGCCGCGCGATCTGGAGACGATCACGCTCAAGTGCTTGGAGAAAGACCCGACGCGTCGGTACGCGGCAGCCGGCGCGTTGGCGGACGACCTCGGGCGGTACTTGCGCGGTGAACCGATCGTAGCGCGGCCCGTCGGCCGGCTGGAGCGCGGCTGGCGGTGGTGCCGGCGCAAGCCGATGATCGCCACGTTGGTCATGTTGTTAACGCTTACGTTTCTTGGCGGCTCAACGGGCATTTCCTGGAAGTGGCGCGAGGCCGATTCACGGGCACGGCAAATCCAGCAGGATGTAGAACGATTGATGGAGGCCAATCGGTTGCTGGACCAAGGAGAAGCGTCTATCGTCATCCAACAGTGGGACGATGCTCGGATTTCCTACTCAAAGGCCATCGAGCTTCGTTCTGACATCGCCGAGGCCTTTGACCGCCGTGCGTACATGTACGTTCTACTCGGCCTGTTTGATTTCGCCGATGCTGATATCGGGCGGCGGTTTGCGATCAAGGAGCCTGAAGCTTCCTCTCGGTGGTTCGCCCGAATCCTCCTGCTCGCTTGGTCGAACGACCGCGACGGCCATTGCCGAGCCTGTGAAAAGATGCACGATCGCTTCGCCAGATCGAAGGTGCCCTGGTATGTGGCGGATTTCGTGCGGGGCGTCGTCTTATTGCCAAATGAGGAACTGGACTCGTTGCAAGCGGCGCATGCGGCGCAGACGCTGGTTGATGCCGCTCCCGGTGACAGATTGTTCTTATTCGTTGCGGGCGCCGCGCATTACCGCGCGGGACATTGGCACGATGCGATCGAGCGTTGCAACGAAGCTTTGACAGTCGATCGCAACTGGCCTACCTCCCCGGCGATTAGGTCGGTGTTGGCAATGGCATATTACGCATCAGGTGACGCCGAAAGTGCACGGCAGGCTCTGGCGGCGGCGGAGCGGGAAGCGGACCAAATGATCGAGCAGATGTATAAGGATGGGACGAGTAGCTGGTCAGAAATGGGAGCGATTCCGATCCGCCCCATTGCGGCATGGGACTGGTGTGAATATCAAGTCTATCAGCGTGAGGCGCGCGCTTTGATGGGCCTGCCCGCTGTGCAAGACGCGAAAATCCATATGTTACGAGCGCGCGCATTGGCGGGGCTGCGGCAAACAGCGGAAGCGGCCAATGAATTCCGCACGGCGCTCGAGCTGTTGCCGGGCGACGCTCAGATTCAATTGGAGGCTCACCGGAACCGCGCGTTCGGTCACGTAACTCGCGGAGAGTTCGCCCAGGCAGCCGCGAG
>JANNQN010000053.1:0-27358 GCA_031400775.1 Planctomycetia bacterium | reverse complement strand
AACGCGGCCGGCGCCGGGGGGCTGCTGGAGCGATTCGATTGGGACGGCACCAAGAACTGGGAGTTCGCCTACGACAGTCCGACGCAACTGTCGCACCATGATTTCGAAGTCATGCCGAACGGGAACATCCTGCTGATCGCTTGGGAGTTGAAGACCGAAGCCGAGGCTACCGCGGCAGGTCGTGACCCGAACCTGCCTGGCCCTGGATATCTCTACCCGGACCACATCGTCGAAGTGCTCCCCGATTTTATCAACGGCGGTGGAACCATCGTTTGGGAATGGCACGTATGGGATCACCTGGTGCAAGAGTACGACGTCACCAAGAGCAACTGGCAGGGCGCCACCGGCGTCGAAGATCATCCCGAACTGGTCGACATCAACTTTGTTTCCACGTTCGACGAGGGGGCAGGGGACGGGCAGGATTGGACCCACGCGAATGGAATCGACTACAACGCCGATCTCGATCAGATCGTGTTGTCGGTTCGCGAGTTCAGCGAGTTCTGGATCATCGATCACAGCACCACCACGGCCCAGGCGGCGACGCACAGTGGCGGCAACTCAGGCAAGGGCGGCGACTTGCTCTATCGCTGGGGAAACCCTCAAACCTATGACACGGGCGACGCTAGCGACCGCGTGCTGTATTACCAGCACGATGCCAAATGGATCGAGGCCGGCTCGCCGGGCGCCGGCAACATTACGGTCTTCAATAACGGCCTCGGCCAGCCCGGGGCTGATCTCACGACAGTCGAAGAGATTGTCACGCCGGTTGACGTGAACGGCGACTATGCATTGACCTTGGGACAGGCCTACGGACCGGCGGCCGCGGTATGGACCTACACGGCTGCGCCCGAAGATTTCTCGGCAATTATCTCAGGCGCTCAGCGACTTCCGAACGGCAACACGCTGATCGACTACGGAGTCAAAGGAACCTTTTCGGAAGTCACACCGGCCGGTGATGAAGTGTGGCGCTACGTGAGTCCCTATATCCCAGCCGGCGAACTTGGTCCCGAGGATCCAGTCCCAAACCTAGGCCTCCCTGGTCCGGTGCTCAGCACGCTTTTCGCGAATTTCACCTTCCAGGCGATCCACTATCCCCTGAATTACACTCCCCAATTGACGTCCACGATTGCCGGCCGGCACTTGTTCTACAACCAGTCGGGCGGCGGTGCCACGCGCTACGACGGCAACAACCTGGCCATCAATGCGTCGGACGATGCGGCGATCGCCACCGACAAGACGGCTTACTTCTGGGAAGATGCCGGCGCGGCCACCTTTGCCAACGTCTCCAGCTACACCAAGGGGATCAATGGCATCATGGTCGACATCTCGGGTTCGCACCCCAATATCACGGCCGACGATTTTATTTTCCGCGTTGGCAACAACAACTCGCCTGGCAGTTGGACGACGGCCAATGCTCCGACCAGCATCTCGGTGCGGGCCGGCGCCGGCGTGGGCGGTTCGGACCGGGTGGAAATCATCTGGAACGGTGCCGCGGCTCCGTTCAAGCAGTGGCTGGAAGTGATCGTGTTGGCGAACTCCGATACGGGCCTGGTCCAGAAGGTCGGCCATCCGATCGGTCACGGCGATGCGTTCTTCTTCGGCAATGCGGTCAGCAACACGGGCGGGGGCGACACGGCCGTCAACTCGACGGTCAACGTGATCGACGAGGCCGCCATCCGGGCCAATCCAGCCGCGCTGGCCACGAACATTCCGATCACGAACCTGTACGACGTGGGTCGCAATGCCAGCGTGAACGTACAGGATGAAAGTGCCGCTCGTTTGAACGGCACGAATTCTACGACCGCGCTCAAGTACCTGAACCTGACCACGGCTCCGGCGGCGCCCGAAGCCGACGGCGTCAGTATTGTCGAAGATTCCGGAGATGGCGGCGTGGCTTCGGCCCTGGCGGCTCCGGCGCCGACCAGCTTGACCGACGACGCGCCCAAGTGGCTCTCCAACCGAATCGAAGGCATCGACTTGAGCAGTAGTACCCCGGCCAAGCTGTTCCAGTACTTGCACGACACGAACACGCCGCGCTCGCGAGCCCTGCTATTAAAATTCGACGCCATCGCGGACGCCCTGGGGCTCGACGACGAATTGCTCGACGCGCTCGTGGCCGATTTGGGGCTGGAGTAGATCGGCCTGGCAGCCCCGTTGAGAAACGCCCTCGTGGCACTCTTCAGCCTCTCCAAGCGCGGAGCCAAACTCCGCACGGATCGCAGGGGGCGCGGTGTTTCAATCGTGGCCAGTCCAAGCCTGGATCGGTTCCAGGCTCAACCCTTCTATAAAATGTCGGTCAAGCACTGCTATCACGGTGGGAGCATTTGTATCCGTCGGCTCCTCCCTTTGGACTAAGCTCGCTGGTAAGAAATTCCGATTATAACGAATGCAAGGGCATGCGTGAGATTGCGCTCGCGCATCTTGTCGCCCGCGATCGATTCCGGTTCAAGTCCGACACGGCAACCCTTCAAGGGGCATTGGCAATGCGCATTCGACTCCTTTCGCCGGGGCTTTGTGTCAGCGTTCTGGTCGTTCTGCTAGCAGCAAGTGTCGAGGCGCAAGCTGCGGGCGGCGACAAGACCAAGCGCAAGTCGGCCGCCGATTCGCTAGCAGCAAGCGCCTTCAGAACTTCGGCGGTCGACGATTCTGATTCCCCTTGGGCCGACGATGACACCGAGGCTTTCGCCAGCGACAGCAGCGATTCCGGCGTCGGATGCGATTCGGACCTCGGAGACTGCGCCTTGCGATGTACACCATGGGGTTTAGCCGCGGGCGTGGAAGCGACCTATCTCAGACCTGATTTCGACGGCAGCGACTCGGGTCTCGGCCCCAGCAACTTTGAGTACGAAGCGGCGCCGCGGATTTGGGTGCAGTGGCAGAACCAAAGCGGCTGGGGAATTCGCGCTCGCTATTGGCACCTCGACGCCGAACAGCAACTTGGCCTGGCGGGAGACTTCGGCGACACCTTGGCAGCCCAGACCACGTTTGAAGATCTCGATGTCTATGCCGTCGATCTCGAACTGACCCGGGCCTTTAGCATGCGGAAGATGCAGGGTTGGGCTAGCCTTGGCGCCCGCCATGGTCGCCTGCGCCGCGACCTGACCCAGCAATTTACCATCTTCGACCTGGCTGGCGGAGGCGGCGACGACGCCTCTGTTATCCTTCAGGAAGCCGAGCGCGGTCTCGAAGGCACCGGCATCACGATGGCGCTGGACATGCGTCGCCCAATCGGGCAGTCGAGATTCGCGGCCATTTGTAACCTGCGCGGCTCGGTGATTTGGGGCGTCAACGAATTCGACGTCAGCGGCACCGTTATCGAAGTCCTTCCGGTGGGCGCCGGTGACCTGGATCTTAACGACTTCCAGCAGTTTCAATTTCGCGGCACCAAAAACTCCGGGATGTGGATTGGCGAAATCCAGGTCGGCGGCGAATGGAACACGCCGCTCGGCTGCTCAGTGGGCGGCGGCAACGCATTCGTCCGCGCTCTGTACGAGGCACAATGGTGGAACATGCCCGGCGTATCGACCGGGGACATGGGCCCAAACTCGCAGACTCAGGACTATTTTTTTCACGGCATTACCGCTGCGGTGGGTTTCACGCGGTAGGGCCAGAGTGCCGACGACCCTGGGGAGTAGCACCCCCCTAGCAGGTCGTCGACGCACCTACGCCGCCAGGTCGATGGGGCCGCTGGGGCAGCGGAGCTGAAACAGGCCAAAAATCTCTTGCTGCGTCAGGCCCAAGTTTCTGCGCGGCTCGACGTCGCTGAAGATCGTGTCGAAGATCTCGCGCTTCTCACGCAGCACCTGGTCGATGCGCTCCTCGATCGTGCCCAACGTCAGAAACCGAGTCACCGTGACCGGACCGGCGGCCCCGATGCGATGGGCCCGATTGATCGCCTGGTCCTCAACGGCCGGGTTCCACCAGCGGTCGAACAGAAACACGTAGCTGGCGAATTGCAAGTTTAGGCCCACTCCGCCGGCTCCATAACTTAACAGCATCACCTGCCGCGCCGGGTCCTCGCGAAATTCGGCCAACACGTCGTCGCGCTTGTTCGCCGGCACGCGGCCGTGATACGCGAGCGGGCGCAAGTGGGCCAGCCGGGCCGAGAGCGTATCCAGTGTCGAGACCCACTGGCTGAAGATGATCGCCTTGCGGCCGCTGGCGGCGACTTCGTCGAGATCGGCCGCCAGTCGCTCGAACTTTGAGCTCTCGCCGCTGGCCGGATCGAAATTGCAGATCTGCTTGAGCCGCAGTATCAGCTCGAACACGTGCTGGATCGTGGCCTCGTGGCCCATCTCGGTCAGCCGCAGCACGCCCTCTTGCTCGGCCAATTGATACGTCTCGCGCTGCTCCGCGCTAAGCTCGACGTCGGCATCGCGAAACATCTTGGGTGGCAAATCCGAAAGCACGCGGTCCTTGGTGCGCCGCAGAACATAGTCGGCGGCGGCCAGCCCCATCTTGCGTGGCTTCATCGTGTCGGACAAATAGCCGGGGGCCAGGAACTCGAAAATCCCCACCAGGTCTTGCGGGCTGTTTTCGACCGGCGTTCCCGTCAGCGCCCAACTGCGCCGCCGCGACAAATCGCGCACGCACTGGCTGGTGGCGCTTGCGCGGTTCTTGATGCGCTGCGCTTCGTCGAGCACGACCAGGTCGAACTCGAGGCCGAGCTCGGCGGCCAGCTCGCGGTCGCGCTGCAAGAGTTCGTAGTTGGCGATCTTCACCGGCATGTCGCTCTGTTGCCACTGCCAGCGGCGCTTGGCCTGGTCGCCTTCGATGACGCTGACGGGCACTTCGGGGGCCCACTGGGAAAACTCGCGCTGCCAGTTGGTCACCAGCGGCTTGGGACAGACAAATAGCACGCTGGACAGCTCGCCGGCATGCAGCAGCATCCGCACGGCAGTGATGGCTTGCATCGTTTTGCCCAGGCCCATCTCGTCGGCCAGGATCGCCGCATAGCGGGGATAGAGAAACGCCACGCCCTCGAACTGGTAGGGAAAAGGATGAAACGGAAACGCCAGCGATCCCTCGCCCACCAGCGATTCGAGCGACGGCTGCAACATATAGAATAGCCGGTCTTCGAGCTTCACGATGTCGCCGGGCGGCTTGATGCGGGTTCGCGTGGGCTTTTTCGGAGGAACAGCGGCATCGGTCGCGGTTGCCGGCGGAAGGTTCTTCGCCGCGCCGACTGGCGGCGAGCCGGCGTTTACCGAAAGTTTGGCCCGCCATCCGCCGGGCTGTGGAAATTGAAAGCTGATGACCTTCAACTTCGGCGCCGCAATGGGCAGCGACACGGCCTGCACCAGATTCGTGAAAATCGAACCGCCGACGATCGTGACGGCCGGACCGGCGAGCGCCGAGGCCGCCCAATCGCCGCTTGCAGCCCGCGCCTCTAGCGTCGATTGGACGCTAACGACCGACACGCCGAGCGCTGGCGTCCAGTGCAGGCTGCCATCGGCAGCCATGCTGGATTCGAACACAAGCCCGGGGGCGGCGAGACCAGATTCGTTCAACTTTGAATCCCTCGTGGGCCTCGGATTGCTAACCGCGCGGACCTCGATGGGCTTCCTCGACGGCCTCGCGAATCCGTTCGAACGGCTCGCTCAAGTCAAAAGTCGCGAGCGTATCCAGAGCGCCGGCGATCCGCCCTTCGTCGCCCGCTCGGTTGGCGGCCACGGCAAGTCGATTCGTGCCGATTTCGAAGGAGTGCAAGTGCGGTCCCGCGCGATGCGGCACGTCGACGCGCCACTGCGACCCGGCGATTGTCGTATCGGTCGCAGGCGGCGACGGATTTCCGGCAAACACCAGCGCCACCGGCAACGAGACAAAATCGCGCACGCTCAACACCCGCTCGACGTCGGTGTAGACGGCCAGCGGCTCGATCGAGCCTTTGGCCAACAGCGTCTGCCCGATCTGTTCGCCGTACAGGTACGGCTCCAGCGTGGGCCCGAACAGAATTCGCTGGGCCCGGCTGGGCTTGACCGGAGCGGTGCAGTGGAACTCCAACGGGCGGCCGGAGGTATTCAGAATCAGGTAGCCGCCCACCAGACCTTGTTGTTCGTGCTCGAGCACCGTGAGAAATCCCAGCGCTTGCGACGGCTTCGCCTCGCCATTGCTCATTCGGCTGTCCCTATCTGGCCAGATTCAAACCCAGTTGCGTCAATCGGTCGCGCGGGCCTGGGTCGTTGGTGCGGATGCGGTGTAGTTGTCCCTTTGGATCGGGCCCCGCCGCCGGATGACTTGAAGCGAGCGCGAGCAGGCGGCGAAGGTCACGCCCGACGCGCAGGCGTGCCAGATCGGAAAAGTCGCCAGGGCTTCTCTAATCGGAACGCCCGTGGCGGCCGTTCGCGGGGCTCGAAGGGGTGACGATTGGCGTCAGGGTCGCGCCCCGGATGTACCCCTTTCGCAACCGGCATATTCGGCACTCGAATGTTGGCCGGCGCAACGCAAAAAAAGTTTGGCATGCACCCCTGCAGGTCGTTATATTGGCGATTTGTCGTCCCCCCTTCTGGCAGCTAGCAGTGTGGCCGCGATGATCAGCGCGAGGCAGGCATTTTGGGTTTGGGTGTTGCTCGTTGCGATCGTTTTGCCGGCGCAGCTAATGGCCATGGACCTGGTCGAGGTCGTCAAGAAGGCCGAGCGCTCGACCGTGCGTATCGATACCGATCGTGGTTTTGGTAGTGGGGTCATTGTCGACGACCGCGGATGGATCATCACTAATTTCCATGTGATCGAAGGCATCAAGTCGGCCAAGGTGAGGTTTCGTGCCGGCGACGGTAA
The DNA here is from genome assembly GCA_031400775.1 of Planctomycetia bacterium. Taxonomy (GTDB): domain Bacteria; phylum Planctomycetota; class Planctomycetia; order Pirellulales; family PALSA-1355; genus PALSA-1355. The sequence goes on along the minus strand of JANNQN010000053.1, from coordinate 20,581 downwards.
AGAAGGCGAAAGTCAGGAAGTCGTCGGCTGCATGGTCCACGCGCCCGCCTGCGATCTGGCTGTGCTGAAAGTCAACAAGGTGCCGCCTGGCTCGGCGCAGCGATTGGCCGCGGACTTGCCACAGGTGGGCGAAAAGGTGGCGGCGTTCGGTAGCCCCAATGGATTTACTTTTACGACGTCCGAAGGCATCGTCTCGGCGATCCGCACGGGACAGGAACTGCGCGAGATCGTCGGCCGCGAGGTTTACGTCGAATTGGGCTTCGATCTATCGGCCACTTGGATCCAAACCACGGCGGCCCTTTCCGGCGGCAACAGTGGCGGGCCACTGTTGAATATGAATGCCGAGTTGCTCGGCCTTAACACTTGGGCGCACGAGGGCCAGAGCTTGAACTTTGCGATTGCCCTGCCCGACATCAAGCAGATCCTGGCGCGGGCGGACACCGCTCCTGTGCTCGATTTGACCGCGATTCGCTCGCGCCGCCGCGGTACCGAGCGGCTCAAGCCGAATGATATAAGTCTGCGTTTTCCCTCCGGGCGCGTATTTTCGTACGAGATTTTTCGGGTCGAGGGCAAAGATCGCCCGCCGGTGTTCCTCGACTTCCTCAAAGACGACAACGTCGTGGTCATTCAGCATGCGAACCGCTCGACGTTCGCGATCGCCCAACAAAGTGGCGGCAAGCTCAATGGCTTGACATTGGCTCAGCACGAGACCGGTGAGCAGATGATGTATGGGACCTACTTCGAGGGAAAACGGCACGGGCTGATGAAGACGTGGAACGAAATCGGTGATCCGGTGTTGTACGCGCAATACAACAAGGGACGGCGCCACGGTTTCTTGTGCTTCCACGAAGACAAGCGTTTGCGATTGTTGGTCGAATATAAATTCGACACGCCGGTGCGAATTCAGTTAATGTCGAACTTTGAAGTGCTGGAGGGATTCGATACCCGCGCCGAGGCCGAGAAGAACAAGGAAGCCAAGGAGCTCTTGACCAAGCTGGCCACTTTGGAAAAGAGTCTGTTGATCAATGAAGCGACCTTCAAAAAACAGGTACAGGCCGACGAAGAGGACCGGCGGCGGATGCTAGCGGCCCAACTGGCCCCGCAAAAACGCCGCAATGCCACCCAGCGCGCCAAAGAGCGCAGCGCGGCTGACGCCGAGTACATTCGCGGCGTGCTGCGCAGCTATGGAGTGCGATATTGAACGTGCGTGTCATGGTCGGTTGCGCTCTTTAACACCGAGTCCCGAGCAAGCAAATGCTGGGCGGACCGGTGGAAAGTCGCGTCGCCTCTAAGTACAATGATTGTTTAGTAGAATGAAATTGATGTCAGGAGCTTCTCGATGAACAGCGATTCGCAACCGTCGTCGGCCTTGTTTACCCAGGTCGACATTACCGCGGGAACTCAATTGGGCCGGCCGCGCGACAGCCACGATGTGGCCGAAGAGCAGACCGGTCTGCTGCGCGGAATTCTGGCGGCTCAGGATCGGCAAAACGAATTGCTCGAGGAGCTGACCAATCAATTGAGCGCCGCCCAGCGCCAGCGCAATGCCGAGTTGGGACAATGGAAGCAGGCCAATCCCGAGCTGGCGCGCGGCTGCCGCGTCGCCGCCGAGGCCTTGAGCCAGGTGCAGATCGAGTTCCTGAATACCATGACCCACGAGATCAGCGAGAACGCCGACGCGCTCATGGACGGCGAGTTCGTGCTCAATGAATTCGTGGATCGGTTTGGTCCGCGATTGGCGCACTTGAACGGCGTGTTGCAGATCCTGGCGCAATTGAGCAGCGTGCCAAACCCCGCCAACTCGTAGGCGGCGGCCGATGCTCGTCGATCTTGTTCAAGTCGAAACTCGCGATGCCATGCGCCTGCACGGCGCCCTCGAACTGCCCGCCGTGGGCGCAGTTGGCGCCGCTTCGACTCCCACCGCTCCGGTCGATGCTTGGCTCTGCATTCATGGCACGGGCAGCAATTTTTATTCGGCTTCGACGCTGGCCGGTTTGATCGGAAAGCTGCTGGAGGCCGGCGCCGCGGTGCTGCGGGCCAACACGCGCGGACACGACCTGGTCTCGACCGGCCCCAGCGCCGGCGGGCGCTGGGTGCAAGGCGCCGCGTTCGAGCGCGTCGACGAGTCGCCGCTCGACCTGCGAGCCTGGGTCGATTTTCTCGCTGCGCGTGGCTTTCACCGTATCGGCTTGCTCGGACATAGCCTGGGCGCGATAAAATCCATTTTTACATTGGCCGGCGACGACCCGCCCTCGGTCGCGGCGCTCGTGGCCATCTCTCCCCCGCGATTATCGTATGCCTGGTTTTGCGCGTCCGCGCGAGCCGAAGGTTTCAGGCAGACTCTGGCGCGGGCTCAGGAGCTCATCAGCGCCGGCCGCGAAGACGAGTTGCTGCTCGTCGACTTTCCGCTTAAGTACTATGTCAGCGCCGGCGGCTTCGTGGATCGGTATGGCCCAGAGGAGCGGTACGACGTAGTCAGGCTCTTGGATCGCGTGCGCGTGCCGACGCTGGTCACATACGGATCGAGCGAAGTACAGGGAAATCTTGCCTTTCGGGGCATGCCCGAGGATGTGGAGAAAACGGCCACCGCGGCCAACTCGCTGCAAGTCGCGGTGATTGCCGGTGCGGACCATATTTATAGCGGTTGCCACGATGCATTGGCCGGTCGGATTCTCTCGTGGCTGGGGCGAATGGAACGCAGGGCGGCCGGTTCGTAGCGGTTGTTTTCAAGCTCGCAGTCGGGTATTTTTCAGGTATTCGGCCGCGCCCTACCGAAAGCCCCCACCCATCGGCAGCTCGCGCGCGACCGGGCCAAGCGCCTGAATCCCACCGGCTAGGAGTTTTCATGAGCACAGTCAAGCAGGCTTCCGCCCCGGAAGTGGAGGCAGCCGCCAAGCGTGCGCGCGACCAGCTCGACGCGCACACCTACGAGACCGTCCAGTGGCACTTTCATCCGTCGACCGGTTGCCCATTCTGGCTGGAAACGGCTTCGCGGCTCTCGTTCGATCCACTTAAAGACGTCCGGTCGTACGACGACTTGAAGAAATTCGAATCGTTCAAAGACGAGTGGCTCCGAGGCGGGCCCGTGCGGAGATGGGTTCCCAAGGCGTTTGCCGACAAACCGGTCTACGTGTTCGAAACCGGCGGCACCACGGGCATTCCCAAGAGCCGCATCGCGATCGACGACTTTCGCACCGACTATTCGCTATTCAGCAAGACCCTGCCGGACGAATATTTTCCGCCTGGGGCGAACTGGCTGATGCTGGGTCCCTCGGGTCCCAGGCGCCTGCGGCTGGCCGTGGAGCACCTGGCCCAGTTTCGCGGCGGCATTTGCTTCTGCATCGATTTGGATCCGCGCTGGGTCATCAAACTGATCAAGAAGGGCTGGATGGAGCACCTCGAGGCCTATAAGCAGCATTGCATCGATCAGGCCATCACGATCCTGGGCGCGGGGCACGACATCAAGTGCATGTTCACCACGCCCAAGCTGCTCGAATCGTTGGCGCTGGAGCTGGAAAAGCGCGGCACTACGGTTCGCGAGCAGGGCATTACGGGCATCTTCTCCGGCGGCACCGAGTTCACGCCGCAATGGACGCGCTTCGCCACCGAAGAATATCTCGAGGGCGTGTACATGACGCCCACCTACGGCAATACGCTGATGGGTCTGGCCTGTAGCAAGCCGGTCACCGCCGCCGAGAACTACAAAATTTCGTACTACGCGCCGCAGCCGCGGGCCGTGCTCGAGATCGTCGATTTTAATGACGCCGACTCGGTCGTGGGCTACGGCCAGACGGGACGCGTCAAGCTGACCACGTTGACCAAGGAATTTTTCGTGCCCGGCTTCCTCGAGCGCGACGAAGGCGAGCGCGAGCCTCCCTACATTAGTTATCCGTGGGATGGCGTCAGCGGCGTGCGACCCTTCCACGAGTTGGCCGAAGCCACGACGGTAGGAGTGTATTAGGGGATTGGAGGTTGGGGGCTGGGGGTTGGTGGGGCCAATCATCGCCCACCGCTTCTAATCTCTCGTCTCCAACCCCCAACCCCCAATCCCCAATCCCCAACCCCTCTCAAACTTCACATGCTCAACATTCCTATCCTGCGTTGGGGCCAGCCGTACGACTCTTTGGAAGTCGACCAGGTCGTGCACTTCATGACGGGCGAGCCGATCGCCAAGGTCAGCCAGGCCAATGGCGGCCTGTTGCAGCGCGACATGCGCAAGGCGCACAAAGCCCGCGAGGCGCTGCGCGCGATTCCGTGCGAGGAGTTGATCGAGCGGGTGAAAAAGGCCGGCGAGCTGTACTTGAACGCCACGCTCCCGATCGGCGACGGGCAGCAAACCCCCGACGATTTCGCCCACATGCAGTCGGCCTCGACCGGACTGCCTGAGCACATGTGCAAGGCGAACATGCAGAAGAATTTCTTCGTGCTCTCGCACATGGACCAGATGCTCGACGCCCTGACGCGCGGCCTGGATTTGAACATCCTTTCGAACGGCTACGGCGTCGAGAGTCGCGGCGTGGTGGTGAGTTACCAGGCCCAGTCGCCCGCCGTGGGATTGGTCCTGCCTTCCAATTCACCCGGCGTGCATACGCTGTGGCTGCCCGTGATTCCCATGCAAATCGGCCTGGTCCTTAAGCCCGGTCCGCAAGAGCCGTGGACGCCGTATCGCATGGCGGCCGCTTTTACCGCGGCGGGTGTTCCGGCCGAGTCGATGTCGATTTATCCGGGTGGGGCCGACGTGGGCGCCGCCGTGCTGGCCAATTGCGATCGCAGCATGATCTTCGGCGGCACGGCCACCGTGGAGCGCTACAAGGGAAACCCCAAGGTGCAGGCGCATGGACCCGGCTTCAGCAAGATTCTGCTGGGCGACGACGTCGTCGACGATTGGGAGAAGTACATCGACCTGATGGCCGACAGCGTCTATCTCAATAGCGGACGCGGCTGCATCAACTGCTCGGGCATCTGGGCTTCGCGGCACACGAAGGAAATCGCGGCGGCTTTGGCCAAGCGGCTGGGCCCGGTGCCGGTGCTGCCGCCCGAGGATCCGAAGTCAAGCCTGGCGGCGTTCACCATTCAAGGCGCCGCGCAGGCCATCTGGAATCAGATCGAGGCCGGCTTGAAGGAAGAGGGCGTGACGGACATGACGAGCCAATATGGCGCGCGGCTGGTTGAGAAGGAACGCTGCGCTTACCTGCGGCCGGTGGTCGTGCATTGCACGTCACCCGGCCCGGCGCTGGCCAAGGCCGAATACATGTTCCCATACGCCAGCGTCGTCGAATGTCCGCAAGACAAGATGCTGGAATCGATCGGGCCGACGTTGGTCTGTACCGCGATCACGGAGAATCCGTCCTTCCAGCGGTCCTTGACCGACGCGGTGCATATCGACCGGCTGAATATCGGGCCGATTCCCACGATCAAGCTCGATTGGCTGCAACCACACGAAGGCAATATCGTCGAGTTTTTGTTCCGCGCTCGCGCCTATCAGTTGCCCGCGGAGCGACTGGCCCTGGCGAAGTAGAAACGGGCGATAGTAATACGGAGCTAGAGATACGGCGGTAGAATACAATAGAGAAGTAGCACACCGGCGAATGCCCCCGTGACGGCGCCGAGCCGCTAGGGCTAGCTCTCGCGACTTGCCTGTTTCCCACCGAACGATCGCCCGACGCGCGCGTGGTCCGCATGATTCCTTTCGACTACCAGCCTCGCACTCGGATCGTGTTTGGCCCCGACAAGATCGATGCGTTAGGCGCGCTGGCCGGCGAGCTGGGCGCGCGGCGGGCGCTGGTGGTCAGCGATCCCGGCATTGTCGCGGCCGGTCATACCCAGCGCGGGCTGGACTCGCTCGTCAAAGCCGGCATCAGCGTGCAGTTGTTCGATGGCGTGGCCGAGAATCCCACCACCGACAACGTCGAGGCCGGCGTTGCCATCGCCCGCCGGCACGATCCGGAGTTGATCGTGGGACTGGGGGGCGGCAGCTCGATGGATTGCGCCAAGGGCATCAACTTCCTGGTCTCCAACGGCGGCCGGATGCACGACTATTGGGGCGTCGGCAAGGCCACGCGGCCGATGCTGCCGATGATCGCCGTGCCCACCACGTCCGGCACCGGCAGCGAAACGCAATCGTTCGCGCTAATCTCCGACAGCAAAACGCACGCCAAGATGGCCTGCGGCGACAAGAAGGCCTCGTTTCGCGTGGCGCTATTGGATCCGGTGTTGACGGTGTCGCAACCGGCTCGCGTGACGGCCTTGACCGGCATCGACGCCATCGCGCATGCGCTGGAGACCTACGTCACGAAAGTTCGCAATCCGGTCTCGCTGGCATTCAGCCGCGAGGCCTGGCTGCTATTGGGCGAAAACTTCGCGCGGGTCGTGCGCGAGCCCGAAAACATCGAGGCTCGCTCCGGCATGCAATTGGGCGCGTGCTTTGCCGGACTGGCGATCGAGAACTCGATGCTCGGGGCCACGCATGCCCTGGCGAACCCGTTGACCACGCGCTATGGCATCGTGCACGGCCAGGCGATCGGCCTGATGTTGCCGCACGTGATTCGCTTTAACGGTGCGGAATATGCGCCCTGGTATCGCGACTTGCTCGAGGGCACCGGCGGAGCGAACGGCTTTCCCGATCCCGATAGCGGTTTCGAGGGCCTGGCCGATTTTGTGGCGAAGCTGGCCGGCGAGGCGGGCCTGGCCGACACGCTGTCGCAGTGTGGTGTCGAACGAGGCAAACTGGCCGAGATGGCCGCCGAGGCCGCCAAGCAGTGGACCGGCAGCTTCAATCCGCGTAGGGTTGGAGAGGCGGAGCTGTTGGCATTGTATGAAGCGGCGTTCTAGCCGGACCGAACGGAAGACGGAACATGATGCAAACGACGCGAGTCGAATTGAACGATAGACGCCGAGCGCGCGCAAGCCAAAAGACTTTGCGGCTGCTGGCTGTCATGGCGCTCGTTGCCGTGGGTTGCGGCCGCACGATCGAAAGCGGCAAGTCGACTTCGACCGAAACGGTCCAAGCGCCAATCGCCGAGGTGGCGACTCTTGTCGAGACATCAGCGCCGGTGTCCGAGCAGGCGGACCCGACCGAAACATCCCCCGCGGCTGCCAGCGAAGCCTGGCCCGTGTTCCGCGGCGATGGCCTGGCCAACGGCGTGGCCGGCAGCCCGCTGGCGGAAAACCTGGAAGTGCTCTGGAAATTCTCGGCCAAGGAGCATGGCTTCGAAGCCACTTGCGTGATCGAAAATGGAATGGTTTTCGCCGGCTGCTTGGACGGCGAGCTCTATGCGCTTTCATTGGCCGATGGCGAGAAGAAATGGAGCTTCCACACCGAGTTGGGCTTCAGCGCTCCGGCCGCGGTGCGCGACGGCCGGGTATTCGTCGGCGACACCGACGGCAAGTTCTATTGCTTCGACGCCGCCACCGGCAAGCCGCTGTGGGCCTCGGAAGCCAACGGCGAGATCAACTCCGGCGCGAATTTTTACAAGGACAAAGTGCTGTTCGGCTCGCAAGATGCCACGCTCTATTGTCTCGACGCGGCCACCGGCAAGTTGGCATGGAAGTACACGATCGGCGATCAGATCCGCTGTTCGCCCACCGTGGTCGAAGGCCGCGCGTTTCTGGCCGGCTGCGACGCCAAGCTGCACATCATCGATCTGGAAAAAGGGGAAGCGACGGCCACCGTCGAAATTGACGGACCCACCGGCTCGACGCCCGCGGCCCGCGGCTCGCGGGTTTATTTCGGCACCGAGGGATCGAGCTTCTTTTGTATTGACTGGCAGAAGGCCGAAACCGCCTGGGTGATGAAGTCGCCGCGCAACATGCCGTTTCGCTCGTCGGCCGCCGTGACCGCGGGCGCCGTGATCTTCGGCGGTCGCGACAAACAGATTTATGCGCTCGATCCGACGGACGGGCACGAGCTGTGGAAGTATGCCACGCGGGCCAAGGTCGATTCGTCACCGGTGATCGTCGGTTCGCGGGTGTTTTTCGGCTGCTCGGATGGGCGGCTGGTGGCGCTCGATTGGAAGAGTGGCAGAAAAGTCTGGGAGTACGAAGCTGGTGGCGATTTCGCGGCTTCGCCGGCCGTGGCCGAAGGCCGATTGGTGATCGGCAACACGGACGGCACGTTATACTGTTTTGGAGCGAAGTCTCCGTGACGTGCTAGAGCGACCGGCGATTTCCGGCAATCGGCAAGCGAGCAAACAAGATGGCCGTCGAAGCCACGAAGACCGAAGTCGGTAGTTACTTTATTTCGAACTACCCGCCGTTCTCGCAGTGGAACGCCGAGGGGCTCGATGCCGCCCGCGCCGCACTTGCCTCGCCGCCCGTTTGTCCGCCGCACCTGGCGGAGCCGGCCCCGCTGGGCCTGTACCTGCACATTCCGTTCTGCCGCAAGCGCTGCAAGTTTTGTTACTTCCGCGTGTACACCGACAAGAACGGTGGCGACGTCGAGACCTATGTCTCGGCCCTCTCGCGCGAGATCGAACTGGTCAGCAAGCTCCCGATCATGGGCCAGCGCCCGTTCCGCTTTGTTTATTTCGGCGGCGGCACGCCCTCGTTTCTGAGTGGCAAGCAATTGACCTCACTCGTCGACCGCCTGCGAGCAAACATTAATTGGGACGAAGCCGAAGAGGTCACATTCGAGTGCGAGCCGGGCACGCTTTCGCAGCCCAAGCTGGAGACCTTGCGCACGCTGGGCGTGACGCGGCTGAGCCTGGGCGTGGAAAACTTTGGCGACGCGGTGCTCGAGGAAAACGGGCGGGCTCACCTCTCGGCCGAAGTCTACAAGTCCTGGGAATGGATCGTCGCGCAGAAATTTCCCAACGTGAATATCGACCTGATCGCCGGCATGGTGGGCGAGACTTGGGACAACTGGAAAGACTCGATCGCCAAGACCGTCGACCTCGCGCCCGACAGCGTGACGATCTACCAGATGGAGCTGCCCTTCAACACGGTCTATTCGAAGGACATGCTGGGCAATCACGTGGAGTCGCCGGTCGCCGATTGGCCGACGAAGCGGGCCTGGGTCGACTACGCCTTCGATGAGCTGGCGGCCGTGGGCTACTCCGTCAGCAGCGCCTACACGATGGTCAAGGACAAGAACAAAGTCAATTTCAGCTACCGCGACAATCTGTGGCACGGCGCCGATCTGTTGGCGACCGGCGTGGCCAGCTTCGGACACGCCTCGGGTACGCACTATCAGAACGAACCTGACTGGGCCGGATACGTCGGCCGACTGGAACAGGGCGAATTGCCGCTACATCGCGGCATGCGGCCCACGCCGCATCAACTTTTGGTGCGCGAAATGATTCTGCAACTCAAGACCGGCCATCTGCATGCCGGCTACTTCCGCGAAAAGTTCGAGGTCGACATCATCGAGCTTTGGAACGACGTATGGCGACAGTTCCAGGACGAAGGTTACTTGATGTTCGACACGGAGCGGGTGTCGTTGACCCGCGCCGGCCTGTTGCGGGTTGACGCGATCTTGCCCGCCTACTTCGAGCCCGAGCATCGCGGCGTTCGTTATACCTAGGAAACACCCCATGACCCGCGCCGTCTGGTCGGTGGGCAAGCGGATCTGGGCGCTGCCGTGGACATTGTGCGGCCTGGGCATCGGCATGATTGCATTGGCCAGCGGCGGCCATGTGCGGCGATACCAGGGCACGCTTGGTTTTGATAGCGGAGGCGCGCGGGTGTTCCTGCGAGTTTTTCCGTTTGTGCGAGGCGCCTCGGCCATGGCCCTGGGCCACGTCGTGTTGGGTCAAACCGCGGCCGATCTCGACGAGTCGTACGAGCACGAGTTGGTGCACGTGCGACAGTACGAACGCTGGGGGCCGCTGTTCGTGCCGGCTTATATCTCTGCCTCCGTTTGGCAGAAGCTCAACGGGCGGCACCCGTATTGGGACAATCCGTTCGAGCGTGAAGCCTACGACTCCATCCCGTAAGCGACCGCTCCCGCCGGATCCCCAAGTTGTTACTGCTGCAATTCATACCGTCGTTGCCACACACGCTTGGGAATCGCGATTGGACCCGAGCGGGGGGGCGGACTCTCGACAGGTCGCCGGCTCCCGTTTAGACTTTTTACTGCGGCTCGCCTGGCGGGGTCGCGACTTGCGGACGTCTTGGCGTCCGGCAAAGCGCGACAATTGCCTGCCTGGCTTCGAGCCCCCCATCTCCCTGGATGACGAAAATCTATGGTCGATCCCGACCGACTCTCGGCCGCCTACGAGACGGCCCGCTGCGACTTGCTCGCAGAGACTTCCCCCGCAGGACACTGGATCGGACAACTTTCCAGTTCCCCGCTTTCCACCGCGGCGGCCATCACGGCGCTGGCCTTGGTCGAACGCCATGCGCCGACGATCGCCGGCCGCGTGGCCGACGAAAATCGCGAGTGCCAGTTGAGCAAGCTGATCATCGTCAGCTTGCGCTGGTTGGCACGACATCAGAATGCCGACGGCGGCTGGGGTGACTCGGACAAAAGCCCGTCGAACATCGCGGCCACGATGATGGTTCGCGCCGCGTTCGCGCTGACTTGCGTGCCGGCGGAGAATCCCGGAATTCTGGAAAGGGCCGACGCCTACATCGCCGCGACCGGCGGAGTGCGCGGCTTGCGCAGGCGCTACGGCAACGACTCCACGCTGACCGCTGGAATTCTAACTGCGTCCGCATTGGCCGGATTGATTTCCTGGCGGCAAGTGCCCGCGCTTCGCTTCGAGCGAACCGCTTGCGCGAAACGATTCTGGCGGCTGCTGCGGCTACCGGTCGAAAGCCAGGCCACGGCCGTGCTGGTTGCGATCGGGCAGGCGCGCTTCGTACACCGCAAGCCGCGCAATCCGCTGGTGCGACTCGCCCGTCGCTTGACGATCGATTGCAGCTTGCAGTCGCTGGCCGCGATGCAGCCGGCGAGCGGCGGATTCCAGGAGTCGCCATTGCCGACCAGTTTTGTGATTATCGGTCTGGCCGGCAGCGGGCGCCCGGATCACGGCGTGGTTCGCGCGGGCGTCGATTTTTTGCTCCGCGGCGTGCGCAGCGACGGTAGTTGGCCGATCGAGACGAACCTGGCCGTGCGCAACACCGCTTTGGCCGTCCGCTCTCTGGCTGGCAGCGGCGAGGACGCCGCAGAGATTGGCGGAGTGGATTGGCTGCTGGCTTGTCAGCGTCGCGATTTGCAAGCGATCGGCGACGATGCGACGGGCAGTTGGGCTCAGACCGATCTGCCGGGCGCGGCGCCGCATGTCGATGCCACGTCCGAGGCGCTTCTGGCCCTGGCGGTTTGGGGCGACGGCGAATCGTCATCGCGTGCGACGGTCCATGCCGCGGCCGAGGCGGGCATCCGCTGGCTGCTTGCTCGGCAGGGGGCCGACGGAGGCTGGCCGGCATCGTTTCGCGGCTTGTCCCGCTGGCCATCGAACGCAGGCGCCTGCGACTCCACGGCGCTCGCGCTGCGGGCACTCGTGGCCTGGCGGCGCATGCTGGCAAAGAATCAGGACACGGCCAAGCGATCACAAGATTTCGTCGTCACGAACGGAAGCGCGATCGAGCGCGGGTTTCGATTTCTGCATGGCCGACAACTACCGCTGGGTTGTTGGGAGGCCTTTTCATCGGGCAGCCAGTCTCGCGCGGGCCAATACAATCTCGTTGTCGGAACGGCCCAAGTGCTCTTGGCGTTTCGCGACGCGAATCGCCTGGACTGCGAGTCCGTCAGGCGCGCGCTCAAGTGGCTCGAAGACTCGATGCACGCGGACGGCAGTTGGGGCGGCGAGCTGCTGTGCGAGCGGCGCGCGGCCGGCGGCGTGCATCGCGTCGAAGAGACGGCACTGGCGGCCGAGGCCCTGCTTGCCTGTGGACAGGGAGCGACTCAGGAGGCCGCCGCCTTGCGAAGTCTCAACTGGTTGATCGACGCGGTCGAATCGAACCGGCATCAGTCGAGCGCGCCGATCGGATTGGCGTTGGCGAAGCTCTCGTATTACGAAAAGTCCTATCCGCTGGCTCTCTCGGTCGCGACGCTGGGCCAGGCGGCACGGCGGCTGCGACCGCGGTTGGCGCCGCGCTCAGTCGCGCATTCGGCGAAAACCTGAGTCATTATCTTGCAATTGCGTTAGCCGCGAAATTTCGCGCGGCGCAAGATCGGCAAAATCGAGCACCGCCCCTGGACCGCCTGCTATAATGGCAGACGGAAACCTCGCCCGCCGTGCGATTGCTCGCCCGCCGAAATGACCGACAACCCCCGAGGCCTCGATTTCGCTCGTGAGTGACGCCCGCGCCATGACTCCCGATCTCGACACGCTGGTGGGCCTGTTCTATCCTCAGCCCGAGCAATTGGGGCGCTTCGAGGAAGTCGATTCCCGCGAATTGTCGCGCGACTATCGCATGCTGTTGGCGCACGATAGTCACATGACCGTGACGGTCGAGCGGTTTCACAACACCGCGGTCGACGTGCGGGTGTTGGAGTCGCAACTGACGGGCCAGCACTACGCCCGCAAGATTCTGCTTGCGCGGCAGAGCGACGGCGTGGTCGTGCAATTTGGCATCATGCGGCTCGACTTTGCGGCCGTGAGCCCCGAGGTGCGTCGCGAGGTCGAAAGCCAGCAGACGCCCTTGGGCCGGATTTTGATCCGGCACAATATTCTCCGCGTGGTGCATTTGACCAAGTTGTGGCGTGTCACGCCCGGCGACGATTTGCGCAGCTTGTTTGGGCTAGCCGACGATCAGATCACCTATGGCCGGACTGCCATTATCGACTGCGATGGTGAGCCGGCCGTCGAGCTGCTGGAAATAGTCGCGCCCGTTTGACGAAGAATCAGCAGAAAAACGGGTGAAGCGGTCTACGCGGGGGAGTCGCCGCCTTGGTAGAATGGCTACTCTTTCGAGCCTGGAAGGGGCCCGGACTCCAATTAGTATGGGGAATCGAACGATATACCCAAAGTAAACGAAACTTCGAGCCCTCCGACTGCGTAGATACTCTGATGGAGCTCGCTCTCAGTTGTCTTGCCCCGTAACACTCCGCAGCCGTTAAGTTCCCTCCTTCTCTCCCCGCCCTGGCTTTCCTAACCAACGATGACATTGAGACTTGCCGGCATTTTGTTCGGGATCGCCGCGGTAGCGGGCGGCGTCGCCTATTACGCAACGTTTTTGCAAGCTGCGGCGCCGCCGAATTTTCGGACGGCCGTGGTCAAGAGGGGGGAGCTGCGAATCCAGATCGAGGCCAACGGCACGCTCGAGCCGCAAGAAGTGATTGACGTGGGCGCGCAGGTCATGGGGCGCATCCAAGAGTTCGGCGAAGCTCCGGGCGCGGCGTCTGACCCGACGCTGACAATCAAACACGTCGACTACCGCTCCGATGTCGAAGTAGGAACGGTCCTGGCCAAGATCGATCCAGCGCTTTACAAGGCCACGTACGATCAGGCGCAGGCCTCCGTGAAGCGGGCTGAGGCCGACCTGCTGCAAATGAAGGCCAAGCTCGTGCAAACCCAGGCCGAGTGGATACGCGCCGAGCGGTTGCGCGAAATGAAAATACCGAGTATCTCTGGCCTGGGAGCCAACCCCACGCAACAGCCCGGCGAAAAAACCACGATCAAGGGAATCTCGGATAGCGACTACGTGCTGGCCAAGGCCAATAACGAAGTGGCCCAGGCCAATGTCGAGGTCTGCATCGCGGCCGTCGACCAACAGAAAGCCATGCTGGCCTCGGCCAAGACAAACCTCGACTACACCACTATCAGCTCGCCGATCAAAGGCACCATCATCGACCGCCGAGTCAACATCGGCCAGACAGTCGTGGCCAGTCTCAACGCGCCTAGCATGTTTCTGATCGCCAAGGACCTGCGGCGGATGGAAATCTGGACGTCGGTCAACGAGGCCGACATCGGCCGGTTGAAGGTGGGTATGCCGGTGACCTTTTCGGTCGACGCGTACCCGGGCGAATTGTTCAAGGGCGTGGTCCGCCAGGTTCGACTGAACGCTTCGATGACTTCGAGCGTGGTGTTGTACACGGTCGTGGTGACTGCCAACAACGACGACTTGCGTCTGTTGCCGTACCTCACCGCCAACGTCCGATTCGAAGTAGATAAGCGAGTCGACGCGCTGCTGGTGCCAAATGCCGCCTTGCGGTACACGCCGCGCCCCGAGCTCGTCGAGCAATCGGACGAAGCGGACGAAACGTCGACCGAGGACGGCGCCCAGGAAGAAACATCCGATACACCGGGCGCCGACAAACGAAAGACCGTGTGGGTGCGCAAAGGTCAACTTGTTTCGCCCGTCGAGGTCGAGATCGGAGCAACCGACAAGGCCCAGACTGAGATCGTTCGCGGCGATTTGCAGCCGGGGACGGAAATCGTCTTAGGAGAAGACCCGAACGAGCCATCGGCCGCTGGGAAAACCAATATCTTCGCTCCTCCCCGCGGTGGCAAATCGAAAAAGAAAGGCTTCTAGTACTCGTCATGCCGCTGATCCGACTGGAAAACATCTATAAGACGTATCAGATTGGCGAGATCGAAGTCCCAGTTCTCAAGGGCGTTTCGCTGTCGATCGAGCGTGGTGAATTGGTGGCGCTGATGGGCGCATCGGGGTCGGGTAAATCGACGCTGATGAACATTCTGGGCCTGTTGGATCGGCCGACCTCGGGCCAATACTGGCTCGACGGCGAGGATGTCAGCCAACTGCCGCCGGACCGCCGGGCTCTGGTACGAACCGCCAAGCTGGGATTCGTCTTTCAAAGTTTCAACCTGTTGCCGCGAACCACGGCGGTCAGCAACGTGCTGATGCCGCTCGACTACTCGACCAGTCGGAGCCCCGCGAGCGAATCGATCGCGCGGGCCCATCAATTGCTCGAACGGGTTGGCCTCCAGGATCGCCTCCATCATATTCCCTCGCAGATGTCCGGCGGTCAGCAGCAACGCGTGGCCATCGCCCGCTCGCTCGTGAATCAGCCGGCGCTACTGCTGGCCGACGAGCCGACCGGTAATCTCGACTCGCATACCAGCGTCGAGATTTTAGAGATGTTCCAGCAGCTCAATGCTTCGGGACTGACGGTGATTCTGGTGACGCACGACCCGCAGGTCGCCAACTACGCCCATCGCACGATTCGCGTGATCGACGGCGTCATCGAGCAGGACAGCGGCCGCTCGTCTTCGGCTTTGCCCGCACCGCATTTGCTGCGCTCTGGCGCACGCACCACGAACGGCCACTGTGACGACAAACCAGAGCCCAACGGCGATTCCTGGGCGGACACGGCAACCGAGCCGGCTGACACTGGCGGGAACGGCAGCGCCGTGGCCACGCGGACGGAAACGAAGCGGAAACGACGCGTGGCCGCCTCGGCGCAAATCGAGCCCGTGACCGCGAGCCCCGTGACCGAGAGCCACGTTGGCTCGCCTGTCGTGAAAATTCGCTTGTCGCTAGGCGCGCGCTTGTCGGCGCTGATGCCGGCCACGTTTCGCACGGCCTTCGGCGCGCTGCGGCGCAATCTGATGCGTTCGGCGCTGACGACGCTGGGGATCATCATCGGCGTTGGCGCTGTCATCGCGATGGTCGAGATCAGCGAAGGCTCTCGCATCGAGCTGATGAAGACCATGTCGAGCATGGGCTCCAACGTGCTGATCGTCGCCAACGGCGCGGCGGCCAGCGGCGGCGTCAATTGGGGGTCCGGCACGGAAGAGATGCTGACGCCGGACGATGCAACCGAGATCACCCGACAGTGTCCGGCGGTGGCCGAGGCGGCCCCGATCGTGTCCGCCGGTGGACAGGTGGTCTATGGCAGTCGCAACTGGGTGCCCATGAGAATTACCGGCTCGACGCCAGGCTACCTGGCCGTCCGCGATTGGAACACCATGGACGAAGGCGAGATGTTCACCGATCGCGACGTGCTCTCGGCCAATCGGGTGTGCGTGATCGGAAGCACGCTGGCCCGCGAGCTGTTTCAGGGCGAGTCGCCGGTGGGCAAAGACATCCGGCTCAAGAACGTCTCGCTGAAGGTCGTGGGCGTGTTGGGGCGGAAAGGGGCCACGATGATGGGCGACGACCAGGACGACATCGTGTTGGCCCCCTGGTCGACGATCAAGTATCGCATCAGCGGCGCCAGAACCGCCAGCGCCAAGGCCGCGGCCACCGCGAGTTCGTCGGGCCTGGAGAAACTCAACAGCCTGCAGAATCCCTACCCCGGAACGGTCGCGCTGTATCCCGTCCAATCGGCGGTGCAAAAGGCCAACACACCGCAACAAGTGCGGTTCGAGACCGTCGATGTCATTCTCGTCAAAGGCGTTTCCTCCAGTCGAACCAAGGAAGCGCTCAACGAAATCACGGCCTTGCTGCACGAGCGCCATCGAATCCGCGATGACCAGGAGGACGACTTCACGGTCCGCGATATGGCCGACATCATCGCGGCCATGACGTCGATGTCCAATATGATGAGCGGACTCTTGTTGATCCTGGCCATGATCTCGCTGGCCGTCGGCGGCGTGGGGATCATGAATATCATGCTGGTCTCGGTGACCGAGCGGACCCGCGAGATCGGCCTGCGGATGGCGGTGGGGGCTCGGTCGCATCACATCCTGCGCCAATTCCTCATCGAGGCCGTTGTGCTGTGCCTGTTCGGTGGGGCGATGGGCATTGCGCTGGGGCGGGCAGCCTCGATCCTGGTCTGGTACTTCATGCGCTGGCCGATTCAGGCATCGCTGATGGCGATTGCCGCCGCGTTCGTGGTCTCGGCGGGCGTGGGGATCGCGTTCGGTTTCTATCCGGCGTGGAAGGCCAGCCGGCTCGACCCGATCGAGGCCTTGCGCTACGAATAGGCCCTGACTGGCAAACCTTGCCGCCTGGGCTGACTTTTCGGCGTCTCCGAGGGGTGGCTGTCGCGCCCTAACTCCTTGCTTCGCTTGCGCGCCATCCCAATCTTGGCAAGCCTTGCCGACGGTTCCGGATAATCGGTCGGTATCAATTCCTCGGGCGCTTGCGCGCGTGTCGAGCCGATAACTCCATGGACGCCGATTATTCGGCGTCTGCGTTCTATGCCGCTTGTAACGCACGTCCCCCGTGCGTCCCCGTCCGCAGTCGAGCGACCCTTCCCCGACAGATCAACAGTTCTTGCTCCAAGTGCCAGGCGCCGGCGACCCGTGAATATCGGGGCCACCCGAGCTGGCGCGCGGAGTGTAACAGGACCCGCCGGATGCTTCCCTCCGCTAGAGGTTTGCTCTCTGTCGCGCTTGCCATCGGTGCGCTAGCGCTTGGCGGTTGCACGAGCCCTCGGGAGTACTTGCGCAACCGTTTCAAGGTTGGCCCCGAATATGCGACGCCGCCGGCGCCGGTGGCAGAAGATTGGATCGACGGCAACGACGTCCGTCTGCACGAGCAGACCGACGACCTGAGCACCTGGTGGGCCGTCTTCGACGACCCCACGCTCAACGGGCTGATGGTCGACGCCTATCAGCAGAATCTTACCTTGCGCGAAGCCGGGTTTCGCATCTTGGCCGCCAGGGCACAACTCGGGATCGTCTTCGGAAATTTCTTCCCGCAGTCGCAAACGATGGATGGCAGCTACCAGCGGGCCGTCTTACAGCAAATCTACAACCAGCAGTGGACCTACGGGTTCAACATGGCGTGGGAGCTCGATTTCTGGGGACGTTTTCGACGTGCGATCATTTCAGCCGATGCCAGTCTCGACGCGTCGATATTCAACTACGATGACATCCTGGTCACGCTCGTGGGCGACGTGGCCAGCAACTATGTCCTGATTCGAACGACTCAGCGTCGAATCGTGTTGCTCGAAAACGTGATCAAGGTGCAGCAGGACGTCTACAACTTTATCGGCGAGCGATTGAAGGCCGGCTTTCGCGGCGTGACCGATCTGGACAAGGCCCAGGCCGAGAGCGACTTGAGGCAAAGTCAGGCTCAGGTCGAGCAGCTTCAGATCGATCTCAGGCAAACCGAAAACCGCCTGTGCACCCTGTTGGGAATCCCGGCGGTCGCACTCGGGCCGCGGTTGAACGTTGGGCCCAAAACCGGAATCCCCGTTCCGCCCGACTATGCCGTGGTCGGAGTGCCGGCCGACTTGCTGCGCCGACGCCCCGACGTGCGACGGGCCGAGCGGCAGGCCGCCGCACAAGCCGAGCAGATCGGTATCGCCACCGCGGACCTGTATCCGGCCTTCACGATTAACGGCTCGCTTGGCTGGCAAAATGCGAACCTGGCGAATTTGATCGAGCCCGGCTCGTTTGTCGGCACGGTTGGTCCCTCGTTTCAATGGAACGTGCTCAATTACGGTCGCCTGGTCAACAACATTCGCTTGCAAGATGCGACGTTCAACGCATTGGTGACCAGTTATCAAAACACGGTTGTGTTGGCTAGTGCCGAAGTGGAAGACGGCATGGTCACCTTTCTGCGAGCCCAGCGACGGGAAGAGCTGTTGAACGAGAGCGTCGACGCGGCCTATCGCGCGCTGGCGGTAATCGTTGGCCAATACGAGGCTGGAGTCGGCGGCGTCGATTTCAACCGATACGCCGTGATTCTGCAAAGCCTGATCCAACAGCAAGATACTTGGGCCCAGTCGCAGGGGCAGATCGGCCAAGGTTTGATTCAGATTTATCGCGGGCTGGGTGGCGGCTGGCAGATCCGCTTGAACGGCAACGTCGACGATCTGCGCGCTCTGCCGCCGGTCGACCCACCGGATGCCGAAATCATTGCGCCACCCGTGCCCGAGCCCGATCGCCCTGTGCCGCAGGAAAAGACTTCCTCCGAGCGCAAACCCGCAGAGGAGCTGCCGCTCAATCTCCAGGGCATTGAAGCCGACTGACGTGCAATTCAGAACCGCATGGCCGTGAATCCGCCGTCGACGTAGCAGGCGGCGCCGGTCATGAAGCTGCCCGCAGTGCGCGACAACAACAGCAGGGCAGGGCCCACCAGTTCCTCGGGCTGGCCGAAACGCGCCATGGGCGTCTGCGCCATGATCGAGGCGGTGCGAGTTTCGTCCAGGATGGCGCGGTTCTGTTCGGCTGGAAAAAAGCCCGGACACAGCACGTTGACCCGCACGCCAGAGGGCGCCAGCTCGCGAGCGACGTTTTGCGACAGGTTCACCACGGCGGCCTTCGAGGCGCTGTAGGCAAACACTCGCGACAGGGGCAAATCAGCCGTCACGCTGCCGACATTCAAGATCGATCCGCCGCCGGCGGCGGCCATGTGCGCGCCGAAAATCTGGCAACCCCAATGCGTGCCGCGCAGATTGACGTCGATGACGCGCTGCCAGTCTTCGTCGGCGACATCCAGATAGGCGCTGGCCGAGTTGACGCCGGCGCAATTCACGAGCATGTCGACGCGGCCCAGCGCCGCGATTGTGTCGGCCAACAGTTTCTCCAGTGAATCGCGCCGGCCAACGTCGGCTGGCAGAAACGCGGCTTGGCCGCCTAGCGACTCGATATGCCGAACGCGCTCTTCGCCGCGTGGTCGGCTGTTGCCGGCGACGACCACCTTGGCTCCGGCTTGCGCGATGCCTTCGCAGAGCGCACCGCCCAACACGCCGGTGCCACCCACCACCACGGCCACCTGGCCCGAGAGTCCAAAAAGTTGTTCGAGGTAGTCGCGGGCCATGGGCGATTTCCGCTTCACTTGGGTTCTTTTCGCAGCCGCAGCCAATCGCTGTGGAACACGCCGGGCTTGTCGACTCGCTGATAGGTGTGAGCGCCGAAGTAATCGCGCTGAGCTTGCAGCAGATTGGCCGGCAGCCGATCCTGCCGGTAACCGTCGTAATACGAGATCGCCGCCGCAAAGGCCGGCACGGGAATGCCAAAGGTGACAGCCGTGGCCACCACGTGCCGCCAAGCCGATTGGGCCTTCTCGACCGCTTGGGTGAAGTAGGGAGCCAACAGAAGGTTCTCGAGCTTCGCGTCGACGTCGAACGCTTCCTTGATGCGGTCGAGGAACTGGGCCCGAATGATGCACCCGCCGCGCCATAGCATGGCGAGCTCGCCGTAGTTTAGCGGCCAGTTGTGCTCCTTGGCCGCCGCTTCCATCTGTACGAAGCCCTGGGCGTAGCTGCAAATCTTCGAGGCGTACAGCGCTTCGCGCGTTTGATCGATAAATGCCTGGCGATCGCCCGCGAATGCGAGCTTCGGTCCCTTGAGCACTTTGCTCGCGCGGACGCGGGCTTCCTTCATGGCCGAGAGATAGCGCGCGAAGACGGCCTCGGTCACGAGCGTGCTGGGCACTCCCAAGTCGAGAGCCAACTGGCTCATCCACTTGCCGGTTCCCTTGGCCCCGGCCGTGTCCAGAACTTTGTCGACCAGGAAGTCGCCCGTGTAGGGATCGCGGACGCTGAAGATGTCGCGCGTGATTTCGATCAGGTAACTGTCCAACTCGCCGCGGTTCCAAGTGTCGAAAACCTTGTACAACTCGTCGTTCGACAGGCCCAGCGCCTGCTTCATCACGAAATAGGCTTCGCAGATCAACTGCATGTCGCCGTATTCGATGCCGTTGTGAACCATCTTGACGTAGTGCCCGGCGCCGCGCGGGCCGACCCATTCGGCGCAAGGAATGTCCTTGTTCGGTCCCACCTTGGCGGCGATGGCCTGAAAAATTGGCTTCACTAGCGGCCAGGCGGCCGGCGATC
>JANNQN010000052.1:0-18831 GCA_031400775.1 Planctomycetia bacterium | reverse complement strand
GATGGCCAGCTACGACGAAGTCGTCGGCTGGGGCGAAATGATCGGCGAAGTGGTCGACCAGGGCCGCATGCCCCCCTGGTACGCTGACTTGCTTGCCGCTTAGTATTTCATTGACCGCTTCCAGCAGGTCCTGTCGGCCAGGGGCCGGCCGTTGAAATCCAACGCCATCGTCGAAACCGTACTGGTCGTCGATGCGGCCGGCATAGCGAACGACCCGGTCGCGATCGAGAACGAACACTTCGGGCGTGCGCGCCGCGGCGAATCGATCGGCGATCGCGTTGCCCGTATCCAACAGAATCGGAAATTCGAATTTGTTGCGCTGGGCATAGGCGCCAACTTCCTGCAGGGAATCCTGGCGGTTTGCATCGATGCCGACAAATGCTACGCCCTTGGCCGCCAGGCTCTTGGACAACTCGGCGATCCGCGGACCGTACAATTTGGCCAAGGGACATTTGGTTCCCAGAAACAGCACGACCACGACTTCGCGGTCGGCGAAATCGTGCAGGGCGTATTCCTTGCCGAAGTGACTCTTCAGCGAGAAATCGGCGATCTTCGCGCCGACTCGCTCGGCTTCGGCGCCGCTGGCGGACGATGCCAGAACGGCCAAGGCAACAATCAACATCGCGGCGGAACGTGATGCGGGCATGGCGGGGTTCCCTCGGAAGGCGTAAGGCGTGGCGCACTGGCGGACATGCAGAATGATACTGCCGACAACCGCCGCCGACAACCAAATGGCTAGCGCCAACATGGCTGAATCGCGGCAGTTCTCGCCGGATCAAGGCCCGGACCGAGACGGTCAACACGTGTAGTGTGCGTGCATCCCGTCACGCAGGGTTGCGCGTCAGCATGTAGTCGTCGAGCCGGATGCGGCGGTTGCCCTCGGGCATCGCCGCAAACAGCATGTCCAACAGTGTGGAGAACTGCCGGGTCTTCAGACCATAAAAATTATGCTTGCCTTCGCGGCGGCGCTCGATCAGCCCGGCCACGCGCAGCAAGGCCAGGTGATGGCTGACCGCCGGCTGGCTCTCGTCGAGCAGTTCGCACAGCGCCCGGACGTGGAGCTCGTTGCGCTGAGTGAGGTAGTAGAGAATGCGCAAGCGGGTTTCGTCGGACAACAACTTGAACAGCTTGACCAGGTCGCCGACCAGGCCGTCTGAAACCGTTAGCGCTGCTCGCTCGGAAGGTTCGCCGCTGACGTCATTCGATTGTCCCATGCCTTTTTCCAGGGTGAGTAGATTCACCATCGTTCAAGCCTCGATATGACCAAATCGTTACGGAACCGAAGGCCACTGGGGGGTGGATTCAATCGTCGACAGGAAAGTACGCGACCAGGAGAACTACTCTCCGGCAGAGTGCTCGCACAAAGATGTTCGATAAATAGTGATGTCAGACCGACAGTCGAAATGAGAAATTCAGGCTTTCGTCAGAGCACGTGTTGCCGTACCACAGAACGTGGAATAGGTGCCAATCGACAACATGCATCGGACGAATTAAACCTCGGGGCATTGTATCGCGTCGCCCCGCAAAATGGAAACGGTTTCCGCATTTTGGCGGCGAAATTGCCGCCAAATCGAAGTTTACAGCGCTCAAAACACGATCGCATTGCTGGCCGGCCCCGGCCCGCGCGGCCAGACTCTTGCCGCTGTGAACTCGGCTGCAGCGTAAGCCACTGATGTTTACCCTCCGATACGGGGAATTGTTTCCGATTTCGCGCGCCAAATTGGAAGAGCGGCGGCCAAATCCGCGCCATTGCCGTGCTGATAGCTAGCGCCAGCCCCTGCGATTCACATTGACTCGCCAGCCGGGGACTCCTACGATTTCTCGAACTTTTCTCGAGGGGAGCGTCATGGCCAGGTTGCCGCCCAGCATGCGCCGAGCATTCAAAGTCGTGGCTATTCTGTCGGCTGTCGTCGTCGTCACGATCGGCGTGTCGCTGTTTTCGATTTACGAAGCCTCGCAGCTCGTGCCCGACTTCTACCACGAGGCGATCTCGCGCGATCCCCAGAAGCAAGTCGAATCGCGCGATCAGTTTGTGGCCCGTGCCACGGCGCTTGCTAGCGACGTGCATCAAGCCGGCCGCTGGCAGAGTCTGTTTACCGCCGAACAAATCAACGCCTGGCTGTCGCTCGAATTGGCCGAGCACTATCCCGATCTGTTGCCCGAGGAAATGCGCGATCCGCGGGTTTCGATACGGGACAACGAAGTGACGATCGCCTGCCGTTATGAAAGCGGCGGCATGGCGGCCGTGTTGTCGCTCTCGATCGACGCTTACCTGCACGAGCCCAACGTGCTCGCCCTGCGAATCCGCCGGGCCCGGGCCGGCGCGCTGCCGGTGCCGCTCGCCCAGGTCCTCGACGGGATGACGCAAGCGGCCCGGGAGCTGAAGCTGCGGCTCGAGTGGCGCAAGATTCAGGGCGACCCCGTGGCGCTCATCAACTTTGGCAACAGCCGCGACGAGTCATTCGACGGCTTGAATCTGCAAGCCATCGAATTGCGCGATGGAGAACTGTTCGTGTCCGGAACGGGCAATTCGACGAAGTCAGAAGGCAGCCCGCTGGAACCGGCCGGCGATTCATCGCCCACCGTCGACGCGGAGAGCTCGCCCGAGGATCAGCCGGTGCTTGGCGCGGCCGAGAAAGAAACCCGCCAGAAGTGACCCCCGGTTTCCTGACGCAGCGCCAGTGTGCCTCGCAGCCGCTGGCCGTGCAATTGAACTTTTAATTCCTCCCCGCAGTCGCTCTCCAGGTCGTACTGGCCCGCGTCCCATCGGGTGACCGAGCCTCGGTCTCCAGCGATGGGCCCTTCGTAGTCGAGGTAGGCCAGACGATGATCCGGCAATGCCTCGGCCTCGATTTCAATTGCCCAGCCCGGCTCGCTCGCCACGGCCCAGGTGCGAAGCGACTGGCCCCATTCCAGCATCAAGTCCCAATGCGGCCGTCGAGCGTGCCCGGCGGGAAAATCATGATGCAAGACGACGAAGCGCGGCATGGCGCTATTGTAGCCGAGTCTCAAAGCCAGGAACGGCCTAGAGCGCTACCGCGCGAGGTCGCTATTCCAAGACTTCGGTCGTCTGCTCGCTGCTGACCGGTCGGGTCTGGCCGCGGCTGCCGACCTCGATGCGCAGTTTTGCAGTTCCGGGCGCCGCCCCCTTGAAGCGCAACTCGAAGCTCAGGGGGTTCTCGCCACTGCGAATCTCGCGCGCCGCCGGGAAACGAATCTCGCCGGGCAATATCTTGGGACGCTCCGGCAGCGGCGACGCCGCGCCCTCGAATCGCAGCTCGTTGCCGTATGTGATGGTCAACGTTACGTCGAACACCGATTCGGCACTCTTGTTCGTTACCAGGATCTGATACGTCGTATCGCCGCCCACCTTGATCGGATCGGCCGTCTCGGCCACGGTGACTTCTAGCGGCGGTTGGCCTGCGGCTGCCGCGGCGGCCTCGCCCTCAGGGCCCGCAATCTCCAGGCATGCTTCCTCGGCCACCGGCGCCAGGCCAGCGCCCGTCACGGTTACGCGATTGCAGCTTCGGGGCGTTTCGCGCAGGCAGGTGAATTCGATCGAGCGGCGCAGCGTCTTGCCGGGTTCCAATTGCGCGATCTTCCAGCCCAGCGCCCCGCCGGCCAGCCAACTGGAATCTTCGGTGGCGCGCAGCGGCCGCAACGTGGTCTCGAAATTGTTCGCAATCTCGACGTTCTCGATCGCTTGCCGCCCTTGGTTCGTGACTTCGATGGTAAACAGGGCCGTTTCGCCCACTCTCTGCCGCGCAGGCCCCGTTTGCTTGATGACGAGCGGCGCACTTTCGGTGGGCCCTGTGGCGGGTGGCCCTATGACCGGCGGATCGGTGGCCGGGATTTGTGCGGGCGGTGTTTCGGCGGGCCGGGTAATAGGATCTTCGGCCGGTGGTTGCTGGGGTTGCTCCGCGACTCGCTGGCTGGCGACGATGCAGCGCCGCGCCACTCCGCGCAACCCTCCCTCGCCGGTGACCGTAATATCCTGGCACAATTGCCCGGGCCGGGTAACGCGAAAGCTGACGTTGAATCGCGCCGCGCCGCCGGGCGGCAGGTCCGCCAGGTCACGCTCGATCGGACTGGTGGCAACAGCATGTTCCAGTCCAAGGTCGAAGCGGTCGGACACCAGTAACCGCGTGGCCGCCGCGGCGCCCCGATTGACCACCTCGACTTCAAACTGCACGTCGGCGCCGACTTCGGCCGTGTCGGGCCCATTCAGGCTGACTTCCAATTGGCCGGCAGCCTGCGGTTGGCCGGGATTTGTTGTCGGGGGCGGACTGCCGATAGGAGGGCCGCCGATCGGCGGGCCAGTGGGAATCGGGCCGGTCGGAATGCCGGAGCCGCTGGACGCCCAGGTATGCAACACCGAACCGGCGCCAATCGGTTGCGATCGCGATTGTCCGCCGACGCCGGGCGGACGAATCACTTGGATCGTCACCTGGTTCGTGCCCGGAGAGGCCTGAGGCTGCATCAATTCGGCCGTGGCTTCGCCGCCCGGCCCGGTCGCGACTTCGACGCTGCGCGCCCCGTCGGGCGCAAAGCCCGCCTGGGGACCGGCGGCAATTTCATAGCGCACTATCCAACCGGCCAGCGGCGTGTTGTCGGATTGTCGCGTGACGACCGTCGTCAGACCATGACGACTGCCGACGGGTGTGATGGCCGGTGAGGGGAAACGCCACTGGGCGTCGACCCAATGGATTGTCGCGGTTTGCTGACGGCGATCCCAGCCGGGAATCTCGGGAGCGAAAACCGTCACGTGGCTGGTGCCCTCGGTCGGCGACGTGACGCTCACCCAGGCCTGACCATCTTGCACCAGAACGTCGTCGGTCGGTGTGGGAGTGCCGCGATCCAAGGTCATTGGCGAGCCGAGCGTGTTGTTGACGACCAGCCGGTTATCGATCTTGCGGGGATAACTGTGCATCCAATCCAAAATTTCATAGGGATGACGCTGCCCAGCGCTCAGAAACTGGCCGGGACCGTCGGCGGCGATCATCCATTCGACGCGTTGGCGGGTGAGCATGAAGCCTTCGCTGCCGCACACGCTGGCGATCATCACCACCTCGCTGCCCACCGGCGCAATCACCTGGCTGGGGCTGACCGAGACGCCCCACTGCGCGGGCGCGAGCGGACCGGCCACGATCGGCGGTGGCGGAGCGGACCAGGGGGCGTTGCAGGGCAGAAACAACCGCTCGCCTGAAGGATCGATCCGAGGAAACCAGAAGTGGTTGCAGCCCGTCGACAACAGCGCGCAGCACAGCCACGCGCACGCCGAAACGGCGGCGACACTGCGGTGTACGGCTGACAGGCGGGCCGGCATCGGGCGGGGCAAAATGAGGAAACAGTGCGGCAACAACGCGGCATCATGAAAACGTACCATGCACTTTCGGCAACATGGTGAGATTTCGCCACATCTGCCGCCGCCAGCGCGCGCCGCGGCCGCTACGACCGTTAGATTCAGATCGCGGGAACGGTCAGTTGCTCAGCGCCTGCCGAAAATGCCGGTGGCGTACCAGATGCCGTTGCGGCCGCGCTTGATGTCGTAACCGAACAGCGGCTGGCGCGATCGGACGGCGCCCCAATGTCCGGGGCTTTGTCGCCAACTGTGTACGCAGTCGATGCAGGCTTCGACGAGGCTCTCGTTCGGCCAGCTCTCGGCCACGACCTCTTGCGCCATCACGCCGCTCGGCAAGCGCGCGTTGATGCGATGGAAACGCGAATCCCAACTGTGGTGCCCTTGCAGCAAGATCGCGGCTTGATGGTTGGCGTGCTGATTCGCTTCGTCGGCCAGCACGGCGTTGAATTGACCCGATGTGCTCGCTGGGCGTTCCGGATGAATTCGCACCGCGTAGATCATCGTCCGCTGCGTGAGCGTGCCCGTCGGGAGATCGAGAACGATCGACAAGGCCTGCTTGCGGTAGTACTTGCCGGGCGTGAAAGGAAAGGTGCTGACGACGTGCCCGTAGTATTCGGACCCGACATGCGCCAGATCGATGACGGCCACGCCTTGGCGCCCCAACATTTCGGCGAAGGCGGCGTGCTTCAGAAGCGCGACGCGATTCCCATCGATGGTAATCTCGGCATCGCGCGGCAGCCGAACGAACACGTAACGCTTGAGCTTCTCCTGAATCTCGATGTCGGCGAGGGTCTCTCGCTCGAAGGCCCGTTGTGCGGCCGTCGGGCGGCGTTCGTGGAAATAGATAAACAGCATCTTGCGGTCTTCGGCCGCTTCTTTCATCGCCTTGCGATAGTCGGTATGCACGACCAACTGGGCCGGCACGTCGTGCTCTTCGTCCCCTTGTTGGCCAGCCGTTTCCGGCTCGGTCGTTGTGGCGACCACGGCCTCGGCCGGCTTGGCCCGCTGCGGGGAGTCGAAAGGTTCCTCGACCGGCGGCTGGTCGGCCTGGGTCGATACCGCTTCTTGCGGCTCGGCCTGGCCGGTTTGGGTGGTCGAGACCTCGGGCAGTGCCGGGTCCGCCGGCGACGCATGATGCACGGGATCGGCCTCGACGGGCGTATTTGCTTGGCGCGCCTCTACCGGAACTGACACGACCGCCACCGTGCCGCCTTCGGGTGCCAGGTCCGCGAGGAGCGTACCAGACCGGTTCAGATCGGTGCTAGCTGGCGATGTGCCCCGCTCATTTCGGGCTTGCCGTCGGTCGCTGTGTTCGTCCATGCTAGCACTCGCCAGCCAGAGAAATCCGGCGAACAATCCCAAAAGTCCAAGCAACGATCCTCGAAACATAATCCGTTCCTCCGGTTGTAAAACACTGGAATTACTCTCGCGCTTTCCAGCCCTGGGGGATGGCTGGCGACGGGCGGCTCCGTTCCTTGAAGCGGCCAGTCATTTGGAATGCGAGGCGGCGAGATCGATAGTCCGAACGAACTCGAGCGATTATTGTTGCCATAGGCGGCGCGACGCCGCAATGGGCTGAATGGGGGTAATCTATCGATCGATTAGAATTGCGCGATTTTTAATGATAGATAAAATAAGTAATTTTTATCGGATGCAAATTGCCATTTGCCGCAGACCACACGGGATGAGTGAATTGCCCCGTTTGCTTAAGCTGTAGCGGATAAAGGCTTTTTGTGATATTAAGGAGAGCCGGAACAAAGGATTTCCGCGTTCAAGTAAAGGAAAAGGAGTTTTGCCATGGCAACTCAATTTCGCACCTTCGCGTTCGCGCTGGCGCTGGGCGTCGTCTGCCTTTCCTCGTTCGAGGTACGGGCCGAGGTCAGTGCTGCGCCGGTTCAGGCTGCGCTCGGCGGCTTGGAATCGTGGCTGGGCGACGGTGCGAATGGCAAAACCTGGAGCGAGTACTTGAACCTGCCGTCGTTGCACGCCGAACTAGCCAAGGGTGATAAGGTCGATCCGGCAGTTGTCGCCGCGGTGCAAAGGAAGCTCGAGAGCGGCGCCGGGGGCTTGGAACTTGGCCCGTTTGCGAAACTTCGCGACGCCCTGGCGCAGTGGTCCGCGGAGCTCGCGATCGCCAGCGCTCCCGGCTTGCCCGAGGCGACCCTGCAGGCCGAAGCCGCGTTTCGACCGATATCGGATGCCGATTTGGCCGCCGACAAAACAGCGCTCGAAGCGGCCGTGGCCAAACTCGATCGCTATCTGAAGAGCGGCGGTGCGAACGGCGCCGCCTGGCGAGAATATCTGCACTGGAAGGATCTCGAGGCGCAACTGAAGGCTGATAAGCCCGACGTCGACACGCTCAAGTCCGTGTCGCAGCGATTTGCCGCCGACCAGGTTGGCCTGGAATTGCCAGTGTTTGCCGACGTCGCCGCGCCGCTCGAACGTTACGTCAACGACCTGGCGGCGAACAAGGAAGATCTCAAAACGCAGTACGCCACGCAGCTCAAAGCCTTGTCTGACGAGCTCAAGCAGTACGCGGCCGGACAGAACGACGAACTGGCGCTCGGCTTAGGCGGGCGGCTGGGTTGGCTGGAGAGCATGCGGCAAGCGACTCCGCTGGTTAGTGCCATCCGCAAGCGCTACTCGCAACCGAATCTGCACGTCCGTGCGTCGCACCGCTTGGTGGGCGCGGGCATCGCCCGGCCCGTCGACGAAGTCACGCCGGTCAACGACGTCATTCTCGGCACCAACATCACCGGCACCGGCCGCACTATGGGTAAAGTCGATTTGAAGCTCGTGCCCACGACCGACAAGGCCACGCTGGAAACGGTTCTGTCGGGCAAAGTCCATTCGCGCACTGTCGGACGCAACGGGCCGGCGACGATCCACAGCAACGGCATCACCGAGATTGAAGGCCGCAAGCGCATCGTGATCGACGAACGCGGTCTGGCCAGCTATCCGGCCACGGCGACGGCCAAGACGAGGACCACGATCACGGGCATCGCGGCCGGGCGTTCGGGTTCGGGCATGGTGCAGCGGATCGCCACCAAGAAGGTTTACGAGGCCAAGTCGGAGGCGGAACAAGTCGGCTCGCAGCACGCGGCCGCGCGCGTCAAACGCCGCGTCGAGCAGGAGGCGGCCGTGGGACTCGGCAAAGCCCATTGGAATTACGTCAACAAGGTGCGCAATCCGCTTTTGCGGCGACACGAGTTTCCCTCGCTGTTTCGGCTCAGCACGACCGACGATTCGTTATTTGTCATAGCCCAGCAGGCGAATCGTTTTCAAATCGGCGCTCCCGACAATCCGCCCAGCGTGACGGTCGAGAACGACCTGGCCGTGCAGGTGCATGAATCGATGATCAACAACTTCGCTGCGGCCCTGCTCGGCGGTGTTACGCTGAAAGAAGAAGAGGTGCAGAAGCAGGCCACCGAGCTATTGGGCGAGTTGCCCGAGCGGCTGAAGAGCGAAAACGACCGCGATCCCTGGTCGATCACGTTCGCCAAGATTCGGCCCGTGACGATTCACTTTGCCGACAACGGATTTCAAGTAACCGTCCGCGGGCAGCGCTACACCTCGGGCGATCGCGACTTCCAAGCGATGAACGTGACGGCCGACTACAAGATCGAAGCCGACGGCGGCGGTTTCCGGCTCGTGCGCAAGGACGAGTTGCAGATCGAGCCGCCCAACTTCGTCAAAGGCAAGTCGCTGTCGGGTCGTCAAATCGCGCTCAAGACGCTGCTCGAGAAGCGGTTCGGCAAGATGCTCGATAAAGAGGTCAAGTCCAAGGGCCTGGTCCTGCCGGGACGCTGGCGCGAAGCCGGCCGGCTGGATCCCAAGCAATTGCAGTCGGGCGGCGGCTGGCTGGTCGCTGCCTGGGTCGAAAGCGGCGAGCCGGCGCCTCCGGAGGTCAAAGACAAAGAAAAGGTTGCCCAGAGCGATCGTGCGCTGTCATCGCGATGAGTGCCAGCCGCTCGGTGGCGACGCCAGTATCGGAACTCTACAGATGAGCGATCACGTCGACGTTGAATTCGATTGTCTTCCGCTGCGGTCTCTCGGGCGGATGGATATTCCGCTCGACGCCTCGCC
Organism: Planctomycetia bacterium; assembly: GCA_031400775.1. Classification (GTDB taxonomy): domain Bacteria; phylum Planctomycetota; class Planctomycetia; order Pirellulales; family PALSA-1355; genus PALSA-1355. The sequence continues at coordinate 9,383 of JANNQN010000052.1, read as the reverse complement.
CGCCTATCGGGCTCGTTGCGAGCGTATCAAGCACGCGCTGGAAACCCACGGCTCGCACAACACCTACTTTCTCTACAATGCCCAATGCGCGTTTCATCTGACCAATCAGCCCGAGATTGGCATGATCCAGTTTCGATTCGAGGGCACGGCGCTCACCGATTCGACCGATCAGAAGACGCTCCGCTGCGACCTAGAGGTGGAGCTGATCCGCGAGACGTGCGATTGGCTGACGGCGCCCGTGACGGCCTGGCTGGGCGAGAGCGTGACCAAGGCGGTGGAGGTCGAATTCGATCGGTACATCGCCGCCGGCGACCTGGCGCAGACCGTTGAGCGCATCGCCAAGCTGCAAGCTGCTAGCGACGAGCGAGGCGGCTTTGTCGGCATGTATCTATAGACCGCTCAGCTAGCTACGGGCACGTTCTGCCGCCCCGACTTGCGCTTTCGCTGTCCCAGCAGAGCGCGCATTTTTCGCAGCATCACTATCCGGTGAACACCGCCATCTGGCAATGCGCATTATGTGGGGACTTGGTTGTCTAGTGGGACCTTGCCTGTCGCGGTGAATTTTCTCATTACGTAGATTTTCAGAAGTTTGACGATTGCAGTGTCGATACCTTGCTCTGCCGAATTCTCGTTTGGCAGTGCTAGCGCTCCGAGCGCTGGCGCCGCCGGGCGAGTAAGCGGTGTGGACGGGGGGCTGTCCAGTAGTTTTTGTCCGCAGTTTTGGATTCGTCGGCCATACGGCCCGCGTACTCCGAGCGGCACAAAAGCGCAACAGGGATACCAACCCCCAAGGGTCGATCGATGAAACGGCGAGTCCACACGATCTGGGCGATTCTGACGTCCATGATGACGGCCTTCACGGGTTGCCGGCCGCAACAGCCGTTCTACCTCCAAGAAGATGGCGACTTATCGCACTATCTTGGCGTTGCGACCGAGATCGAGTACCCGGACGTTGAGACCGAGACCCTGGGCGAAGTCAACCAGGCGTTGCCGCCGTTGACGCTGGCGAACTTGAAGTACGCTAAGCAGTGGCCCCTGACGCTCGAGGACTCGATCCAGAATTCGCTGGCCAATTCCAAGGTCTTCCGATCTTTAGGCGGCCGGTTTGTCAGCTCGGCCTTTAACAATCGTGCCCAGACCGGCGACGCGCCGGATTCGCTGACCAGCGCGCCGGACAACTCGCGAACCGTGTACGACGCGGCGATCACGGAAACGACGCCCTTTAGCGGCGTCGAATACGCGTTGTCGCAGTTCGACGCCCAGTGGACGACCAACCTGTTCTATCAGAAGAACGACCGCCAGCAGAACGTCCGGCCCACGGTTCCGATCAGCGATTTCTTCGTCAACGTCTTTCAGCAGAACACGAGCACGTTCAACACCCAGTTGACGAAGTTCACCGCGCAAGGCGGTCAGTTCTCGGTTCGCAACAACGTCATCTACGATTTGAACAACAACCCGACCCGGCAGATCGCGGCCGACTGGAACGCCAATTACGAAGTGAACTTCAACCAGCCGTTGTTGGCCGGTGCTGGCGTTCAGTTCAACCGGATTGCCGGTCCGTTCAATCCGTTCACGCAGGTGGTCGGCGGAGCCCAACAGTCGCAGCAGTTCGACGGCGTTGTCTTGGCCCGCATCAACGTGGATATCAGTCTGGCCGACTTCGAGGCCGGCGTGCGAAACCTGGTCAGCGACACCGAGCAGGCCTATTGGGAATTGGCCTTCGCCTGGCGCAACCTGGAAACTTCGAACACGGCTTTGAACAGCGCTCGGCAGACATGGAAGAAGATTCACTTGCTGTACATCGTGGGCACCCGCGGCGGTGAAGCCAAGGAAGAAGCCCAGGCTCGCGAGCAGTACTATCAATTCAAGAGCCAGACCCAAACGCTACTGAACGAATTGTTCCGCGCCGAAAATCGGTTGCGATACGTGATGGGTCTGGCCGCGACCGACGGCCGGTTGATTCTGCCGGTCGACAAGCCGACGGTGGCCAAGGTGGATTTCGACTGGCAGGAAATCACGGAAGAGGCGCTCTCGCGCAGCCTGGACTTGCGACGCCAGAAGTGGCGTATCAAGCAGCGCGAGCTGGAAGTGATCGCCGCCAAGAACCTGCTGTTGCCGCGGGTCGACTTGACCGGCACGTACCGTTGGCAAGGCTTAGGTGAGACGCTGCTCGATAGCGGCGCCCGGCGGTTCGTGGAGAGCGATCCGATCGCCGGACTCAACGGCACCAGTGCCCTGGGCACTTTGGCCAGCGGACAAATGCAGGAATGGGCCCTGGGCGTGCAAGCCACGATGCCCATCGGCTTTCGCAAGGAGCTTTCCACGGTACGGCATTACCAATTGAACCTGGCGCGAGAAAGGGCTCGGCTGCAGGACGAGGAATTGGAAGTCTCGCACCAATTGGCCGACGCCGTGCGACAACTGGAATTGAACTACGAATTGACGCAAACCAACTTCAACCGCACGCTGGCCGCGGATCGCCAGGTCGAGGCCGTCCAGGCCGCCTTCGAGGCGGAAACGGTCACGCTCGATCAACTCTTGGAGGCCCAACGCCGCCGGTCGGAAGCTCAGACCAGCTACTTCCGCACGCTGTTGGACTACCAGCGGGCGATCATCGGCGTCCACTTTCGCAAGGGTTCGTTGCTCGAATACAATAACGTCTACCTGGCCGAAGGCCCGTGGCCCGCGAAGGCCCAGTTTGACGCCCATCGGCTGGCTCGCCAGCGTGATGCCAGCGTGTACTTGAACTACGGCTTCACTCGCCCCGACGTCTCCAGCCAGGGTCCCGTACGACAGATGCGTCCGGGCGAAGAGTTCGCGCCGGACGGAGCGGAGACGATGCCCATGGACGGCGTGCCACACGAAGCGACCACACCCGAGGAATTGCCAACGCCCCGTCAAGATTCGCCGCCGGCCGGAGCGACCGGCCAGCAAGGGACGCCCGCTCGGCTGCGAACGGCGTCCAGCAACCAGGGCGGGTTTCAGTGGGGAGCGATGGGATCGGTCGTCGACGACAGCGAGCCGCAGGATCCGATCTGGGGCCAACTGATGTCCGGCGACGATTCGCAGGGCAACTCGCGACCGGGCGTCAAACCGGCGGCGCCCAGTGCGATCGCCAACCGAAGCGTCAACAGTACCGCGGGCGCCGCGCCCGTGTCGTTTGCTCCGGCGGCGCGGCCGCTCGTGCAACCGGCCTCGCACTACGAGTGGAAGCCATCGGCCCCGCATGAACCTGACGCGAATCAGTCGACTGGTCCAACTGCTGGGGCTGCTGCAAGCCGGTAAGGCTCACAATGCCGGCGAGTTGGCCGCGCTCTGCGAGGTCAGCCGCCGCACGATCTTTCGCGACCTGGACGTGCTCCGCCAGGCCGGCGTGCCGCTGCTATTCGACGACCAGCAGTGCGTCTACCGGATTCCAGGCACATACTTCCTGCCGCCCACGAATTTTACGGCCGACGAAGCTTTGGCCGTCATGATTCTGTGTTACGAGCTGGGCCGCGATTACCGCCTGCCGTTCTACGAAGCTGCGCAAAGCGCGGCCCTGAAGCTCGAGAGCAGCTTGCCCACCCGGGTGCGAGAAATCCTGCGCGAGTCGACCTCGGCGGTGCGCATCAATTCGCAGCCCGGCAATCGGCTGCTAGGCCAACGGCCGATCTATCAGCAGCTTTTGGCTTGCATCGCCACGCGCCGCGCCGTGCGGCTGGTCTACGACAGCTTCAGCGACGGCAAAGTCCTGCGTTTCAAATTGTCGCCGTACCGCTTGCTCTTCAGCCGTCGAAGCTGGTACGTGATCGGGCGCTCCAGCGTGCATCGCGAGGTACGGACGTTCAATGTGGGCCGCATTCGCGAGCTGGTGCTGCTGGACGAGCCGTTTCACCTGCCGCGCGGATTCAGCATCGAACGCTATATGGGCAACGCCTGGCACATGATTCCCAACGGGCCGGACCAGGACGTGACCGTGCGGTTCGCGCCGCTCGTGGCTCGCAACGTGGCGGAAGTCGTATGGCATAAGACCCAACGGCTCGTGCCAGGCGACGACGGCAGTCTGGACTTTCACGTCCGAGTGGCCGGATTGGACGAGATCTCGTGGTGGATCATGGGCTACGGCGACCAGGCCGAAGTGCTCAAGCCGCTCCCTCTGCGGCAACTCATTGCCGAGCGCGCACAACGGCTGGTCAATCTGTATAATGGCCACGCCTGAGCTCAAGTGCCGATCCGAGAACTGTCGGGGACTGTCCCAATTTTGCGAGGCCTTGCGAGCAAAATGGGACTGTCCCCTTCTCCGTGACAGTTCTCGGATAGGCACTGAAAACGCACGGGCTTAAGGGGTTTGTTGGTTCGGTGCGCGAGGTTTCATGTTCTTCTCGTTCGATGGTCTGGATGGCGTCGGCAAGTCCACGCAAATGGACTTGTTCATCGAATGGCTGCGCGCCGCCGGGCACGAAGTGATTCAGTGTCGCGACCCAGGCAGCACACCGCTGGGCGAGACCATTCGTGAAATCTTGTTGGGACACGAATTCGCGATCTCGCGGACCAGCGAGATGCTGCTGTTCATGGCCGCCCGAGCGCAATTGGTCGAAGAGGTAATTCGGCCCGCGCTCGCTTCGGGCAAGACCGTGGTCTCCGACCGCTTCTTGCTGGCCAACGCGGTTTATCAGGGACACGCCGGGGGACTGGACGTGGCGGCCATTTGGCGCGTCGGCCAGGTGGCCACGGCCGGCCTGATGCCCGAGATGGTTTTTCTGCTCGACATGCCTCCCAGCGCGGCCTCCGAACGAATCGATCGTCAGTTGGATCGCATGGAAGACCAGGGGGTCGAGTTTCAGGCCCGGCTGCGGGAGGGTTTTCTGGCGGAAGCTGCCGCCGACCCGGCGCGGATCGTGGTCGTCGACGCCGCGCGGCCGATCGACGCCGTGCAACGAGACATTCGCGCCGCGGCCGAGCGCGTGCTGAAAAATCAATAGCGACATAATCAATAGCGACATAATCGATAGCGAGAAGGAGCCGATCGCATGGCGTGGCAAGGAATCGAGGGACACGACCCGGTTGTGGCCAAGTTCCGCCGCGCGCTGTCCCGAAACAGACTGGCCAGCACCTTCTTGTTTGTCGGTCCGGCCGGCATCGGCAAGCGCGCATTCGCCGAGAAATTGGCGCAGACCCTGCTCTGCTCGGAGTCCCCCGCCGCCGAAATGTCTCCCTGCGGAAGCTGCACCTCGTGCCGGCAGGTGTTGGCGCACACGCATCCGGACTTGATCCTGATCGAAAAGCCGGCCGACAAGAGCACGATTCCTCTGGCGGCGTTCTTGGGGGATGATTCGCGGCGGATGCGCGAGGGATTGTGCCACGATATCGCGCTCAAGCCCTTCATGGGCGGACGCAAAGTGGCCATCATCGACGACGCCGATTACCTCAACGAGGAGAGTGCCAACTGCCTGCTCAAGACGCTCGAGGAGCCTCCGCCCAACTCGCTCTTGATCCTGATCGGCACGAGCGCCGACAAACAACTGCCCACGATCCGTTCGCGCGCTCAGACCATTCGCTTTCAGCCGCTTGATCACTCGATGGTGGCCGGTCTGCTCGAGTCGCAGGGACTGGTGGCGGATCGGGCGCAAGCCTTGCGGCTGTCCGAGTTCGCCGAGGGCAGCCTCCAACGGGCGTTGGAGCTGGCCGACGACGATCTGTGGGCCTTTCGCCGACGATTGCTCGAGGCGCTTGGTGGCGCGGCGCTCGACAGCGTGGTCTTGGCGCAAGACGCCGTGGCATTTGTCGAAGCGGCGGGCAAGGAAGCCGGCGCGCGGCGCTCAAGGTCGCGACAGGTGATGGCGTTCGCCGTCGACTTTTACCGGCAACTGCTGCGAGCCACGTGCGGAGTGCCGCCCCAGGGAGATGCCGAGCTGTTGGCGGCCGTGGATCGAGCCCGCTCTTCCGGTTCGTTCGACGCCGAGACCGCGGCAGCGCTGATCGCCCGCTCGCTCGAAGCGCTCTCGCACGTCGACCGCAACGCCCACCAGACCACTCTCTTGGAATGCTGGCTCGACGACTTGTCGCGGATCGTGGAAACGGGCCACGAAGTGAGCAGCTACTCCGACGCTTGACGCCGCCGGCAGCAAGCGGCTAAAGGCTCACCGTCAGTCCCGCGAGACTTTAGCGCCCTTCGCCGTGCAAGGTGAGCACCAACTTGCGGCCGCTGGCCCGATTGCGATGCTCGCACAGATAGATTCCCTGCCAGGTTCCCAACAGCAAGCGGCCAGCGCGCACCGGAATGCTGACCGACGAGCCGAGCATCGAGGCTTTTACGTGCGCCGGCATGTCGTCGGGGCCCTCGATCGTGTGGCGATAGTTGAAGTCCTCGGGGGCGATCGCGTTGAACGACGACTCGAGATCGGCCGGCACGTCGGCGTCGGCATTTTCGTTGATCGTCAGCGAGGCCGACGTGTGTTGGATGAAAACATGCAGCAAGCCGATTTCGACGCGCGACAACTCGCCTATCGCCGCGACCACCTCGGCGGTAATCAGGTGAAATCCGCGCCGCTTGGGCGGCAGTTCGAGTGTGTGTTGGAACCAGGCCATCGATTGGGCGTCTGCTGGGATTATTTCATGGGGGGTTTGATTCCAGCCTAACAGAAGCCGGCGGCAGGCCAAGGCGACCGATTTTTGTGAATTTGGCAACGGTCGGGCAAACGAGCGAACTTGTCGCGATTACGAAGCCGACAGTTTGCACGGTAGCGCAACGAATTTGCGGTCAAAAAGCACCGTTTTTGCGATTCTGGCAGCTAGCAAAAAGCTTGACTTTTGTTCCGCTGGGACGATAATGAATCGCTTTACGTGAAATATGTTTCCCGCCCTAAGTATCAAGTTTCTCAAGCAGCCCGCCCCATCCATTTGATTGATCGAGCGTCGCGGGCCAGTGCTGATCGCTGGCCATGTCGCTCGGGGCTTCGCTGACAGGTGCCGCCAGGACGGCTCGGCCAAGCGAAGCGAGTCTGACAGGCCGACGGATTGGTTTGCGTTTACTGGCGCACGGGGTCGAGGGTGCTCGTTCATTGTAGTTGACAGCGTCGGGGCTATTTTTTCTAGTTGGAGGGTGTGATTCGATGCGGCAGATGCGGAACGTTTTTGAAGCGATTTTGAAGTACGGCCATGACGAGGATTTTGCGCCCGCTGAGGACGACGAATTCTCCCCGACTGAAGCGCCCGCCGGCTCGAGAGCAAAACTCGACGTCTTGGCCGAGCGCGTCATGCGAGGTGAACCGTTGTGGCATCCGGAAGATCGGCCCGACTATAGCGGCTTGACCGGCGCGGTCCGTCCGCGCGAATAAGATCGCGCTGGGAAGTTCAAGGCGGGGAAGTTCAAGAAGATCTCACAAAACACATCGCTCGTCCCCCTGGACCGGCGATGTGTTTTTGTTTGCAGCGCGCGACATTAGCGCTGTGGACACGGCGCGCTGTGGACAATGGGGCTCGCCGCGAGGCTACTTGCCGTTTGAGGCCTGGGCCGACTGGGCTTGCTCGAAGGCAGCCTTTTCGGCCAGCAGGCTCTGCAAACCGGCCTGCGCGGCTGCGGCTGCCGCCGCGGCAGCCTGGTTGAGCTTGGCCTTTTCGGCCACCACCGCCTCGGCCGCCGCCAGCTCGGCGGCCGTCTTCTTGGCCGCTTCCACGGCGGCGTTGACCGCGGCCGTATGGGCCGAGACCAGCATCTCGAGCGTGGGCGGGTTGGGCGGAAGCTGAGCCACGAGCTTGCCGTCGGCCGCTTCCGACAGTCGCACCTCGCCCACCCAGTCACCGGCCACGACGCGATTCGCATCGTGCGTGAAGGCCACTTCCGTGGAAATATCGTTGAACGCCGGCAGCTCGCGAACCGCCGCGCCGTTGGCGTCCCAAATTCTGGCGATGCGATCGCGCCCCGTGCTCACCAGCTTGCCGTCCTTCGAGAACTCGATCGAACTGGCGCCGCCGGCATGCGCCGCGATGTTCTTGATCTCCTTGCCCCCTTCCATCTCCCATAGCTTGACCGTGCCGTCCTCGCTTGCCGAGGCCAGCACGTTCGAGTCGATCCGCCAGCTCACGTCGGTAACGGCTCCCTTGTGCCCGGCCAGATTCTGAAACTCGCGAGCGGTTTCCGACTCCCACACGAACATGCCGCCGTTGCGATCGGCCGTGGCCAGCAGTACTCCGTCGGGGCTGAACTCGAGGGCGTAAATCCATTCGGTGTGCTTGCGGATTTCGTGTACCAGCGCGCCGTCGGCCGTGGAGTAGATGCGCACGACGCGGCCCGGTCCGCCCAGCGCGATTCGCGTGTGGTCTTCGTTGATGTCGGCGGCCAGCACCAAATCCAATTCCTCGCCGACTTCGAACACTCGCTTTCCGCTCTTGACGTCGAACACCACCACGCTGCCTGACTTTGCGCCTATACCGCCGCCGGCCAATAGCAGCGAGCCGCTGCGGCTGAATTTCAGGATATGGGCCACGCCCTCGGGATACGGCAAGACGCCCAGCAATTGCGCGGTGTCGGAGTGATAGAGTGAGATCTGCTTTTGCCCGGCCACCGAGACCAACGGCGCCCAGGGACTCGCGGCCAGGGCCGTCACCGCGGCGGCTCGCGGCGTGTAGACGACCGGTTGCCGGGGCAATTGTTCCGGCATGGGGGGCGGACCTTCGGGCTTGGCGGCCCCGCCCGAGGCGCTCAGATTCATCGAGGGTTGCTTCTTGATCTTTGCCACCGACCCGTCGTTCTCCAGGGCTCCGCCGGCAATCCAGGCTTTGATCACATCCAGCTTGGCCGCCGATAGCTTGTCCTGGTTGGGGGGCATCTTGGGTTCTTCGGAGTGCGAGACCAGGCTCCACAGCCGCGAGCTGTCCGGATCACCGGCCGCCAGGACGGGTCCGGTCGAGCCTCCCTGGCTGACGGCGGCGAAGCTGGCCAGCGAAAGATCGCTCTTCTTGGTGTCCTGATTGTGACAGCTAAAGCAGTGCTCGCGAAAAATAGGTCGCACATGCTCTTCGTAGGTCACCTTCGGCGCCGGCGTTCCGTCGGCCGGCTTGGCCTCCTCGGCCACGGCAAGGCGTGCCGATGCCGTCAGGGCCAAGGACAAAAGCAGGCAACCAGCCAGCAGCGATTTAAGCGATGTATATGTTCGTAAGATCATGGTGAAGGATCGCATTAGTGATTGAACAGGAATTCGCGCGAGTTTAGCACAGCCCACAAGATATCGTCGACGGCGATGCGGGCGTTGGGTTCGGCCGCCAACAGGGCCTCGAGTTTTGCCATTTCCTCGGGGCTGGGCTTTCGCGACAGGCAGGCGATGTAGATCGATTCCACGACCTGGGCCGGCTTTTGTCCGGCGTCGAGCTGAGTCTGGAGCCGCTTGCTCTCGCCGATTTTT
>JANNQN010000051.1:0-38898 GCA_031400775.1 Planctomycetia bacterium | reverse complement strand
CGCGAACGCAGGTCGAAGAACAGCTTGCCGGTATGCCCGTCGATATGGCCTTCGACGCGCTTCAATTCGTCCTTCAGTTCCTGCGACAGGGCAGCGCCCCTGGCTTCGCCTGGATGCCAGTCGGGCAAGCCGGCATGGTGACCGGCAATAAGGTAGGCAAGCAAGCGGCCGTAAGGACCGAGTTGGCTGGCGATCTTGATGATTCGCTGTGCCAACTCGCTGAAGAAGTGCTGATTGTTGGTCGTTTCTTCGCGGCGCGTACGACGCGCGGGAATCGTCAGCCCGTCGGCTTCGTAGAGAAAGATCAGGTCCAGGTCGCTGTAGTAGTTCAGCTCGCGTCCGCCAAATTTTCCCAGCGCCACGATGGCCAGCTCGCACACCCGGCCGGCCTCGTCCCCTTCGCCGATGGTCGGCTCGCCCAGCTTGGCCACCAACTTCTCGTATTCGACGCGCGTGATCGCGGCTAGACACGCTTCCGCGATCTCCGTCAGCGCACCGGTCGTGGCTTCGATCCGCTCCTTGCCCAGAATGTCGCGAACGCCGACCCGCAGTTGCTGGGCATTCTTGAAGCTGTGCAGCGCCGGATCGATATCTTCCGCGCCGCGGCATAGCTCGAACAAGGCTTCGTCGAGCGCTTCGCGCGTCGGCAGCTTGTCCAGTAGCAGGCTATCCAACAACTCGTCGAGCATGCCCGGGTTGCTGGTCAGGATGCCCGAGAGATATTGGCTCGACGAGCACAATTCGACGTACAGGTGCAGCGTGGGCGGGTTGAAGCTGAATAACTCCCATAAGACGCCCTTGCCCCCCAGCGAGTCGCTGACCTTGCTCAAGTTGACGAGTGTGAAATCCGGATCGGGAGTCTTGGCGATCGCAGCCAGCAGCCGCGGGGCAATGGCCGCCAGAAAATGCCGGCAACGGCGCGTCGACAGATAGCGGATCTTCTCGGTCGACAGTTCCATCAGGTTCTTGTATGCCTGCTCGATGTCCTCGAACGGATAACGGCCCAGCACTTCCTCGATCCGCTCGGGCGCGGGCTCGGGATCCAGAACCAGGTCGCTCTCCGGCTCGGTCGCGGCGTCGTCGCCAAACGCGTCGTGCAGCAAGTGATCGAGAATCCGGCGATTCAACTCGGTCTTGTTCTTGTAATCGGTGGCGAAGATTTCGAGCGCCGATTGCGAGCCCGTGTCGGCATAGCCCAGGCGAATGGCCACCTTGCGCAGCTCGTCCGGGTCGTGCGGCAAGAGATGCGTTTGCAGATCAAACATGATCTGCAACCGATGCTCGATCTTGCGGAGGAAGGCATAGTTCTCTTCCAGAATCGTCCGCTCGCGATCGGTCAGGCAGCCGCAGCGCTCCAGCCGCATGATCGCTTCCAGCGTGTTGCCGGTGCGCAGGTCGGGCAAGTCGCCGCCGTTGAGCAATTGCAAAAACTGGATCACGAACTCGATGTCGCGGATGCCGCCGTGGCCGGTCTTGACGTTCAGTGCGTCGGCGCCCTCTCGGTGCGTGCGCTGCTCGATCCGCCGCTTGAGGGCCTTGATGCCGGTGATATCGGCCCGGCTCAGGTACTGGCGATAGATCCACGGTTCGAGCTGCTCGAGAAACTCGCGGCCCAGAGCCAGATCGCCGGCGATCGGCCGGGCCTTGACCAGGGCCTGCCGTTCCCAGGTGCGGCCGGTGACGTCGTAATACTGCAGCGCCGCCTCGTACGCCACGGCCATCGGTCCGGCGTTGCCCAAGGGCCGCAGCCGCAGATCGACGCGATACGCGGCGCCCAGATCCGTGGCTTCGCTAAGCAGCTTCAACACCTCGCGAACCAGCCGGTCGAAATATTCTCCGCAGCTTTGCTGCCGGGTCAGGGAGGCGCCGCGCCCGCAGTCGTAGAGAAAGATCAAGTCGATATCGCTCGAATAGTTCAGCTCGGCTCCGCCCAACTTGCCGAGCGCCAGCACGACGAATCGTCCCGGGCTTCCCTCGGGCGGGCGTCCTCCGCCGCGGCGGGCATCAACCCGAGCCCGCGCGGCCAGCACGGCGGCTTCGACGATGGCGTCGGCCACGTGGGAAATCTGCCGGGCCACGACATCCAACGACTGGCCGCGAATAATGTCGCCATAGGCCACGCGCAGCGTCTCGCGGCGCTTAAAGCGGCGCAGCGCTGCCGACGCCGCGGCCTCGTCGTCCGACAGCGTGGCGATCTCCGCGCATAGTTCGGCGACCAGCGATTCGCGGGCTACCGGCTCGCCGCCGGTGATCCGTAGCAAGTCGTAGCTTTCGCTATCGACGATCAACAAGTCGCTCAGGTGCTGGCTGGTGGCGAAGATCTGCAACAGAATCGGCAGCGCCTCGCGGTCCCGTTCAAACAGCGAAGCCAGCGACAGCGGATTGCGGGTCGCCGCCACGAAGCGATCCAGGTTGTTGAGCGCCATGTCCGGATCGCTGGAGCGCGGCAGGTGCTCGGCCAATTGGTCGCACATGTCGGCCAAGAGATCGAGCGTGATGCCGGCCGTGGCCATCCGCACCAGGTTGCCGTGAGCCCGATCGGGATCGGCGAAACCCAAGGAGTGCAGCCAGGCAGCGGCCTCGGCCGGTCGATCGAGATAGCGGTGCAGTTCGTCGATGCGCATCGAACGGTCCGGGCGTCGCAAGCCGTGGTGCTAGAGACTATACACTTCCGGCCCGACGTGTTCCGTAATCACGCTGCCGAACAGCGTGAAGGCATTGGCGTCGTAAATCGCGACGTCGAGCAACTGGCCGATCTGGCGGCGATTGCCGTCGAAGACGACGATCCGGTCGCAATGCGTGCGGCCGACCAGTTGCAGAACGTCACTACCGTCGTCGTGACGATCGGCGTGCTTGCTGGGTCCTTCAACTAGGACTTCCACCTGGAGGCCTACCCGCGGCAGGTTGTCTTCCTCGCTGATCTCGTTCTGGATCGCCAGCAGGTCGTTGTTGCGACGCTTCTTGACCTCTTCGGAAACATCATCGGGATAGAGTTGGACGCTCTTGGTGCCTGGGCGCTCGGAATACTTGAAGATAAAGCTGTTCTTGAAACGCGACTCGCGAACCAAATCGACCGTGGCGGCAAAGTCTTCCTCGGTTTCGCCGCTGAAGCCCACGATAAAGTCGCTGGTCACGGCCGCCTCGGGAATGGTCTGGCGAATGCGGGCGAGCATCTCGCGGTATTCTTCTACCGTGTAGCCGCGCTTCATCCGCTGTAGCACGCGGTTCGATCCGCTCTGAGCCGGCACGTGCAAATAGGGAGAGACCTTGGGCAGGTCGCGCACGGCTTCCAGCAGATCGTCGGTCATGTCCTTGGGGTAGTTCGTCACGAATTTCAGCCGGGCCAGACCTTCGATCTCGTGCAGTTCGGCCAACAAGTCGGAGAGCCGGCTGGTTCGCCCGCCGTCGACGTGCCGGTAACTATTGACCGTCTGGCCCAACAGCGTGATCTCGCGGCAGCCCTCGGCGGCCAGTTGCCGCGCTTCGGCCACGATATGCGCCGCCGGCCGGCTCTGCTCGGGACCGCGCACGCTGGGCACGATGCAATAGGTGCAAAACTTGTCGCAGCCGATCATGATCCGCACGAAGGCCTGAAACGGTGTGGGCCGCATCTCGGGATCGCGCAGCGGATCGAAGCTTTCGAAGCTCCGCTCGATCTCCTGCCGAGCGGCGCCCTTGCGGTCCAGACTGACTTCCATCTGCGGACCCTCGCCCGCCGATATCCGAGCGATCAAATCGGGGATCTGATGCAACTGGCCGGGACCGACGATCAGATCGACGAAGGGGGCCCGCTCGAAGATCAGCTTCTGATCCTTCTGAGCCATGCAGCCCAGGACGCCAATAATCTTGTGCGGATTATGCTTCTTGGCGTGCTTCAGCCGGCCCAGCGCGCTGTAGATCTTGTCTTCGGCATGCTGGCGCACGCTGCAGGTATTGAACAAGATGGCGTCGGCCTTGGCCGGCGTGTCGACCAGCGTGTACCCGGCCTTGCGCAAGCTGGCCACGACCAGCTCGCTGTCGAGCATATTCATCTGACAGCCGACCGTCTCGATGTATAGCTGCTTGACCATGAAGGACGGCCGCGCTGGGCCAACTCGAAAGGGTTGTCGTAGCGGGTTGTTTCTTTCAGGCGCGCGGGCAGTTCGAGCGCGCAAATCTTGGTTTGTATTGCTGCCCATGCCGGGCGGAACCCATCTTAACCCGGCGCGGGGCACTACGGCCAGCGGGTTTTGATCGATGCGTTATTGACGTGAATCTGGCTAAGAACCAAACCGCTCGCCGCTCTGGACCGGATAGCCACGCAAGAATTCGCCCGCCGACAGCACTCGTTTGCCTGCCGGCTGGATCGAATCGATCACCAGCGCCCCTTGCCCCGTGCCAATCACCAGGCGATCGCCGCCCGCCTCGAGCACCACCCCCGCTGTCGCTGCCGCTGCCAGCTCGACATGAACCCGGTCCAAAATCAGCCGTAGCGGCTCGCAGGCGGGTCGCTGCCAGAAAGTGTATGTCTTGGGCCAGGGCTGCAAGGCGCGGACCTGATTGGCGATTGCCGCGGCCGATCGCGACCAGTCGACCTGGCCCAGCTCTTTCTTCAGGCGCGGAGCCCGCGTCGCCAGTGCCGGATCCTGCGGAATCGCTTGGTCCGTCCCGGCTTCGATCGCGTCGATGGATTCGAGTACCAGCGGCGCGCCCAACTCGGCCAGGCGCGGTTCGAGCTCGGCCGCGGTTTCCTCGCTGCCGATCGGCGTGGCGGCCTGCGCGATTGCCGGGCCGGCGTCGATCCGCGGCGTCATGCGGATGATCGTCACGCCGGTTTCCGTCTCGCCGTGGTAGATGGCCCAATTGATCGGCGCGGCTCCGCGATACTTGGGCAGCAGCGAGGCGTGCAAATTAATGCCGCCGAAGCGGGCGATTTCCAACGCCTCGGGCGCAAGAATCTGCCCGTAATCGCAAACCACCAATAGATCCGGCCGATAGCCGGCCAGCACGGAACGTGCGTGTGGCTCGTTGATGCTCTCGGGATCGTGAACCGTCGTGCCGCGGGCCACGGCCGTGTCGCGCATCGGGTTGGCTTCGGCCTGGCTCTTGCCGTGCAGCGGACGAACGGGCCGCGTGAACAGCGCCACCACGTCGTGGCGCGATTCGTACAGCCGCAGCAGCGTCGGCACTGCAAACGGCCCGGTTCCCATCATGACCACGCGCATTGGAAGCTTCGCCGGTAGAGAGAAGGATCGGCCGGTACTCCGGCCCGGTATCGGTTGGCCGGTAACCCGGCCCAGTATCACTAGGTTCGCAGCTTTTCCAGCTCGGCCAGCCGCCGCGCGATCGTAGCGTCGTCGGGGATTTCGCCGCGGTCCCGCGCGCTCTCGAATTGAACGTCAAAGTCAATCAGCGAGTCCTTGATATCCATCTCGATGGTCGCGCTAAGCCGGTCGATGAACAACACCCCGTCCAGGTGGTCGATCTCATGCTGCACGGCCCGCGAGAACAGGCCGTCGAGTTCCATGGTAATCTCCTGACCGGCCAGATCGTAGGCGTTGAGCACGGCCCGCTCGGGGCGTTTAACGTCGGCGTACAAGCCCGGCAGGCTCAGGCAACCCTCCTCGGCCTCGGCGTTGCCCTTGCGGCTGGTGAGGACCGGGTTGATGAACACAAGCTCCTGGTCTTTGGCCTCGGGATTGGATTGCAGGTTGATGATGAACAGCCGATAGGGCAGGTCGACCTGGTTCGCCGCCAGGCCCACGCCGTTGGCCGCATACATCAGGTCGAACATCTCGCGCACGATGGCGTGCAATTCCTTGTCGACTCGCGTCAGAGGCTTGGAGACATGGCGCAGGGTGGGATGAGGGTATTGGATGATCCGCAAAACGAGCAGCTCCGTCGATAACTCGAGAATTGTCGGGGACTGTCCCAATTTCGCGATGGATTCGAGCAAAATGGGACTGTCCCCTTCTCCGAGACAATTCTCGGATAGGGTCTAAGCTAATCGTAACAAAGCCTCCGCCCGTGAGGAGGGGGCGCGCCGCGACGAGTCGGCCAAATTCGCCGGACGTTCTCGAACAGCAATTGAAGTTCTCCTTTGTCGCGGAAGCGACGTCCGGGCATCAAAACCAAGAGCTTGGCCACCGAGGATACAGAGAACACAGAGAGGGGAAGGAAGAAAGTTGTTCGAATTCGGCCCCAGCGAAAACGGGCGCGAGCACCGATAGCATTTCGCTGTTTGGGAAAGGCTGACGGTGAGATGCCTTTTCCTCGGTGTCCTCTGTGAACTGTGGCAAATATTAGCCACGGTTAATTCACGCACTGCAGGAAAGCTCTGAGCCGGTTTGCAGCTCGGCAGATAAAAGGCGTCGCGGATGAGACCGACTCAGGCGGCGCCTTGCTGGCCCTGCTCGTCGAGCGCTACGACCACCATCTTATTGTGGTTCGCGAAAGCCACTACTTGCGGTTCGTCGATGATGATCGTGCGGCCGGCTTCGACCGCCAACACCTTGCCGCCGGCGGCGGCCATCGTCCTGAGCGTGCCGATGCCGATCGTGGGCACGTCGAACCGCATGTCCTGCTGCGGCTTGGCCACCTTCACCACGGCAAAACCGCCGGCGCTGCACAGAGTTCCAGCGCGGCGAATGCACTCGTCGGTTCCTTCCACGGCTTCGATAGCCAACGGCGAGCGGTCCTTCACGGCCACGCTCTGGCCGACGTCGAGCCGCCCCATCTCCTTGGCCAGCCGCCAGCCGAATTCAATATCTTTGCGCTCGGCCGTGGTGGGCTGGCGAACTGTCAGACAGGCCAGTTTCACGAGCAGCTCCGGAACGTAGTTGGTGGCCGGCTGCATCGCGATGCCGGCGGTCTGGAACGCCTCGACGATCGCCCCCAGCAGACTGTCATCCTGCATCGTCTTTCGCCGCGCGACGAAGTGCGGATAGTAGGTCATCAGCCCGCGCCAGTCGGGCAGGTGATGAAACCAGGCAAAGCGGCGATAGAGCAGCACCTTGTGAACTTTGCCGGCCATCGTGACTTGCGACACGCCATGGCGGCGGAAGTAGCGAATCACGCCGCCGACTTTTCCCAGTCCGATCCAGTCGTAGTGGTGGCAGATCTCGGCCAACATAGGGTCGGCATGGTCCTTGATGCCCAGGCAATACACCTGCGCTCCGCTGGCGGCCAGGGCCTCGGCCACCACGATCGGGTAACGGCCCCAGCCGGCGATCAGTCCGACGCGCCGCGGCACGGTGCGCGATGCACCAGCCGAGGAAGTCGCAGACGGTATTGAGCCGATGGCGGACATGGGTGCGGTTCTTCCAAGACGAGCCGGCATCGCGCGCCGGCCGTCACGCGGCATGATGCCCAGCGCCGGCCTTGCGCGCGCGGGTCAATTCGTCGACCGCCTGCTGCAGCGCTTTGAGCTGGCGGCGCATCTCGGGCAGTTTCGAAATGGCGGCGAACTGAATTTTTTGATCGCGCTCGGCGATCGCGGGAATGCCGAATACGTGCGCGTCGGCCGGCACGTCATGGCTCACTCCGGCCTTGGCGCCCAGGATCGCGCGATCGCCGATCCGCACGTGGTCGCGAACCCCGACCTGGCCGGCCATGACCACATGGTCGCCGGTGATCGTGCTGCCGGCCACGCCGACCTGCGAGCAGATCATGTTGTGTTTGCCGATGCGGCAATTGTGGGCAATCATCACGAGGTTATCGATTTTCGTTCCGTCGCCAATGATCGTCGGGCCGTAGGTGCCGCGATCGACGGTCGTGCAGGCCCCGATCTCGCAGTCGTCGCCAACCAGCACGTAGCCCAATTGCGCCGCGGGCAGGTTGGAGCCCTCGAAAACCCGATATCCAAACCCGTGGCAGCCCAGCACGACACCGGCATGGATCACGCTGCGGGCGCCGACGACCGTGCTGTCGTAGAGCACGGCATTGGGATGCACCACCACGTTCTGGCCGAGCTTGCAGCCGGCCATGATCCGCGCGCCGGAATGAATTGTGGAACCGGCGCCTATTTCGACGTCGGCATCGATCGTGGCCCCGGCATGCACGTCGACGTTGGCGCCCAGGCGGGCGGACGGATCGATCGACGCGGCCGGGCTGATGCCGGTGCGGCGCGTGGCGCGGGGAGGACGAAAATGCATGACGATGGCGGTAAAGGCCCGATGCACGTCCTCGACCACGATGGCCGGCATGGTCAGGGACTCGACGGGGAAACCGCGCGGAACCACGGCGGCCCGCGCGCTGGCCGCGGCCAGTCGCTCGGCCTTTTCGTTGCGATCGACCAACGTGATCTCGCCGCTTGTGGCATCCATGAGCGCGGCGGCGCCGCAGATCTCGAGCGCGCCGTCGCCCAGCAATTCGCCGTCGACTAATCGCGCCAATGCCGCCAGGGTCGTCGGCATATTCGGAATCCTTTCCGTCGTTGAGGGATGCGCACGGTATGCGGCGCGAGCATCAAGGGCCCGGAATTTAGTTCTTTGCGCGAAAGCGAGCAATAGCGACTCGCGCTGCTAGCGTGAGCGGCGCGAGTCGCTGGAGCGCGATGCGTTTAGGGCGAAGCCGGCTGGGCCGCTTCCAAGGGCAAAGCGTAGCCCAGGGCGCCAATCACCTTTTTTCCACGGTAGTTCTCGTGGCACATCGTGCATTTTTCCATGACGACCGGAATCGGCGTGGCGGCGAGTAGAACAGGCTTGCCGTCCTTATGCGTTACTTGTTCATAGTAGGGCTTGCCCTCGAGGAGGGCGGCGACCGCCGAGCGTTCGAAATCGTTTTGCGGGCGATTCTCGTCGTTAATGGGTTCTCCGCTGGCATCCAGCAAGCGGACCGTGTGCCATCCCTTCTCGTGCATGCCAGCGAACAGGGCCTTGAACGCCTCGCCGGCCGGCATGTCCGACGATTCATGCACGTAATGCTGGGTAATGAGCACGATGGCCGTCTTGTACATGTCATCGAGCAATTTCACCTCGCGACGAGCACGCCGAAGATCTTGAGCATCCGGAGCGCTCTCGCCTGGCGCCGCAAGTGCCGGTAGCGCCCCGACTGCCAAAGCCAAGCCCGACACCCAATAACGCAGGTGGATTCGCCTGTTTTCCACGGAAAGGTCTCCTTGAACTGCCAGGAATCTAAATAGGACCACGTTGTCCAGTATTGGCGATTAGCTTAGCCAAGGCTATATTGGATGTCAACATCCAGAATTGGAGCGGCCATGTTTACTCAGACGGTCGAGTACGCCCTACGGGCGATGGTATGCCTCGCCAGCCGGCCCGAGGTGCCTCAGAGCAATTCCCAAATTGCGGCCACGACCAAGGTGCCCAGTGCGTACCTGTCGAAGGTCTTACAGAAACTGGCCAAGGCGCAGTTGGTGCATGGCCAGCGCGGCGTGCAAGGCGGCTTTGTGCTCGCGCAGCCTGCCGCGGAAATCACGATTTTGCAGATCGTCAGCGCCGTCGATCCGATTCAGCGGATCCGAACCTGCCCGCTGGGGCTCGAGGCCCACGGCGTCCGGCTCTGCCCGTTGCACAGGAAAATGGACCAGGCTCTGGCCCAAGTGGAGAGCGCCTTCGCTTCGACGACGCTGGCGGCAATTCTGGCCGAACCCAGCGACAGCGTTCCGCTGTGCGATTTTCCCCGGCCGCGCTGCGCCGCCGCAGTATCGCCCGGTTAGCCTGGGGCCGATAGCAGAGCCGCTTATGTCGTCACTGCTTAATGCGGCCGAGGAATCAGGCCGAAATCGAGACCCAGCACGAACAGCATGAGGCTGATGATGAACAAGAAGCCCACGTAATGGAACGCCACCACGACCTTCTCGCTCACCGGTCGCCGAAAGATGCCCTCCAAGATGAGAAACACCATGTGGCCGCCATCGAGCAGCGGAATCGGCAGAAAATTGATGACCGCAAGGTTGGCGCTCAACAAGGTGAGAAACAGCAGCAACTGGGCCACTCCGTCGTAGGCCGCATAGCCAGCGGCTTGGGCGATCGTCTTGGGCCCTCCCAGGCTATAGAGCGAAATCTGCGAGCCGATCTTGCGCAGGAACATGTAGACCTGTAACACGGCGTCGCGCGTCTCGAGGGCGCCGAGCGAAAAAGCCTCGCCGAGCGAGTGCGCTTTCACGGTCACGATCTCGTAGGGCAGCACGAATCCGCGCTCCGGCATGAACCAGCCCTCGGCCGCGGCCATTCCGAGCGTGGCGGTCCGGCCGTCCTTGAGCGTTAGCTTGATCTTGGTGTCCGCGGGAACCTGCTGCAGCAGCCACGCGAAGTAGGGCCAGTTCGCTTTTTCGGCACTGAACTCGATCGCCGACGGCGCCGTGGTCATGACGATCTCGGTCGCGGCCTTGTCCTTGCCGGCGGATGCCTTGGGCAGGACGAACTCGGCCCGCACGATTTCATCGCCCGCCGCGAACAGCGGCACGGCGGCCGGCTTGTCGTCCTGGCTCAATTGGGCCAAGGCCGCGGGGCTATCCTTGTCGGTCTGATGAACGATGTTCAAGACGCGATACGTCAACCCCAGCGCCGGCACCGAGACCGATGTGCCCTGCTCGCTCGATTCCTCGGGCCAGCGCCAATCGCGCAGCGCAATTTGCTTTTCCAACTTTTCATCCTGGCCCGAGGGACCGTCACGCGAGATCGCCAGCGTGATGGTCTCGCCGGCGCGGCGGCGCAGCTCGTCGGGCAGTCGGATCGGATCGGCCGGCGGTTGTCCGTCGATAGCGGTAATGAAGTCGCCCGCCCGGATGTCGGCGGCGGCGGCCGGCGAATCGGCTTGCACCGCCGTGATTTTTCCCATCTTCATCACCAGGCCCAGCGTGCGCATGGGGCGCGGCTGCACTTCGATCTCTAATGTCTCGGTCGCCGCCGGTGAGTCTTTTTCGTCCTTCGTCGCGGGCTTAGGAGTGCGTTCAACTTTGACGCGAACCGGCTGGTCCTGACGTCGCGTCAGCTCGGCCAGCATCTCGGCATGCGTGGCAATCGGCGCGTCGTCGATCGCCACGATTTTGTCGCCCGGCTTGAACTTGCCGGTCTCGGCGGCCGGCGAACCGGCGAACGTGGCTTTTTCGTCCGAAAGTGTCGTGGTCTCAGGCGGCGCGACGCCAATCGTGGGCCGCAGGCGGTTTTTGTCGGGGTCGGGCTTGACGTTCACCAGAAACGGCTTGTCGACGCCTGCGCGCTCGACGAGAAAATTGACGCCAGCATCGAGGTCGGCCAGCATCACGGCGGTCCGCAGATCGCGAAATCGCAGCTGGCGATCACCGGAATCATCGATCTCGAGAAAGCGGTCACCAGGTTGCAAGTTGGCCTTCCAGGCGGCCTCGCCGGGCAACACGGCCGAAATTCCGCAAGCCACTTCGCGGACTCCCAGCGAATAGGCCGCCACGGCCATGATGACCGCGAAGATCACGTTCATGATCACGCCGGCTGAAATGATCGCCATCCGCTGCGGCACGCTCTTGGCCATGTAGCTGCGCGGATCGAGCGGCGCAGTGTTACTGGGCGCCGCGGCGGCGCCGGTCGAGGCAGAGCCACCCGAGGAAGCGCCGGCGAGCGCTTCTCCGCCCGCCTGTAGCCGCGAACGCTCGCGCTCTTGCGCGGCATTGGCCGGATTGTCGTCCTGGCCCAGCATCTTCACGTAGCCGCCCAGCGGCAAAATGCCGATGCCGTATTCCGTTTCACCCCATTGGAACTTGGCCAGCTTCAGCCCGTAAATGTCGAAGCCCAGGTAGAACTTCTCGCATTTGACGCCGCACCACTTGGCGACGGCGAAGTGGCCCAGCTCGTGGACGAAAATGACCATGCCCAGTCCGACGGCGACTTCGAAAATCACCAGCAGCAGGTCCCAATTGACGATAGCAGCCATTAAAGACAAGCCCAACGCATCACCTCCTGGCGCGCCCAACGGTCGAGCTCGAACAAACGTTCGAGCGACGGTCGGGCGTCGAATTGATGTTGTTCCAATACGGCCCGGCAACGGGGCACGATTTCGGTAAAGTGCAGTTTGCCCGCGCGAAACTCGGCCACGGCGGCCTCGTTGGCGGCGTTCAATACGGCCCCGGCGGTGCCTCCGGCCCGCGCTGCCTCTAGGCCCAGAGAGAGAGCGGGAAATCGATCCAGATCGGCCGGCTCAAAATCCAATCGCATCCGCTCGCTGAAATCGAGCGGCGTCGCCGGACCCGGCAGCCGCAGCGGGTGCGTCAGTGCATACTGAATCGGCAGCCGCATGTCGGGCGAGCCCAATTGAGCGATCACCGAGCCGTCGACGAACTCGACCAACGAATGCACGATCGACTGCGGATGCACGACCACGTCGATCTGATCGGGACGCAAGTCGAACAGCCAACGGGCCTCGATGATCTCGAGCGCCTTGTTCATCATCGTTGCCGAGTCGATCGTAATTTTAGGCCCCATGGTCCAGGTCGGGTGCCGCAAGGCATCGGCCAAGGTCACATTTTCCAACTGCTCAGTCGTATGGTTCCGGAATGGCCCCCCGCTAGCGGTCAGGATGATTCGCTTCACTTCCTCGCGGCGGCCGGCCTGTAGCGCCTGAAACACGGCACTGTGCTCGCTATCCACCGGTACGATTCGGGCCCCTGTTTGGTGCGCCAACTCGGTGACCAACTGTCCGGCCACGACCATGGTTTCCTTGTTGGCCAGGGCCACGGTCTTGCCGGCCTCGACCGCGGCCCAGGTGCCAGCAACGCCAGCGCTGCCGACGATCGCGGCCACGACAATTTCGACTTCCCCTCTTCTGGCGACCGTTTCCAAGCCATTGGGGCCGACGAGCAACTCGACGTCGCTGGGCAATCCCGACCAATCGTGCGTCGCCGCCGACAGCGGATCGGAGGCCACGATCCAACGCGGATGCAGGGCCTGCGCCTGCCCGACCAACAAATCGAGATTCGAGTGGGCCGACAGCGCTACGGGTCGCAGCCTGCCCCCACTAGCGGCGATGACCTCGAGCGTGTTGCGGCCGATGCTGCCGGTCGAGCCCAGCACCGCCACGTTGGCCAATTCCGCGGTCATAAGTACCGATGCCGCCCCAAGATGATGCGCGCGTGCGGATTCGAATGCTTCCCCGACGAAAACCCGATCACGGCATCGCCGGGCAAATATGCGAGTGAGCGCGCATTCTAAGTCCAAGTGGCCTTGGCCCACAACCCGGCATAATCGCGCCAGCCGAACCGTCGGGCTCAAGGGCGCGATCGTTGTATTTCCAAATTATACGTCATACTATGAACAGGTACTCCCGAAGCGGACCGCTGCCGCCGTCCCCAGCGCGGGTGGCACGCGTTCCCATCCTGTCGCAGCCCCCACTTTCAGCCCGCCCGGGGGCCAGACCACTCCAGAAACAGAGCATCGAACGCCAAGAGAAGAAATTGCCCGATGAGTAACGACCGCGATCCGATCCGCAAGTCTGGCGACAAGAAAACGTCGCCGATGAATAACAACGTGGTGTGGTTCCTGCTGGTGCTGGGCGTGCTGACGCTCTTGACGGTCACGATGATGACCGGCGGACCCGACGAGAAGGTGCTGTACAGCGACCTGCTCGAGCTGATCAAGATCGCCGACGACAAGGATGGCAAGAACTACATCCAGGTCCAGCGCGGAACGGGCGACAAGGAGCACATGGTGCGGCTGTCGAATCCGACCGATATCAAGGTCGGCACCTACGAAGTCACGGGCAAGATCACGCGCGAAACGCCCGGTGACGAGGCCTCGCGAGCGAGCGTGGTGTTTCAGAGCAACTTGAAGCCGATGGACAATCGGCTGGCCCAACTGTTGGAAGAAAAGAAGCGGTCCTTCGACAATTCCGAAGGTCCCGCGGCTTGGCGATCGTACGTGCCGATGCTGGTGCTGACCGGGTTTTGCGTGCTGTTCATCTTCTACATGATGCGCCGCCTGGGGGGCGCCGGCTCGCCGATGGCCTTTGGACGCAGCCGCGGCAAGATGTATGCCCAGGAAGATCTGGGCGTGACGTTCGACGACGTGGCCGGCATCGACGAAGCCGTCGAAGAGCTGCGCGAAGTCGTCGAGTTTCTGCGCACGCCCGAGAAATATCAGGTTCTCGGCGGCCGCATTCCCAAGGGACTGCTGCTGGTCGGACCTCCGGGCACCGGCAAGACGCTCTTGGCCAAAGCCATCGCCGGCGAGGCCGGGGTGCCGTTCTTCAGCCTGTCGGGGTCCGACTTCGTCGAGATGTTCGTGGGCGTGGGCGCCGCGCGCGTCCGCGACATGTTCCAGCAGGCCGAAGCCAAGAGTCCCTGCATCATCTTCATCGACGAGCTGGACGCGCTGGGCAAGACGCGCGGTTCGAGCATCGTGGGCGGACACGACGAGCGCGAACAGACACTCAACGCTTTGCTGGTGGAAATGGACGGGTTCGACTCGAACAATGGCGTGATCGTGTTGGCCGCCTCGAACCGGCCGGAAACCCTCGACCCGGCGCTACTGCGGCCGGGGCGCTTCGATCGGCACGTGCTGGTCGACCGGCCCGACGTGCGCGGCCGCGAGGCGATCCTCAAGGTACACGTGCAGAACGTGAAGCTCGACGAGAACGTGAACCTGCGGGAAGTCGCGGCCATCACCTCGGGATTCGTCGGCGCCGACCTGGCCAACCTGGTCAACGAAGGCGCGCTGCTGGCCGCCCGCAAGGGCAAGCACGCCGTCGGCATGGTCGAGTTCAACGAAGGCGTGGAACGCGTCACGGCCGGACTGGAAAAGAAGCAACGCATCATCCACGAGGACGAAAAGCTGCGGGTCGCCTACCACGAGGCCGGTCACGCGCTAGTGGCCTACAGCCTGCCCAATACCGATCCGGTGCATAAAGTCTCGATCATTCCCCGCGGACTGGCCGCCTTGGGATACACGATGCAGCGGCCCGAGGGCGATCGCTACCTGATGACCCAGGGCGAACTGGAAAGCCGAATCCAGGTGTTGCTGGCCGGCACCTGCGCCGAGGAGCTCGTGTTTCAGGACATCTCGACCGGCGCGCAGAACGATCTGGAACGGGCCAACAGCATCGCCCGCAGCATGGTCATGGATTTCGGCATGAGCCGACTGGGGCGGGTCAATTATCGCGAAAGCTCCCGCAGTCCGTTTTTGGCCACGGGCAACGACTTTCAGCGCGAGCACAGTCACAGCGAGCAGACTGCCCGCGAGATCGACCAGGAAGTGAAGCGGATCATCGACGAGTCGATGGAAAAGGTGCGGCACATCCTGGAGACGCGGCTGGCTTCGCTCAAGGCCATCAGCGCCCGCTTGATCGAGAAGGAAGTCCTCGATTCCGACGAGCTTAAGGTGCTGATCGAGGCCAACTCGCCCAGCCCGTTGATCGTGCCCGGCACGCAGACCGACCGCCGACGAGCTGCGGCCGACGCCAAGGACCGGGCCGCCGACGAAGCGCCGCAAGCCGAAAGCGTTTAACGGTGCGGCGGCAGCAAGTCGCTTTCCCAGTTGTAAATCCGGCGCATCGCGGCATCGACCGTCGTGGTCAACTGCTGCCGACTGATGGGCTTGGACAACACGGAAAAGGCCTCGGCCAGTTCGGCTTGTCGAATCAGGTTCTCATCCAGCGCCGCCGACAGCAAGATGCAGGGCAAGCGCGACTTGAATCGCTTCACCTGTCGCAGCGTCTCTAGCCCGGTGAGCTTGGGCATGTGCATGTCCAGCAGCACCAGATGGACGTGCTCCCGCCGCACGATCTCCAGGGCTTCCTCGCCGTCGCCAGCCATGAACGTGCGAAAGCGGGGTTCGAATACCGCCCGCAACGTCTCACGGAAGTCGTGATCGTCGTCGGTGATCAACAGGGATGGAAACTGCATTCGCATGGCTAACGCTTTGGCGGCAGAGCGGCACTCGGGCGTCTGCACTATTGGACAAAGTCGGCTGAACCCTAGCTCGTCAATGCAACTCAAATACCGTTTTCACGCGGTGGCTCGTTCGGACGCTGCCAGGCCAGCTTGTAACACCTTGAAAGCGTTCGTCTTATATAATAATTCAACGGTCGTCGAAAGATAAGTTGCGCGGGATTGAAAAGACGGGAAGCGTTAGGGAAGCCCTGCCATTTAGGCAGGCAGTGTACGGAAATCGGGCGACCAGGCGCGCGGGCGCCTGCACTCGGCGGCCGCCTGGCTCCTCCACGACGACCTTCCCCGGGACCTTCGCCGGCGGGGCGCGCCCGACCCGACATTTGCGTTCGCCGTGAGGCGAAGTCCGTGGAAAGTCAGAGGCGCAAAGCTGTCTCGAACAGCCGCGTAGCGCTACAATTTCTTGGCCGCAGGCTGCACTTTTTCGCGCGGTTTGGGCGTCGCCTGGCGCGGCGGACCAACGCGGCTTGTCACACGCATAGGCCCCTCTATACTAACGCGAAGACCCGACATTCCATCCCTTTCGCCTAGCGCGCTAAAGCCAGACGCGCCATTCAGGAAAGACCTACGTGGAAACATCTTCCGCTCCGGCTGCCCCGCCCGCCGAACCGCGTCCTTCCTTCATCTTGCGGCACCAGTTCTTGATCTACCGGTTGTTCAGCTTAAGCGGGCTGATTCCGGTGGGGGCCTATATGGTCGTGCATCTGGCGACCAATGCTTCGATCATCAACGGCCCCATGACGTTTCAGGAGCAGGTCGATCGCATTCACTCCCTGGGCGCCGTGCTGCCGCTGGTTGAATGGGTCTTCATTTTCCTGCCGATCATGTTCCACGCATTCGTGGGCTGGTTGATCATCAGCGGCGCCATGCCCAACACGAATTCCTATCCCTACGCCAGCAATATCCGCTATACGCTGCAACGGGCCACGGGCATCATCGCCTTCTTCTTCATCTTGTTTCACGTCGCGCAGTTGCACAGTGTGTTGGGCGCGCCATTCGAGGAGATGGGAGGCGCGGCATTCGACGCAGAGCATGCGGCCAGCTCGGCCGCGCTGGCGCTGCAGCCGGCCTGGATCAAGGTCGTGTACACCGTGGGCATGCTGGCTTGCGTCTATCATCTTTCCAACGGACTGTGGACGCAGGGCATCACCTGGGGCATCTGGACCAGCGCCGCCGCCCAACGCCGCGCCAGTTGGATCAGCGTCGTCGTCGGCTTGCTGCTGGCCGTGATCGGGCTCAGCGCGCTATTCGGCATGTGGACCGTCGACGTCGACAAAGCGATCAAGGTCGAAGACGCGATGAACGCCCAGCAGGCCGAAATTCTCAAGTTGCAAGAAGAACCCGCTGTCCCGTCCGCGACTGAAACAGCACCAAAGTAAGCCCCATGCGCGAGGCGAATCGCGCGAGAAGCGAATCGAGTTTTTTATGGCTAGTAAGCGTGTCATGATCGTCGGCGGTGGATTGGCTGGTCTGTCGGCCGCCATGAAACTGGCCGAGCTGGGCGTCGAAGTCGATTTGATGAGTCTGACTCCGGTCAAGCGCTCGCACAGCGTTTGCGCCCAGGGTGGCATCAACAGCGTGAACGAAGTCACGCGCCAGCAGGGC
The DNA here is from genome assembly GCA_031400775.1 of Planctomycetia bacterium. Lineage (GTDB taxonomy): Bacteria > Planctomycetota > Planctomycetia > Pirellulales > PALSA-1355 > PALSA-1355. The sequence goes on along the minus strand of JANNQN010000051.1, from coordinate 21,440 downwards.
GACAGCGAGTGGCTGCACCTGGACGACACGGTCTACGGCGGCGACTTTCTGCAGCATCAGCCGCCGGTCAAAGAGATGACCGAATGGGCTCCCAGGATCATCGACCTGATGGATCGCCTGGGAGTCCCCTTCAATCGCACCCCGGAGGGCTTTCGCGATCAGCGCCGCTTCGGCGGCACGCTATTCAAGCGGACCGCGTTTGCCGGCGCCACCACGGGCCAGCAACTGTTGTATGCCCTGGACGACCAGGTGCGCCGCTGGAGCGTCGACGGCAAAGTGAAGCTGTACGAGACCTGGGACTATCTGGGCCCGGTGCTGGATTCGGGTGGCAAGTGCGTGGGCGTGATCGGCCAGGATCTGGTGACGATGGAAATCCGAGCGTTTCCGGCCGACGCGGTGGTCGTCGCCTCGGGCGGCTGCGGACTGATCTATGGCCGCTCGACGATGTCGATGGTCTGCACCGGCGGCGCCGCCAGCCGAACGTTTCAGGCCGGCGCAAAATATGCCAACGCCGAATTCATTCAGGTCCATCCCACCGCCATTCCCGGCGCCGACAAGCTGCGGCTGATGAGCGAAAGCGCGCGCGGCGAAGGAGGCCGGGTATGGGTCCCGCGCCGGCCGCAAGATACGCGCCAGGCGAACGACATTCCCGAGTCGGATCGCTACTACTTCCTTGAAGAGCGCTATCCCAAGTACGGCAACCTGGTGCCGCGCGACATCGCTACCCGCGAGATCTTCAACGTCTGCACCTACGAGGGGCTGAGCGTCGAGAAAGACCGGCTGGCCGTCTATCTCGATCTGACGCACATCCCCCGCCATACGCTCGACATCAAGCTGGGCGGGATTCTGGAAATCTATGAGAAGTTTCAGGGCGTCGATCCGCGCGAAGTCCCGATGAAGATCTTTCCGGCCGTCCACTACTCGATGGGCGGACTGTGGGTCGACTACGAGAAGAGCGCCTCGGGCGGATTGGTCATCGGTTCGCCGCGCAACCAGCAAACCAACATTCCCAACCTGTTCGCTATCGGCGAGTGCGACTATCAATATCACGGCGCCAATCGGCTGGGGGCCAATTCGCTCTTGAGTTGCATCTTCAGCGGGCTGATCGTCGCGCCGGGGATCGTGAACTTGATGAAAAGCTCGAAACCGGTTGCCGAGCTGCCGGCCTCGACGTTCGAATCGGCGCGCAAAGAGTTTCAGGCCGCCCACGATCAGTTGTTGCGTCGCCCGGCTGGCGGCGAGAATCCCTATCTGCTGCACCAGGAACTCGGCCAGGTGATGACCAAGGCCGCCACCGTGGTGCGACTGAACAAGACGCTCGAAGAGGCCTATCAGACGGTCAGCGAGCTGGCCGAACGGTCCAAGCGATGCGCGCTGTCGGACACGGGCAACTGGACCAATCAAAACGTCGTCTTCACCAAGTCTTTGCGCGATATGTTTCCGCTGGCCAAGGCGATCCTGCTGGGGGCTCTGGCGCGCGACGAATGCCGTGGAGCCCACTTCAAGCCCGAGTTCGCCATGCCGGGTTTGGAAGCGAAGGATCCGGCCGAGCTGCGCCGCGAGGCCGACGAGTGGTGCGACAAGTTCGAAGCCAACACGGCCCGCTGGCTTAAGACCACGATCGCCACGCCCAACGCCGAGGGCGAGCCGGTGCTGAGCTACGAGGAAGTGGACACGTCGTTGATCGCGCCGCGACCGCGGTTGTATGGTCTGGTCGGGGCCGAGGTGATCGAAGAAGTCTGGAAAGGACGCCAGGCCGGCAAGGTCACGTCCGGCGCGAGCAACGGTAACCCAGCTACCAAGGGCGCCGCGACGAAACCGGCCGCGGTCCATTGACACGACGAACCCACACGATATCCACGAAGGCAATATGAGCGATACTCACGCAAACGGACACGCGCCCGGCCGACAAACGTTCGAAGTGCGCGTGCTGCGGCAGGACACGCCCGATTCACCCAGCTACTGGGAACGCCACCAGTTGGCGCACGAGTCGGATATGAACGTCACCAGCGTGTTGCAGCGGATCGCCGCCAACGCCCAGACGATCGACGGCCGTAGCGTGGCGCCGGTGGCCTACGACGCGAATTGCCTGGAGGAAGTCTGCGGCAGTTGCACGATGATCATCAACGGCCGCGTGCGACAAGCCTGCTCGGCCCTGGTCGACAAGCTGTTGGACGAGCATCCCGAGGAGATCGAGCTGCAGCCGATGAGCAAGTTTCCGGTGGTCCGCGACCTGTGCGTCGACCGCCGCCGGCTGTTCCGCGCATTGGAGAAAGTCCAAGCCTGGATCCCCGTCGACGGCTACTACGACATGGGACCCGGACCGCGGCAATCGCCCGAGCAGCAAGAGCGGGCCTATCCGCTCAGCGAGTGCATGAGCTGCGGCTGTTGCCTGGACGCCTGTCCGCAATACGGCAAGATCGAGCTCGAGCAAGCCACGGGCGAGACCGAGGCCCAGTTCGCCGCGCGGCGCGACGCGGTGTTCGACGTGAACTTCGTCGGCGCGGCCGCGATCAGCCAGGTGATTTATTACGACCTGCACCCGACCGGCGGTCTGAACGCCGGCGCGCGGCTCGACGCGCTCACTGCGCCGGGCGGCATCCAGGTGTGCGGCAATGCCCAGAATTGCGTGGCCGTTTGCCCCAAGAGAATCCCGCTGACTACCTCGATCGGCCGCGCCGGGCGCGACACGACCAAGCGCGCGTTCACCAAGTGGTTCGACAGGTAGGCGCGCGTGCTCGCCCCCGCTTAGTCAACTCTCGCGAATCCTTACCAGAAGTGCCACTCGCCGGTGGCCACCACGTAGACGCCCAGGAGCAGGTTCGTGACGGCGTGCGCCGCTACGCAGTCCCAGATGTTCTTGGTGCGGGCCATCAGCCACGTGACCAGCGAGAACCAGACGGCCGCTGCCAGGATTTCCCCCGGGTGCATCAGCACCGGAACCAGCGTGCCGGCCGCGATGGCCGCCGGCGTCAATGTGCCGAACGGCACTTTCCACCAGTCGGTTTCGACGACGAACCGCATCACGAACCCGCGCAAGAAAAACTCTTCGATAACGGGCACCACCAGCGCGAGCCCGAAGAATCGCAGCGCCAGAAACGCATAGGCCGTGGTCGGCTCCTCCGCCCAATGCGCCAAGGGATTGAAGGCGGACCGCTCGCCAAAGTCGATCACCCAGCCCAATCCCAACGGATCGAGCAGGGCATTCTCCAGCCGCAACTTGACGAGGCCGATCCACAGCACCACGCCCACCACGCCCACCACTAGCGACAGCGGCGAGAGGCGAAATGCGAACTGGCGATAGCCGGGCCAGACCAGCGCCATGGCCGTCACGGTCAGCGCTATCTTGAAGGCGTAGACCAGTGGATAGGCCGAGTAGTCGATCGTCAGCCCGAGCAGGCTAAAGGGCTTGTCGGGGGTTGGCTCCAGTGAACCGGCCAACATGAAGACGGCAAAAGGCACGACAAACGTGATCCAGGGATTGTCGGCCAGCCAGCGTGGTTGGGCGGGTTTGCTGGCATCGCCTGAGCCAATTGGCGATCGACCATTGGCCGATGCATGGATCGATCCACCGGGCGGCGGGACGTCGTTGGCTGGTGGATTGGCCATGAGGTGAAAACCTAAGTTTTGCAACAGGATAAGTCAAACGCCCCCACGTCGTCGCAGCGGCTCGCACTCGTTTGGCTGTGTGTGAACCGTGTTAATTTGTGAGCGTAGTGTCATTTGTAGTGTTTTGGGGTTTGCCGCCAGCCGATTTGTACGTAAGATGATAGGACTAAACAACCTAGCACACAGCCAAACTCCCTGGCGACGCCTTGGCGGCTCGGGACCGCCGGGCGGTATTGTTTCCCCTTTTGTTTTGGCGCTGCCGGTGCCTTATTGCGCCGGGGCGTTGCACCCTTAATTCGGATCGAACATCGAGGTTCCCCATGGACCTGGCGAAACTGCGAAACATCGGCATCTCGGCCCACATTGACTCGGGCAAGACAACGCTCAGCGAGCGGATCTTGTACTACGCCGGGCGCATTCACCGCATCAACGAAGTCAAAGGCGGCGGTGATGGCGCTACGATGGACTACATGGATCTGGAGCGCGAGCGCGGGATTACGATCACCAGCGCCGCCACGACCGTGGAATGGCAGGAACACACGATCAACCTGATCGACACTCCGGGTCACGTCGACTTTACCGTCGAGGTCGAGCGCAGCCTGCGCGTGCTGGACGGCGCCATCCTGGTGCTGTGCGGCGTGGGCGGCGTGCAGTCGCAATCGCTGACCGTCGATCGCCAGATGAAGCGCTATCACGTGCCACGGCTGGCGTTCATCAACAAGATGGACCGTATCGGCGCGAACTGCGAGAAGGTCGTGGCCCAGGTGCGCGAGAAGATGGGCTGCGACGCCGTGTTGATGCAATGGCCCATTGGCAAGGAAGACAACTTCGAGGGCGTGATCGATTTGGTCACGATGAAGGCCAACTATTTCGACGGCAGCAACGGCGAAGACGTGCGCACCGAGGAGATTCCGGCCGAGCTACTGGAAGCGGCGACCAAGGCCCGGCAAGCGATGCTGGAAAGCCTGTCGATGTACAGCGACCAACTGATGGAGCTGCTGCTGTCCGAAGAGCCGGTCTCCGAGGAACTGATTCACGGCATCGTGCGCGAAGGAGTGCAGGGCCAGGACCTGACCCCGGTCTACATGGGCACCGCCTACCGCAACAAGGGCGTGCAGCTACTGCTGGATTCGATCGTCCGCTATTTGCCCTCGCCGCTCGATCGGCCCGTCAAAGCGAAGCAGCATGCCGACGCGACGCAGGAAATGCCGCTCGAAGCCGATCCGACCAAGCCCTTCGTGGGCATGGCCTTCAAGCTGGTGGAAGACGCATTCGGCCAATTGACGTTCGTCCGCATTTACCAGGGAACGATCAAGAAGGGCGAGATGTACTACAACCAGCGCACCGATCAAAAACAGCGCTTCAGCCGCATTGTCAAGATGCACGCCGACAAGCGCGAAGAAATCGATAGCGCGAGCGCCGGCGACATTGTTGCCATTTTGGGCGTCGATTGCGCCAGCGGCGATACGTTCGCCTCGGAGCGCAAGTACTGCACGCTCGAAAGCATGTTCATCGCCGAGCCGGTCATCAAGATGGCCATCAATCCGCTGTCGCGCGAAGGCGCCGACAAGATGGGCAAGGCATTGCACCGCTTCCGCCGCGAAGATCCCACGTTCCGCGTCAGCACCGATGAGGAGACCTCCGAGACCGTGATCGCCGGCATGGGCGAGCTGCACTTGGATATCTACGTCGAGCGCATCCGCCGCGAGTATGGCGTCGAGGTGGAAGTCGGGGCGCCCAAGGTCAGCTACCGCGAAGCGCCCACCAAGACAGCCGAGTTCGACTTCAAGCACAAGAAGCAGACCGGCGGTTCGGGCCAGTATGCCCATATCAAGGGCAAGCTCGAGTGCCTGCCCGAGGGCTGCGAAGACACCTTCCAATTCGAAGAGAACGTCATCGGCGGGCGCATTCCCAAGGAATACATTCCGTCGGTCGAAAAGGGTTTTCGCGAGAGCATTCACAAGGGACCGGTCGCCGAGTTCCCGATCGTGGGCGTGAAGGCGATTCTCGAGGACGGCTCGTATCACGACGTCGATAGCTCGGATATGGCGTTTCAGATTTGCGCCCGCAACTGCTTCCGCGAGACCTTCCTGAAGACCAAGCCCGTGCTGCTGGAGCCGGTGATGAAGGTCGAGATTGAAGTGCCGGCCCAATATCAGGGTCCGGTTGCCGGCGAGTTGACCAGTCGCCGCGGTCTGATCGTGTCGACCGAGGTCAAAGGGGCCTTTGCCACGATCGAGGGCGAGGTGCCGCTGGCCGAGACGTTTGGCTATTCGACGGACTTGCGCAGCATGACGCAGGGACAGGGAACCTTCACCATGGAGTTCGCCAAGTACCGCCGAGTGCCATCGAGCATCCAGGAAGAAATCATCGCCGACAAGAAGAAAAAGCAACTCGTCGGCGCGAAGTAAAGAACGCAAGACAATCGCAATATCCAAAGGCCGCCTTTGCTATTAGCTCGGGCGGCTTTTTTTGCGCGCTGGATACTTAATCGCACCGTAGGCTTGGCATTTGTCCAACACGAACCCGACGCGCGAGCGAGGGATTCCTCGCCCATAGCCCTCGCTCGCGCGTCGGGTTAGTGAGTTAGCGCACTGTCGAGAAAAGTCCCTGGGTCGCGATCCATAGCACGCCAGCGCAGCCGGCCAGCGCCAACAGGTACAGCGACACAATGGTCGTGGCGGCGGCGCCCAGGCCGGGAATCAACCCAAGGATGGCATCCAAGCCGAACCGCCATCCCACGAGCGGCACCTCGAACGCGGTATCCATCCAGCGGCCGAATTGCCCGACGGACGAGGGACTTTGTCGCAGTTCGCCGGCCGAAAGCCGTCGAAATTCCAGCGGGCGGCTTGAATCGGATGCGTCGTCCGGCGGATGCCAGTATCGCCACAAAAACGCGGCCCCCGAACCGTCGAAAGTTGCCCCCCGCCAGCGGGCAGATACGATATAGCGAGTTTGAATTCCGCGGCGGCCCTTTTCAGGAGACATGTTCCATGCGATGGCGAGGCGGTCGAGAGAGCGATAACGTCGAAGACCGGCGCGGCATGCCCGCTGGCGGCATGGTGGTGGGCGGAGGGCTGGGAACTCTGGTAATCATCCTGATCGCCGTGTTCCTGGGCATCGATCCGCGGCCGCTGTTGAACCAGCAAGGCATGCAGCCGGCGCCCGAAGCGCAGCAGCAACAGCTTCCGGGTCCGGCCGGTGCCGAGGACGAGCTGAAACAGTTCGTACGGGTCGTGCTGGCCGACACCGAGGACGTGTGGCGCGCCCAATTCCGCCAAATGGGCAAGACGTATCAGGAGCCGCGGCTAGTGTTGTTCAGCAACCAGGTCGAATCGGCGTGCGGCTTCGCCAGTGCCGCCGTTGGGCCGTTTTATTGTCCGGGCGACGCCAAGGTTTATCTCGACCTTTCGTTCTTTGATCAATTGCAGCGGCAATTCCGTGCCCCCGGCGAGTTCGCCCAGGCGTACGTGATCGCCCACGAGGTCGGGCACCACGTGCAGAACCTGCTGGGGATTTCCGAGCGCGTCAGCGCGATGCGCCCTCGCGTGAGCCAAGCACAATACAACCAACTGTCGGTGCGATTGGAACTACAGGCCGATTTTCTGGCCGGCTTGTGGGCCCACCATGCCCAGCGGTCGCGGCAGATTCTCGAATCCGGCGACGTCGAGAGCGCGCTGCGCGCCGCCAGCGCCATCGGCGACGATCGACTGCAGCGCGAGAGCCAAGGCCGGGTCGTGCCCGACTCGTTCACGCACGGCACCTCCGAGCAGCGCGTGCGCTGGTTTCGGCGCGGGCTGGAGTCGGGTCGCTTCAGTGACGGTGACACGTTCAACACGGACGACTTGTAAGGTCCCGCTGGTGTTGAAACGCAGTGCGTGTACTAACTCGACGCGCGAGCGAGGGTTCTTCGTCTGTGTCTCCCTCGCTGGCGCGTCGGGTCAGTATGCTACGCGTCTCCCCCGGCCAGAGCTGCGCGTACTTCGGTCAATTGCCGGGCAATATCATCCAGCCGGTGCGTGACCGCCTCGTGCCGGACCTCGCCGACCGAGGGTTCTTTGGCCTCAAACGTGATCACGCCGCTGGGCTCGAGAACGGCCCGTTCGACCAGCGACAGCTTGGCAATGCCTTGCTTGTGGGCGGCGCTTTCCAGCTCGGGCCGAGTGATGAGTTCCCGTCCCATTTCGCCGCGTTGCAAGTGTCCATGTTCGATCAACGTCGTCGCTTTGCCTTCGACCAGTTCGTCGATCCTGGGATGGCTGAAAAGAAACCGCACGGCGGCATAATTGACCACCAGCAACGTGGCCGCGCCGATCAGCCCGCCGCTGACGGAATTATCCGGACCAATGATCGAGTTTTGCACCGTATTCGAGAGCGTCAACAACACGATCAGGTCCATGGCGTTGAGAGCCGCCAGCTCCCGTTTGCCGGCCAGCCGCAGGCCCACGAGCAAAAACAGGTACACAATAAACGGCCGCAACATTTTTTCGAGAATCGAGACCTCGGGCGACAACATGCTTTCCCACATCGGGCAGCTCCCTTGGGTTGTTAGATTTCCAGTCCCATCACGATGCCATCCACCATTCTCCGCGCGCCCCATCATAGCCCTCTGGCGGCAACTGCAAACCGGCCTCTCAACAATTAACATTTTGTTGACGCCAGGGCTGGCGCGTCGGCACAATGGTGTTACGGGACCGAGATTCACTCGTTTGCGCAAAAAGCGAGAGGATACAGAACGATGCACAGGAAACATTCAATGCGGCTTGGCCTTCCACCGGTCTTTCAGTTCCTATGTGTGTTGACGCTTTTTGCAGCGATCGGCGCGTCCGTGGCCCGCGGCGACGATCCGCTGCCCCGCTACAAGCTGAAGGTCGGCCAGGAACTGGTTTACCGGACCACCGATCCGGCGGAAGAATCGGACGACGGCCAGGGTGGCAAAAACCGCACGCAACGTGTGACCGAGTGGATCATCGATGTCGTTGATCGGGACAATGAGGGCAAATGGTGGCTGGTGTTTCGCCAACAACTCAAGCTGTCGTATCTACGCGACGGCAAGGAAACGAAGCAAGAATATCAATTCGATGGATATTTTCACCTGACGAGCAACGGCCGCTTTGTCGAAAATCGGACCATTCGCCCGATGAGCAACCCCACCGTCTTGTTTCCCACGCTGCCGGCCACTGCTGCGGAAATCGCAAGCGGTTGGGAAGATCGGCTGGAGCTAGACGCGACGCATCGCAAATTTCGCGCGACTGGCGAAGTACCGCCCGCCGCGGGATCGTGGCGGTTTCTCGAAGTTCCCGAAGCGGCGCTCGACCCGATCTACCAGATGTCGACCGAGCGAGACTACGCGTACGATCGCGAGCTGGGGCTGGTGCGCAAGGTCGTCAGCACGTTCAAGCAGGGCTGGCCCGCGAGTGCCGCCGCCAAATCCCAAGTGCAAACCATCGAACTTGTCGAGGCCCGGCAACTCGACACGAGCGACGTCCAGGCGATCGCCGGCCAGGCTCACGTCTATTTTGCCGCGGTCGAGAAATATGAAGCGATCTGCGAGCGAGCGCTCCGCGACTTCAACAACACGAAAAAGCTTTATCCCGAGGCCGAGGCGGTGCTCAAAGAAGTCGATCGCCAACTGACCTTGCCGTGGCTGCACGAGATGACGGCTGGCCGGCTCAAGCAGCATCAGCAAGACGCGCGTTTTGGGTTGGAAGATGCCCGGGCGTTTTCCAAGCTAGTCGACAAGCCATCGCCAGACTGGCAAACGACTGATCTGGGCGGCAAACCGCACGGTCTGACCGACTATCGCGGCAAGGTGGTGGTCCTGGACTTTTGGTATCGCGGCTGCGGCTGGTGCATTCGTGCCATGCCGCAGATGAAACAATTGGCCGACGATTTTTCGGGCCAGGACGTGGCGATTCTGGGCATGAACTCGGACCGCGACGAGGACGACGCCCGGTTCGTAATCGACCACCTCAAGCTCAACTATGCCACGCTGAAAAACGGCCGAGACAATGACCGGATCAACATGAAGTACGAAATTCACGGCTGGCCGACCTTGGTTGTGATCGACCGCAATGGGGTCGTGCGGCACATACACTCTGGCTATTCGCCCACATTGCGCAAGGATCTGGCCAAAAAAATCCGCGAGCTATTGGCCGAACCGGCCGGCTGACATTTCGCGAGTTTAGCTGTCTAGGATCTCGACCAATTCCACGGCGCGGTGCTCTTTGGCGGAGAGATAACAGGCGTCGACCAGGGCCATCGTTCGCAGGTTGTCGCGGCCGCTCAACTGGCTCGCGCGGCCGTCCTCGAGTGCCGAGAGCAACTCGGCCATCGGACCGGCGAACGCGTCGGGGAACCAGGCCTCGCTCCAGCGTGGCGACAGCCAGCGCGGCCCGCGCTCGATTGTGGTGAAATCCAAGGTGCTCGGCGTGTGTTTGGGATATTCCGGCCAGCCGATCGTGCCCCGCGCGCAGCCGGTCGTGCCCTCGACCCGCCAGCGGATGCCAATGTCGGCGGCGGCCCCTTCGCGCGCCGGACCGGTCCAAACGTCGTCCCACGCACTCGCGCGCAGCCCGTCGGCGTATTCCAGAATGTACAAGCAAATGCCGTCCTCGTGCGCAAAACGCTCCGCCGTGCGCGGGTCGGGCCGCGTGCTGGCAAACACCCGCTGGGGATCGCCAAACCAGAACCGAAGTGTGTCGAGGTGATGAATGCTCATGATCCGCAGCGTGACCCAGCCCAGTCGCTGCTGCCAAGGCATCCAATGCGGAATGGCCCGCATTTCGATCGTGGCCAACACCGGCTCGCCCAACTCGCCGCGTTCGATCAGCGTCTTGCAGGCCCGCACCGATTGGTCGTAGCGCATGTTCTGGTTGACGGCCAGCGTGATCCCAGCCGTCTCGCACAGCCGCACGATTTCGATTGCCTGCTGATAGTCGACACCCAGCGGTTTCTGCGCGAGCACGCCCCGCACGTGGTCAGCGTGTTGCACCACCTCGGAAATCACCTCCAGTAGCACGTCCGGGGGCACGGCGACGTCCACCACTTCGACGGCCGGATCGGACAGCAACTCCTGGTAAGAGCCGTAGACGCGGCCGATGCCATGCCGGGCTGCGACCTCGCCCGCGCGATCCGCACGTCGCGAGGCGATCGCCACGGGATTGAATCCGGCGTTCCGATAAGCCACGAGGTGGCACTCGTCCATGATAAAGCCGGCCCCGACGCAGCCGATCGGCGTCTGGCAGTCGCGCGGCAGGTTCAGCCGAGCCGCCAAGTTCGCCAGCAGCTCGTCGTCCGGCGTCTTCATGGGCATCTCTCTCGTACGACCCGTTCCACGGTCCGTTGGGGCGGCCTCGCAAGGGCCCCAGGCGCCAAACAGCGGCCATGAGCCGGGGCGGGGGCGAGGCCACCGCATGCCGCGATGCTAGCAGCGCAGCAGCCGCTCGGCCAGAATCGGCCTTTCTCGGCGATCCAGTGGCAGGATGGGAAAAGTTCTCCGCGCATATCGGTTGTGCCGCGCATCAGCTTCCTTTTGCAGCGTGACGTTTATTCCGTCGATGACTGTTGTGCGGGCCTGACGCCTGAGGCAAAGAAGACCGGCCGCCACCTGTTTTCTCCGCACGCCAGCGCGTCCTTCGCCGCCAAAACGAAGAGGGTCCGCCCCCGTCTGCTTGTCTCGCGAATCCGTTTCCAATCTCCCGCCGGTTGATATTCCCACCCGCCAGCCGGATCTGATTCCCCATCAGATCCGGCTTTTTTTGCGCGCCTTGGAAGTCGCCAATTCCGCCTGTCGGCGCAGCTTGCGCGGGGCCCTCTCGAGCGGCCGCGCAGCACTTGCGCGGCGCTGGTCGTGGGGCTGCGAATTCGCCGGGATTTTCAGCGTTTTTTGCCGGCCCGCGATTTCCTTTTATCCCCCTGGCGCCACCTCGCGGAAGCGGTCAAAATCGGCTACAATTTGGCGACCGGTTTTGCGACTTTTTTTGGCCTCCCGGTTCATGCCGTCTGGACGGACCCACTGTGGTACATGGCATCTTGACGATCCCTTTGCTCGGGCAAGATTTTCGCTCGCCCGGCGAGTCGAGCGAGCCGGCGCACCCGCTGGGAGACTTCATCGCCGGCCCCGAGAACACCCTGGCGGTGGGAGCGATTCGCTCCTGTCTGGATTGCACCGCCGCGCCGTACAGTCCGCTCGTGCTCTACGGTCCGCACGGCAGCGGAAAGTCGCATTTGGCGCGCGGCCTGGCGGCCTGGTGGCAAAAGCATTTTCCGCAATCGCGCGTGACCTGCCTGGCCGCCTCCGAGTTTGCGCAGGATTATGCCCGCTCGCTGGGGGACGATCGGCTCGAGGCCTGGCGCAGCCAGATATATCACAGCCAATTGCTGGTCGTTGACGACCTGGCGCAGTTGAGCGGCAAGCGCGGGGCACAAAAGGAACTGCGCGCGGCATTAGACGCGCTGGCCGAAACGCAAGCCTTGGTGGTCGTCACGGCGCGGACGTTGCCGATACACTGGCGAGTGCTGCTGCCATCTCTGCGCAGTCGCCTTTCGGCCGGTCTGGCCGTGCCGCTATCGTTGCCGGCGCGCACCACGCGCCGCGAGATTCTCGATCGGCTGGCCGCCTCGCGCGGAATTTCGCTGCCCGAGCGCGCCATGCACAGCCTGGCCGATGGCTTGCCGCTGAGCGTGCAGGCCTTGATCGCATCGGCACTGGAGCTGGAAGTCCGCGCTCGAATCGAGGGGCAGCCGGTCGACGTCGAGCGGGCACGGCAGTTCGTGGCCCAGCGCCGTGGCGCCGCCATGCCGGGGTTGCGCGATATCGCTTGCCTCACGGCCAAATACTTTGGACTCAAGCTTTCGGATTTGAAGAGTCCGCTGCGCCAGCGACCGCTGGTGACGGCGCGCACCGTGGCGATGTACCTGGCGCGGCAAATGACGGACAACAGTCTCGAGCGGATCGGCGCGTTTTTTGGCGGCCGGGATCACACCACGGTGCTGCACGGTTGCCGCCGCACCGAAAAGCTGCTGCGACGCGATCGCGCGACCCGGCAGGCCGTCAGCGAGCTGAAACGATTGCTGACGGTTTCGTGAATCGCGCGCACAAAATTGGATCGTACGAAAATGGGCCGCTTAAAAATGACAAATCTCCTGGGGACAACTTGTCGAAACATGTCGAGTGTGAAACGACACCTGGAACACTTACCAACACGCCTCGCGGCCGACCCGCTCGCGACTGCTCGTGCCGACAAGCGACCGACGGACGGGCGACAGGCATTCAACGTGTTATGCACACCCCTTTTTCGTCGGTTGGCGTCGCCAAACCGAACCATGGGCGTCGGTTAACGACCGCGTGAGCACGCTTGTCGACACGCCGAGGCGGCTCTTTCCTTACTACTGCTAAAAACATTTAATTCTGGAAACAACATTCAGGCGGAACTCGATCGAGACGACGCCGGACCTCAAGAAGGCCTCCCCACGATGAAAGTCACTTGCGATCGTGAAGCACTGTTAAGCGCGTTTCAAACTGCCGCGGCGGTCGTGCCCTCGCGCAGCCCCAAGCCGATCTTGCAAAACATCAAGCTCGAGGTCAGCGACCAGGGTGCGATCTTGCTGGCGACGGATCTTGAAATCGGCATTCGCATTCAGGCTACGGGCATCCAGGCGCATGTGCCCGGCAGCGCGATTTTGCCGCTGTCGCGTTTCGGTTCCATTTTGCGGGAAAGTTCCGACTCGACATTGCACCTGGAATCGGACGGCCAGGGGACGATCGTGCGCGGCGAGCGCAGCGAGTTCAAGCTGCCGGCCGAGAATCCGCAAGACTTTCCGGCCGTGGCCGAGTTCAACGATAGCTCCTACCACGAGCTATCGGCGCGGTTGTTGAAAGAGCTAATACGTCGCACTATCTTCGCCACCGACAACGAGAGCAGCCGTTATGCCTTGGGCGGTGTGTTGCTGGAGATGGGGCCCGAGAAAATCATCGGTGTCGGCACCGACGGCCGTCGACTGGCCAAGATGGAAGTCCCGGCCCGCGCCGTCGGAGGCCAGGCTTCGGGCGACAGCATGACGATCATTCCCACCAAGGCCATGCAACTGATCGAACGGGCGCTGACCGACGGCGACGCCGAGATCCAACTCGCCGCGCGAGCCAACGAGGTCCTGGTGCGCAGCCCGCGGGCCACGATCTATTCGCGGCTGGTCGAGGGTCGATTTCCGAAATGGCGCGACGTGTTTCCGCAACGGACCGGCGCTTCGAAGATCGAAATGACCGTCGGGCCGTTCTATTCGGCGGTGCGTCAGGCCGCGATCGTGACCAGCGAGGAAAGCCGCGGCGTGGACTTTAATTTCCAGGGCGGAACGCTCGTTTTGAGCGGTCGCGCCGCCGAGGCCGGGCAGTCGCGCGTGGAGTTGCCGATTTCCTACGACGGGCCCGAGCTGTCGATCACGCTCGATCCCCGCTACATCAGCGACTTTCTCAAGGTCCTCGATCCCGAGAAAGTCATCACGCTGGAGCTGAAAGACGCCGAAAGCGCCGCTGTTTGCGTCACCGACGATGGATACGGATACGTGATCATGCCGCTGGCCCGCGATCACTAAACGCCTGGATCGAAGAAAACCTCAATGTCCGGTCAACCGCGACATATCGGCGACGTTCTGGCGGGCCTGCTGGCGCGCCGCGGATACGCGCGCGTGCAATCGGGCGGGGCCTGCGCCCAAGCGTGGCGCGAAGCCGTCGGCGAGACGATGGCCGGCAACACACGGGCCACGCAAGTTCGCCGGGGCGTGTTGGAGGTGCTAGTCGACAATTCAACGATGGTTCAGGAGATCGGGTTTTGCAAGCCGGCGCTCATCAAGCGACTGGCCGAGTTGCTACCCGACGAGAACATTCGCGAGCTGAAGCTTCGCGTCGGCCCCATAAGCTGAAAGGCGCCGCGCTTCCGCGCCCGACGCGGAGGTTGCAGAGGCGCGAATCGAGCTCGCAGACGATTGGATATCGGCGAGCTGGGGCGAAATTTGAGACGAGCGCGTCGGCAAAGTTGCGGGTGTGGGGAAGTCGCGGGTTTATTTTTCTTGCAGAAATCGAGAACGAGTAATGGCAGAAGAATTGAAGCAGCCGGCCGGCGCCGAGCCTCAGCAGCAGCCCACGATGCCCGATTATCGGAAGGCCGACTCCGAGTACAACGCCGAGGACCTGCAGCACCTGAGCGACCTGGAGCACGTCCGCGAGCGGCCCAGCATGTACATTGGCGACACGACCGTGCGTGGGCTGCACCACATGGTTTACGAAGTGGTCGATAACTCGATCGACGAGGCCATGGCCGGCTACGCGCGGCAAATCTCGGTCGCGATCAACAACGACGGATCGGTGACGGTCGAGGACGACGGCCGGGGAATTCCGGTCGAGGAACATTCGGACCTGGGCTTTTCCACGCTGCAGGGCGTGATGACGGTGCTCAAGTTCGGCGGAAAGTTCAGCAAAGGCGCCTATCAGACTTCGGGCGGATTGCACGGCGTGGGCGTGACGGTCGTCAATTTTCTTTCGGAATGGTGTGAGGTCGAGGTCCGCCGCGGCGGGCACGTTTATCAACAGGAGTACGAGCGCGGCGTGCCGGTCGGCGACGTGCGGCGCATCGGCACCACGGACAAAGTCGGCACGAAGACGATCTTCAAGGCCGACCCGTTGATCTTCCCCAACACCAAGTTCGTCTACAACACCCTGCACCGCCGGCTCCAGGAGTTGGCGTTCTTGAACCGGGGCGTGAAGATCGTCTTTCGCGACGAACGAACAGGCGACGGCGACACGTTTCAGTACGAACGGGGCATTCTCGAGTTCGTCGAATACCTGAACCGCGCCAGCGAACCGATCCACTCGGACATCATCTACATCGCCGGCGAGCACGAAGGCGTGGGGCTGGAAATCGCCATGCAGTACTCGGGCGAGTTTACCGAGAACGTCCATTCCTACGTGAACAACATCAACACGACCGAAGGTGGCACGCACGTCTCCGGCTTTCGCGCCGCGCTCACGCGCACCCTGAACAATTACGGCAAGAAGGAAAACCTGTTTCGCGATCTTTCCATCGTGGGCGACGACTTTCGCGAAGGGCTGACGGCCGTGCTCTCGCTGCGCGTGCCCGAACCGCAGTTCGAGGGACAGACGAAAACCAAGCTCGGCAACGGCGAGATCGAGGGCATCGTCACCAGTGCGGTGGGAGAGTTCCTGAACAAGTACCTCGAGGAGAATCCCAAGAGCGCCAAGATCATTGTGCAAAAAGCCATACTGGCCGCCGAAGCCCGCGAAAGCGCCCGCAAGGCCCGCGAGATCGTGCGCGAGCGCAAAGGGGCCCTGTCCGGCCACGGTCTCCCGGGCAAGCTGCGAGACTGCACCAGCCGGGAAGTCGACAAGTGCGAGTTGTACCTGGTCGAGGGCGATTCGGCCGGCGGCAGCGCCGAGGGCGGCCGGCTGCGCGAGTACCAGGCGATTCTGCCACTGCGGGGCAAAATCATCAACGCTTACAAGTCGCGCGAAGACAAGGTGCTGGCCAACGAGGAAGTGCGCAGCATGATCGCGGCCATCGGCGCCGGAATCGGCGAGGAGGTCGATATCTCGAAGCGGCGCTACGGCAAGATCGTGATCATGACCGACGCCGACGTCGACGGCTCGCACATTCGCACGCTGCTGTTGTGCTTCTTCTATCGCCAAATGTACGAGCTGGTGAGCAAGGGACACATCTACGTGGCCCAGCCGCCCCTGTTCCGCGTGGTGAACAAGAAGGACACCTACTACGTTCAGACCGAGGAAGAGATGAAGGCCCAATTGTTGGATCTCGGTCTGGGCGACTCGGTGCTCGATGCCGGCGATGGCCGCGTGATCGAGGGAGAGCAGATGGCCCAACTAGCCCGAGCGCTGGCCGCCATGGAAGAGTCGCTCGTGGCGCTGGAGCGGCGGGGCATCAGCCTGCGAGCCCACGCGCTGCGCCAGGACCCGGCCACGCTTAGGTTGCCGATCTATCACGTGTTTCTAGGCACCCAAGAGAAATGGTTCACGACCCGCGAGCAATTGGACGCTTTTCGGAACCAGCAGGAGGAGAAAGCCGGCGGCGAGCTGGCCGTCTCCGATACCGAAGGGGAACACGGCAAGGGCGACACCAACGGCGAGTCGCTCAACACGCTGCATATCGTCGAGCTGCACGAGGTGCGCACGATCAACAACATGCTGCAAGAGCTGGCCAAGATGAATTTCTCGATCGACGATCTGATTCCGCAAGATCGCACCGGCTCGGAAGATCCCCGCTTCAAGATCCAGCGAGACGAGCACACCACCGGGCTGGAGGACTTGCGCGGGCTGCTGCCGGCAATTCGCTCCGCGGGCGAGCGGGGCTTGAAGATCACCCGCTTCAAGGGCTTGGGCGAAATGAACGCCGAGGAGTTGCGCGACACGACGCTCGACCCGAAGAACCGCACGCTCTGCCAGATCACGATGCGCGATGCCGGGGCGGCCGACGATCTGTTTCGCATTTTGATGGGCGACAAGGTCGAACCCCGCCGCGAGTTCATCGAGAAGCACGCCCTGGAAGTGCGCAATTTGGACGTGTAGGGGGCCAGGTCTCGGTCGGCCATTGCCGTGCCTGGAGCGATTTGGCCAGCGCTTTCAGCTTTTCGTCGTCGAGTGATGCGGCTCACAGGCTCGAAACCCGCAGTAGCAACGCTACTCGTCGACGCTTGCCCTGGGACACATCCTGAGACTCCCCGTTGCTTGGTCTAGGTAGCTGGACGACCAGACGCTGCGGTGCCAAGAACCGAGCTTGCCACGAGTTCTCGGTGTTTTGAAAGACGAGATGGGTTCTTCGGGATCATTGACCCGAAGAATACGCACGGCAGAGCTTACAGCGTTAAATGCCGTCAAACGAACGGTTTGCGGGACCGGGGTCAAATCAAGTCATCCCCGACTATTCTTCGAAACGAGCCCTTCGGCGAGGGCGTCGAAAGGCTTTATTCAGGGACTAAATTTATTCGTTCCAGCCGGCAGATCAAACCGAACGCTCTGGCTAGCAGGGCTTCTTTGCCAAAATGCCCCAACTTCACGGTATGGAGCGTACTCTTGCGGTTCAATTGCGCGCGAGTTGGACGATATTGTGCCGAATGGCTCCTACAAAGTGTGGCCGGCAAGTGCGAGTGCGGTCCGGGTCTGTTGAGAAACCCATTCGAAAAGACACTCCCCAATCATCAGCGCATGCTGGTAGGAAAACACTTCTAGCCCATGAACCACACAGGATAACAAAAACGGTCGCCTCAAACTTAAACCCGTCACATACGTAAGACTACCGAAGTATCTTGACTCGATGATCGGCAAACAGCCGCGCCAGATCAAGCGTGCTAATGATGCCGACCAAACGCCCCTGATCCACGACCGGCGCTCGATGGATGTGGTGTTCCAGGAATTTCTGGGCCACGACTTCGACCGAGTCGTCAGCGCAGAGCACAACCAAATGCCGACTCATTAGGTCCTTTACGCGCAGATCTTCGATCCGTTGGCCAACACGGCTGGCGATTTGTTGGATGGATTCGGCCGGTTCTTCGTGGAAACCGACTCGGTCCCAATAGAAGTCGGACGTGCTCTGGGCCAATCGCCGCTCGACCAGAAGCTGCCGCACGATGTCGGCACGAGACACCAAACCGATCAGTTGACCGTTCTCGACGACAGGAAACCCGCTGACACGCTGATTGAGAAATTCTCGTTCTAATTCCGACAGCGGCATTTCCGGGGGGACAGAATGAACCCGGATTTGCATCAGATCGCGGGCGTTCAATGGGGCGCTCATATTGTGGTTTCCGGCAGTTTGCCGCTCAGCAAGAATAGACGGGCACTATTTCACGGTCAATAATAGGCACCGCTGATTGAGTTCAGCGAAGCTTTTGATCGCCGGCGAAGGCGGCCAAGAGGTCCATCGTCGATACCACTCCAACTACGCGTTGCTGATCGTCAAGCACCACCAGCCGATGCACCCGATTGCGAAGCATGACCTGCGCCGCGTGCTGGATCGTACTCTCGATTGCAACCGAAATCGGATCGGGCGACATCCAGCCTTGCACTTGTTCCGTCAATAAGTCTGCGTGTTCGAGTTTTTCAACGATGGCCGCGTGATCGAGTCCGCCCGCTTCCGACAAGGCGTTCAGTTCATCGCTTAGATCTTTGGTGACACCCAGTAGATCGGTCACGGAAATGACGCCGACGCAGCGATGCCGAGCGTCTATGACGGGCAGGGCCGAGACACGGTTTTCCGTCATTACGGCGAGGGCCTCGCGCAGCGTGTCCTGCGGGTTGACATACACGATATCGCTGCTGACTACGTCCTTTAATGCAGTGTGCGATCTACTCATCTTTTACTCTCCAGTCGCTACGGGTGAAGCTAAGCCAGTCGAAATCGTTGGCCAATTCCTCGGTCCAACGCTGAATGGTATACGAGGTGCGCAACGGCGATGTCGCAAATGGCCATCCCAATCGGGATCGCTATGATTCTTTCGTCGTCTGAATCGCGACCGCGTTTCTTGCCGGTTACGATTTCGCCGATGGTGGCATAGACCGTCGGCATGCCCCCGGGAAATTCCGGATCTGGTTGGCCGTCGGCTGTCTTGCGATCGCGGCCGATCTCGTCAAAGTAATTTGCCAGCGCGACGTCGTCGACGATGAACTTGTCGGCCAAATGTAAGGCCTCTGGCGTGTAGGCGCAACCGCCTTCGATGCCCACCGCAAACGCGCCTGGTTTGAACCATTCGGGTCGCACGATGTGCTCGTCGCCATTCGTGCAGGTGCAGATCACGTCGGCTCCGTTGACGCACGACTCGTTATTCGCGCACAGGACGATTTCATCATCGAAGTAGGCCGACGCGCGGTCCTTGAGTGCCGCCATGGCCGAATCGCGAGTATCGCGTAGGCGCACCTGCCGCAGCGAGGGAATTTGCGCGGTGAGAAACCGCAAATGCATGCTCCCCTCGAAGCCACAGCCCACCAGCGCTAGAGTCTGGGCCCCCACCACCGCACATCGTTGGGCCACGATCGAACTGACGGCCGCGGTTCTCAGCCCGGTCAGATAGCTGCAATCCATAATCGCCAACGGCACCCCAGTTTCGGTGTCGTTGTAGACTTGCACTCCGGTCACGTTGGGCAGATCACGCTGGTAGTTCTGGGAAAAGCCGCCAACCCATTTCAGGCCGCAAGCCCCCAACTGGTGCAAGTACGCCGGCATTGCGTGAAGAAAGTTGGCCGGATCGGTGTTGGTGGGATGCACGCCAATCTTGGGATGCATTTCATACGTGCCCTCGGCATGTTCGCGCAAGGCCTGCTCCACGACAGCCACGACCTCGGTCGGTCCAAGCGATAACGAGACCACGTCATCACGCGACAACAATAAGACCGTAATGTTTTTCATGGGGCCGGATTCCAGAAAGTCATGCGGACGGAAAAGAACCTCACTGCCTCGTTCGGTCACTCGCGGCCTGCATAGCTCAAGCGATGTGCGGACGGGCACACACCTCCGTGCCGAAACCGCGCGCTTTTGGCGACTTACAGCCCGAACAACATGTCGGATTCGCCAAGTCTTCTGATAACGCAATTCCAGTGCCCCCCGAGGCACCGCTCGTTTTCTTGGGGCGATTCCGCCGCTGACCGGACGCGCACGCGGCGGCTCCGCCAAGTCGCTTCGCGGGGGGGGAAACTCCGCATGGCACGTCGGCACAGGACTTGCGACTCCAATGGAGCGCAACATTGCGTCGAAACCCCTACTGCGAGGCATGAATGATCTTCCCAGTCGCCGGCGACATCCTGCTCACCAATGCTCAAGCGATTGCGCATGGCATTGCTCCCAATGATCCCTTCGAACAGGGATTGGCCCACGCCCTGCGTGAGAAATGGCCCATGATGCACAAAGACTATCGCCATTACGCGCATCAGTCTCATCCGAAGCCGGGCGAGATCTGGGAATGGGGCGGATTCGGCGCCCGAATCTTCAACCTGCTCACGCAGGAGGGATCCTTCGACCACGGCGCAAAGCCGGGCCGAGCGACGTTGGCCAACGTCAATCACTGTCTCCGCCGATTGCGACACGCCCTGGAGAAGCAACAAATCAAAAGCCTGGCCTTGCCGCGGCTCGCAAGCGGTGTTGGGGGGCTGAGCTGGGAGGAAGTGTTGCCGCTAATCGAAAAGCACCTGGGCGATCTGCCGACATCGATTTATGTCTATGCGACGTATCACCCCGGAGTGCAGGCCAAGGAGTCCAACCTGTGATCGGGTGGCACCAGCTGGGACTCCTGCCCGGGAATGCGAAAATGAATTGGTTGGGATCGTAGGCATAGTGGCAGCGATGGACCTATGGAGTACGTTCAGCGACGAGGCGCGGATACCGAATGGGAGAGTTCCTGACGGCGGGTGGGATCGCTTGTAACGGTAGTGAGCACAGACGTTGACGAGCGGCACAGACCAGATAATTTCAGGATTGATTGAACGAGGTTTCAGAAACCCGTATTATGGATTTCCTCGTCCATTTCCAGGCGTGATCAAGTTGGCTACCCTGCGCGAGTTGACTTGCGTAGCAGTCGGGCTACACCTCAAATCGGAATGTCAACATGCAACACGAAGACGAAGCCAGCGGCACGCTGCCTTGTTCGGCGGAATCCGACCCGAGATTATCGCGGAATGCCGTCGGCCAGCCAGAGGAGATCGAGCGTGACAGCGAACGCGCTCAGTTTGAAGCGGCCTGGACGGGTGGTCATGGCAACGGTTCGGCGATCGGCTCGGCCCTGTACGATGAACGTGAGCTCCGGGATGCTCAAACAGG
>JANNQN010000050.1:0-3450 GCA_031400775.1 Planctomycetia bacterium | reverse complement strand
GTCCGCGCCCTGGAACGCAACCGCCGCGAAATCTTCCCCAACTGGCGCGGCCGAGCTCTCGTCCTCACCAACCGCCTCGCCCCCAACCTCATCGACCGCATGATCCAACGTCTCGCAACTGCCCCACCCAAAGGTTAGCGGGCAACAATCCCCCTCCCTCGAAGGGAGGGGATAGGGGAGGGACGAAACGATCGCGACAATCAATAACCCCGCCAATCCCCCCACCCACTCGCATCGACGTTTCTCCGCTCTTACTTGCGATTGCTGGATCCCGAAGGAACCTCAAGCAAAGCATGCGAAGGAAAACATGACAACCGCTCGACCCAAGCGAGACGAAGCCCGCGAGGATCGCATCACAATCGAGATCGTCGTCGACGCTTATAACGATCAAGA
The DNA here is from genome assembly GCA_031400775.1 of Planctomycetia bacterium. Lineage (GTDB taxonomy): Bacteria > Planctomycetota > Planctomycetia > Pirellulales > PALSA-1355 > PALSA-1355. The sequence continues at coordinate 3,057 of JANNQN010000050.1, read as the reverse complement.
GCGTGCGTTGGGCTGGTACTGCTACCTAGAGAACACCCTCCAATTCCCCTTCCAGGCGACGTGCATTGTTAAGCACGCCGTCTCACCCCTGAAGGTCAAGGACAAGGTCGAAGTCATCGGCATGTCGGACGACGCCGAATGCCAGAGCGAGATCTTTGTCACGATCTCGTGGAGCAACGATATCTTGGCCGTGCCGCTCGCCCAACTGAAACCAGTTCGCGGCACGCACCCCGCAACCAAGCAAGCCGTTGACGACTGGCACTACTGGGTGAACATGGGCTACCGCTACTGACGAAGTAATTCGCCTTCGCGGCAATGCAGTCGACCTTCCCCTGGAGCCGCTTCAGCTTGTATCGATTGCGGTTCCATTGCCTTCCGTTAACCGCTGGGATATCCTTAAAATATGAGCACTATCGAAGAGATTGAAGCGGCCAGTCGGTTAGTGCATCATTTGTTCTGTAAAAGCCACGCGAGCGGCTTGAAAGGGGCGGGCCAAGACGGTTTCCTATTCGTTGTGTTCTAAGCAATGAAAGGAAGCACGCATGACCCGCCAGACGCAATCTACCGAACTTGATTCGATCGTCCAACTGCTCGCCGAGCAAGGCTTCGAGGGCATGGCTCAGGCCATCGAGACGCTCATGAACGAGGCCATGAAGCTCCAACGCAGCGCAGCCCTGCGAGCCGAGCCCTACGAGCGCACCAACGAGCGGCGCGGCCACGCCAACGGCTTTAAGCCCAAGACGGTCAACAGTCGGTTCGGGAAGCTCCAGCTCGAAGTCCCTCAGACCCGCGGCGTCGAGTTCTATCCCACGGTCCTCGAGCGGGGCGAGCGGAGCGAACGAGCGCTCAAGCTGGCCGTCGCCGAGATGTACGTCCAAGGCGTCTCGACGCGGAAAGTCGCCGCCATCACCGCGGAATTGTGCGGCTTGGAGGTCAACAGCACGCAAGTCAGCCGCGCCGCGGCCTTGCTCGACGAGGAGCTACAGGCGTGGCGGAGCCGCCCGCTGGGCGAGTTCCCGTACCTGATCCTCGATGCGCGTTACGAGAAGATTCGCCACGGCGGATCGGTCGTCTCCTGCGCCGTGCTGGTCGCCATCGGCGTCACGCCCGAAGGGGGACGATCCATCTTGGGCGTCAGCGTCTCGCTCTCCGAGGCCGAAGTCCACTGGCGGGAGTTCCTGGCCTCGCTGCAAGACCGCGGCCTGCACGGCGTGCGGTACGTCGTCAGCGACGATCACGCCGGCCTCAAGCAGGCCCGCGCGGCCCGCTTCGCCGGCGTGCCCTGGCAACGCTGCCAGTTTCACCTGGCTCAAAACGCGATGCATTACGTTCCCACGCTGGCCATGCGCGGCGAGGTCGCCCGCGATCTGCGCGGCGTCCTCGATGCGGGCGATCGACCCGAGGCCGATCGGCGACTCGCTCAGCTCGTCAAGAAGTACGCCCAGGCGGCGCCCAAGCTAGCCGTCTGGCTCGAAGCCAACGTTCCTGAGTCGCTGACCGTGCAGAGCCTGCCCGCGGCCCATCGCCGCAAGCTGCGAACCACGAATTCGCTGGAGCGCATCAACAAAGAGATCAAACGACGCACCCGAGTCGCCACCCTGTTCCCCAACGAGCAGAGCGCACTGCGACTCGTCACCGCCGTCCTCATGGAAATCAGCGAAGACTGGGAAACCAACCGAACCTATCTCACCATGGAAACCAACTGAACTCGCCCCATCACGCCAGAAAATTACAGAAAAGACGTTGCTTTATCCGGCCGCAAAGGTGACGACGGGATTGCAAATGTCATAGCCCATGAAGAGTGCACCCACATCATCGGTGGAAGATCGTTCAATGACCATACTCGAAAGGCCGGTTATGTCGATTCCGCGGGAGGACAAATTGGGGGAGTGTTGACTGACGAAGCGGCTAGAGCTTTTCTTATTAAATTCGGAATCGTAGTTAAGTGATTTACTATCCCACATCACTACTGTCCGGCTAACGCCGGAACGATTTTCAGTAACTCATATATTTTGAACGAGTTGCGTCGAGCCATGCGTGTACACGATCTGAACTCGCAAGCAGACTCAAGCCTTGGCAGGGGCGCCTTTTTCTTGCCAGGGCGGCTGAGGAGAGCTTGTGCTCGACGGACAGCTCGTTTTTTCGCAGCTCATAAACTTTCTGCCGCGGCGCGAGTTCAACGCCTGCATCGACAAGTATCGCGGCAACCGGCGCAGCCGCGGGTTCTCGTGCCGCGATCAATTCTTGTGCTTGGGATTCGCACAGCTCACCTACCGCGAGAGTTTGCGGGACGTCGAAACGTGCTTGCGCGCCTTGGGACCGAAGCTGTATCACGCTGGGTTTCGCGGCAAGGTCTCGCGAAGCACGCTGGCCGACGCCAACGCGGCGCACGACTGGCGAATCTACGCCGACTTCGCCCAGGTTTTGATCCGCCGTGCGCGGAAGCTGTACGCCCAAGAACCGCTGGCCGTCGATTTGGCGCAAACGGTCTACGCGCTCGATTCCACGACCATCGACTTGTGCCTGAGTTTGTTTCCGTGGGCCAAGTTTCGCCGTCGCAAAGGCGCCGTCAAGCTGCATACGCTGCTCGATCTGCGCGGCAACATCCCCTGCTTTATCCACGTTTCCCACGGGAAAATGCACGATGTGAACGTCCTCGACCACTTGCCGATCGAGCCTGGGGCGTTCTATGTGATGGATCGCGGCTACGTCGATTTCCAGCGACTCCATCGCTTCACGACGGCGGCGGCGTTCTTCGTCACCCGCAGCAAACGGAATCTCGACTGCACGCGCCGCGCTCGTCGCTCGGTCGACAAGACCACGGGACTCCGCAGCGATCAGACCATTGTCCTGGCAGGTCTCAAGTCGTCGCGGTCGTACCCCGTACCGCTGAGGCGCATTGCGTTCTACGACGCCGAGCACCGCCGGCGGCTGGTGTTCTTGACCAACAACTTCACCTTGCCGGCGATCACGATCACGCGACTCTACAAATGCCGTTGGCAGGTCGAATTGTTTTTCAAGTGGATCAAGCAACATCTGCGAATCAAGGCTTTCTAC
>JANNQN010000049.1:0-41960 GCA_031400775.1 Planctomycetia bacterium | reverse complement strand
CGGTTTTCAGTTGTAAATTCCAAGACCAGTAAGCTGGCCGGGGAGCTTGTCAACTCGGCCCGCGCTTCTTTCAGGCCGCGCGTTTGCCGCAGGACGCTTACGCCGGGCAGATGTCGAGCAAGCGCCATCGCCCACTTTCGGCTGCGCTCGCAGACAATGACTCTGGGCGTGTTCATCGTAGAGCTCCCATTCGATTTTAACAAGCCGCGCGGCGTGGCCAGTTCGACGCTCAAGGGGTCGCGTCGGGACTCTTGCCTGTCGCCTTCTCCAGACCGAGTTGGATGAGCCGGCGATACAACCGGGGGCGCGTCAGCCCCAGCAGACGGGCCGCTTTGCTCTTGTTGCCCTTGGCGCGGCGCAGCGCACGCGTGATCAGCTCCTTCTCCACGCCGGCCAGAAATTCCTCCAGCACGATCGGATCGTCGCTGCGCCTCGGGTGGGCGGTAGCATCGGCGGCCCACCCGATCTTCTCGGGCAAGTCCCGCGCCGTCACCTCGCCACCGTGCGCCCGATCGTGCGCCTCGCGGACCAGCAATCGCAGCTCGTCCACGTTGCCCGGCCAGGGATAGGCCAGCATCTGATCGAGCGCATCGGTCGAGAATCCACCCAGTTGCTTGATTCCCGCCGCGTTGGCATCTTCCAGAAAAGCCTGTGCCAGCAGAGGCACGTCGTCGCTCCGCTGGCCGAGCGGCGGCAGCTCGATCGTGATCGTGCTCAATAGTCCGGCTAACTCGCTGGAGAATTCGCCCTCGGCAATCAGCTCGGCCACCGGCTTTTCGGTGGTGGCAATCACGCGCACCGCCGCCACACCAGATCGCAACAGGCCGACCAGCTCATCCTGGGCTTCGCCGGGCAGCCGGTCCACTTCCTCCAACAAGACGGTGGCTGCTTGCCCGCTCGTGGCCGAGTGCTTCAGCCAAAGCGACCGCAACGAGGCTCGCAGCGAATTCGGCTCCAGCACCGCGCACGACAGCGGCACAAAGTGGCCGCTTTCGCGCTGGGAGTAGTGAATCGCCTTGGAGGCGTGCGCCTTGCCCGTGCCGCGCGGACCGGTGCAGAGCACGTTGGCCCGCGTTTGCGCGGCCAGCGCGATCTGTGCGCGGGCCCGCACGATCCAGGGATGACTGCCCAGCAGGCTTTCGGCGTGAAAGCGCCCTGCCATCAGCAGCCGCAATCGGCGCAATTGTTCGTGGAGTTGCAGCTCCGGCGATGGTTCGGCCTGGCCGTCGGCACTTTGCGCGATCGAGGGCGAGGCGTCTTCGCGGTCGAGGATGACCAGGACCGGCGAGCTCTCATCCTGACCGTCATCCAGCGGAAAGAAATGCCCCTGGCGATGCACCAGGCTGCCGTCCGGCCGCAGGCAACTAACCAGCGCGGTTCGCGTCTGCCCGGAAAACACCTTGGGCGGAGGACACAAGCCGGCCGCGATTGCCGCGGGGCCATCTTGCTCGCCCGGCGTATGAAACGCGCACTCTCGGCCGACGAGATCCGAGATTTTTGTCCCCGACCAACGCGCACAGGCCGTGTTGCAATACACGATGCGGCGAGCGTCGTCGAGCACATAAACCGGCGCGATGCCGCCGCTGACAAACTCGACCAGTTCGGCCGCAATGGTTTTCAGAAGCGACATGAGGGTCTCGAAGATCGGCAGCCCCGCCTCTCTATAGCATAGTCGGGCTTGCCAGTCCCCTCCACCAACTAGCGCGGACGCGCAAGACAGTCGGGTAGCCCCGACAAATGTCGGGGTCGCGAAGCGACAGGAGGGTCCTCGATCCGCCTGGCCATTGGCAAACGATGACAATCGCTCGAAAAGCACGTCATTCGGCGGTACCGTGAGCGGCACAATTCGACGATGATCGGTCAAACCCTCTTGTGCCTTCGGCACCCCGACAACAAGTTGTCGGGGCCACCCCTCCAGGCTGCACGCTACGGCAGGACCGACAGTGCGGCCGGGCTCGCGTTGGCCGTGGCGTCAATTTTGGCGGTGGGCTGGATCCATGCTGCCCGCGCGGCTCGGCTGGCGCGTTTGGCCTGCTCGACCGCCGGACCCGGATAGCAGCCGATGCCGATCACCAGCAAGGCGCAAATGGCCATGGCCAGCGCGGCGCCGCTGCCGCCGCGACCTTCGGCCGATCGCAGCGCCGGGCGGAAGTACATCAGGCCGACGATTCTCAAGTAGTAACCGGCCGAGATGGCGGCGTTCAAAGCTCCGACAATCGCCAGCGCCAAGAACCACGGCCACAGATTGCTTGACTCGGGGTTGCGGGCGTCGACGCCCAGGGCTCCGGTAAAGAGCGTGAACTTTCCCCAGAATCCGGCCAAGGGAGGCAAGCCGGTGAGCGAGAACATGAAGATCGCCAGCGCCGCGGCCGTTTTTGGATGGTTGTCGCTTAAGCCGGCCAGCTCCTCGAGCGTGTCGACGCTGCGCCGCTCGCTGCCCAGATAGGTCAGGGCCGCGAACGAGCCGGCGGTGGCCGCCGCGTAAACCAGCAAGTAAAACAGCGTCGCGCCGATGCCGTCGAACGGGTCGGCCTCGCTGGCGCCGGCCGCCACGGCAAATCCAACGGCCAGGCCGATCAACATGTACCCGGCGTGCGCGATCGACGAATAGGCCAACAACCGCCGCACGTTGCCCTGCCACAGCGCCAGTAAATTGCCTAGCGTCATCGTGACCATGGCGACCGACAGCGAAAGCTGCCAACCAAGCCGTTCGTAACCGGGCATGGCCACGAAAACGATCCGCACCAGCACCAACAGCGCCGCGATCTTGGGGATCACCGCCAATAGGCCGGCGTTGGGATTCGTCGCGCCCTGATAAACGTCGGGGGCGTAGAAATGAAACGGCACGGCGGTGAGGCGAAAACCGATGCCGGCGAAGATGAGAATCAGGGCCAGCGGCGCGAAGGCGGTCGTGCCGCCGCCCTCGGGGCCTGCCGCGGCCAACGTCGCGCGAATCACTCCCAGGCTGGTCGAGCCGCCTGCTCCGTACAGGAAGCTGAAGCCATAGAGCAACAAGGCCGACGACAGCACGCTCAAGAAGAAATACTTGGTGCCCGACTCCAGCCGGCTTTCGGCCCGGCCAAGGAACAAAAGCAGGTACGTTGGAATCGAAATCAGCTCCAGGCCGACAAAGAACAGGACCAGATCGTTGGCCAGCGCCACGAGCATCGTGCCGACGAGGATCATCAACAGCGAGCCCATGAATTCCGACGATTCGTCGTCTTCCGAACGGCGGGCGGCGAGCATGACGAACACCAGCCCCACGCCCAGGATGGCCCAACGCAGGGTGGTCGAAAACAGGTCGACCGAAATCGCGCTTGCGGCGTCGTAGGCCGGATGCGCCGAGCCCTGCTGATATAAGGCGACGCCGGAGAGCAAAATCGTACTGGCCGCCAGCCAGGTCCAGCCACGGCGCGCGGGCAGAAACGCCCCGCCCAAATAAATGAGCGTGGCAAGCAGCGCCAGAATCGCTTCCGGCAGAAGCAGATAAACGGTCTCAATCGACACGCGCCATTCCCTTTATATGCAGTTCCTTGCTGGGCGACGACAAGTCGGCCGCCAATTGCCGCCCGGGCTTCTCATCGCCGCGATACCGCTCGTAATAAGCCTGCGCGGCCGGCCTGGCCAACGGTTCGAGCGTGGGTCGCATCCGCTCAAGGAAAAACTCCGGCCAAAGGCCGATCCAAAATACGAACACGACCAGGGGCACGAGCGCCGCACCCTCGCGCAGCGACATATCGCGAACCGGCGGGCTATCGTGCGCATGATCGGCTTCCTTCAGCGGGCCGAAGAAAACTCGCTGCACCAAAAACAGCATGTACCAGGCGCCCAGCACGACGCCGAAGACCGACAACACGGCCATTGCCTTGTAGGCCAGCTCAAACGACTGCGGAGCGTCGGTCCAAGCCAGAGTGAACATGCCGATCAAGATCAGAAACTCGCCGGCAAAACCGTTCAGCCCCGGCAGCCCGATGCTCGATAGCGTGAACAGCAGAAAAAACAAAGCCAACAGCGGCACGCGCCGCGCCAGCCCGCCCAGTCGATCGATCTCGCGCGTGTGGTAGCGCTCGTAGACCATGCCCACCACGGCAAACAAGCCGCCGGTGGACAGACCATGATTGATCATCTGCAACACGCCCCCTTCCACGCCCAACTCATTGAGCGCGAAGATGCCCAGCATGACAAACCCCAAGTGGCTTACGCTGGAATAGGCGATCAGGCGCTTCATGTCGCTTTGCGCGAGCGCCACGAGCGCGCCGTAGAGAATGCCGGCTACCGACAGACCCAACAGCCAGGGAACGCACTGGGCCGTGGCCTCGGGCAGCATGGGAATGCTGAAGCGGGCGAATCCATAGGTGCCGATTTTCAACAGAATTCCGGCCAGGATCACGCTGCCAGCCGTGGGCGCTTGCGTGTGCGCCAAGGGCAACCAGGTATGCAGCGGAAACAGGGGAACCTTGATGGCAAAGCCGGCGAACAGCGCGATGAAGATCCACAGTTGATACGGCGCCGCGATCGGATGCTCGGCCAGTCCCGCGGTGAGGGCCGGAATCGAAAACGTCATGATCCCGGTGGCCGAGTGGTTGTAGTCCCACAGCACGATCGCAAGCAGTCCGAGGAAGGTGAGCACGCTGCCGGCCAGGGTGTAGAGAAAGAATTTGGCGGCGGCATAGCGGCGATCTTCCGAACCCCAGACGCCGATCAGAAAGAACAGCGGAATCAGCGTGAACTCGAAGAAGATGTAAAACAGGATGATATCGCGGGCGGCAAAGACTCCCAGCATGCCGCTGCCCAACAGCAACAGCAGCGCATAGAACGTCGCCGGGCGGTCGGTGATCGCCTCCCAACTAACCAGCACCGAAGTGAACAGCAGCAGCGACGACAGCCCGAACATCCACAGGCTCAGTCCGTCCAGCGCCACGGCAAAGCGAATGTCGATGCCCGACGATTCGCCGAGCCAGGCAAAGCTGGAGGCGGCATAGGGCCCGCTGCTCACATCCGAATTCACGAGCAGGATGGCCGTCATTGCCAAGGTCAACAGCACCGTGACCAGGGCGCTTTGCCGGACGGCGTAGCGGCCGAACGGGGCAAAGGCCAACACCAGCACGGCCCCGACCAAGGGGGTGAAGATCGTGCCCAGCAACAATGGCGGCATCCAATCCAAGATGCTTTTCTCCCGAAATTATTTCCAGTTCGACGCCAAAGCCGGCCAGACCAGCAAGGTGATCACCAGCACGATCACGCCCCACACCATCGCCACGGCATAGAACTGCACCATGCCGCTCTGCAACGATCGCAAGCCGCTGCCCACCACTAGCGGAACGCGGCCCGCGAGGTTGACGATGCCGTCGATCACCGTGCGGTCGAACCAATAGCTGATTCTCGAAAGCAACCACAGCGGCCAGACGAACAGCACGTTGTAGATCGGATCGAAGAACATCTTGCCGTACGACAACAGATACAGGGGCATCAACAGCCGCCGGATCGCCATCACCTGGGCCGGATCGCCGAGGTAAAGGAACGCCGCCAACCCCACTCCGGCCAGAGCTAGCACGGTGGAGACCGTGGCTACCAGGGCGTGCGCCCCCGAGTCGTGCTCGGCGTGCGCGGCCAATCCTTGATAAGCCAATGAGGGCGTGCGCGCCAGGAAATCGGCAAAGCCGCCGGTCCATTCGAAATAAGCGCCCACGGTCAACGAGCAGAAGGCCAGAATCACGAGCGGCAAGGTCATCGAGCGGGGCGACTCGTGCGCGTGGTGCCCCGCTTCGTGCGGAATGCGCTCGGGCCCGTAGAACGTCAGAAAAAACGCGCGGAACGTGTAGATCGCGGTCATGAATGCCACGATCAGTCCGCCCCAGTATAGGGCATAGAACAGGTCGTCGTGCGCGCCTTTCTCATAGGCGGCCGCCAGAATGGCATCTTTGCTCCAGAAACCGGCGAACGGAACCACGCCGGCCAGGGCCAGACAGCCGAACAGAAATGTCCCGTGCGTGATCGGCATCAGCCTCCGCAACCCGCCGAAGCGGCGCATGTCGATCACACCGCCCATCGCGTGCATCACGCTGCCAGCGCCCAGGAACAGGCAGGCCTTGAAAAACGCGTGCGTGAAGAGATGAAACATGCCGGCCGTGATACCGCCGATCGTGGCCACTCCCAGGCCCAGGAACATGTAGCCCAACTGGCTGATCGTCGAATAGGCCAGCACGCGCTTCAGATCGGTCTGAGTCATGGCGATGATGCCGCCAATCGCGGCCGTGGTCAGTCCGATCACGGCCACGACGTTTTGCGCCGTAGGCGAGAGCATGAACAGCGGCGTGCAGCGCGTCACCATGTACACTCCGGCCGTGACCATCGTGGCGGCGTGGATCAGGGCACTGACGGGCGTGGGGCCTTCCATGGCGTCGGGCAGCCAGACGTGCAGCGGAAATTGAGCACTTTTGCCGCACGCGCCCAAGAGTAGCAGCAGGCAAATCGCCGTGGCTATGTCCCCCCCGACATATACTGAGGGATCGGCCAGGCGCGTCTGACCCAGCACGCCGGCGATGCCCCCCGCATCGTGAAAATTCAACGTGCCGTACGTGGTCCAGATCAGAAACAGCCCCAGGGCGAAACCAAAATCGCCGATGCGATTGACCAGGAACGCCTTCTTGGCGGCGGCCGCTGCCGGCGGCTTTTCGTACCAGAAGCCAATCAGCAGATAGCTGCACAAGCCCACGGCTTCCCAGAAGACGTACAGCATCACGAAATTGCTGACCGAGACCAGCATCACCATCGAGAACACGAACAGGCTGATGTAGCTGAAGAATCGCCAGTAGCCGCGATCGCCGTGCATGTAGCCGCTGGCATAAATGGCGACCAGCGACGAGACAAACGTGACCATCGAGAGCATGATGGCAGTTAGAGCGTCGGCCCGCAGGGTGACGTTGATGCTGAACGGCAGCGTCGCCGGCAGTGCTGCGGCATCGGCGCTCGGCCGGGCCGCGACGGGGGTGGCAATCGCGGCGGGCACGTCGACCCAGTTCCAAACGTCGACCGTCGCCTCCCAGCCGATCATGGCCCCATCGTCTAGCGAGCGCGCATCGTCCAGCGAGCGCACTTCGAACAACAGCATCAGGCTGGCCACGAACGCACATACTAGCGCGACCACCGTCGGCAGGTGGCTGTTCGCGCGCAGCAGGCCGCGGCCAAATATTGCGGTCACGATCGCGGCCAACAGGGGCAGCGACGGGATCAGCACGAGCAGCGTTGGAATCCAGCCAGTGGTCATAAGGAAGGTATGCGGGAGATTGATCGGTTCGGTTACGGGTTAAACGTGGCTGCGATGCGTGGTCTCTTCCAAGTCCGCCGCCGGCTCGATGCCGGACGGGGTTAGCCTGGGCCACTCGGGTTCGGGCTCCTCGGGCGGAAGCTCGGCCGCGTTCTCCAAATAGGGCGGCTGATTCTCCTCGCGCAGTTGTTGCCAGACCGCGATATCCAGCGAGCCCCGCTTGTGAAACATCGTCAAAACGATCGCCAACGCGATCGCCGCTTCGCAGGCCGCGACCGTCAAAATGAAGATCACGAGCATCTGGCCGCCCCAGTCGTTGTGGAAGCGACTCCAGGCCACCAGGCTCACCGAGACGCCTTGCAACATCATCTCGGCCGAGAGAAACATCACGATCATGTTCCGCCGGCTGAAAAAGCCGACCAGTCCGATGCCGAACAGCAGCGCTCCGACGATCAAGTAGTTTTCCAACAGGGCCAGCTCATTCATGCTCTTGGCCCTCGCTCGTCGGCGTGTCGGTGAATCTGAGCCACGATCGCCACCGCGCCGACCAGGGCCACGAGCAATAGCGTGCCGGCCACTTCGATCGCCACCAATTGCTTGCTGAATAGCCACGCGCCCAGGTGGGCCATATGCTGCGGGGCGAGAATCTCGTTCTCGAGCGCCGAGATCTCGATGCCGGGCCGGTCCGCCAGCGCCGGATCGTGAAACACGTTGACCAAGGTCACGGTGAGAATGCCGACCACGAGCGCGCCGGAAAACGCCGACAGCGGGGCCGCCCAACTCAGCCGGTCGTAAAAGGCATGTCCCTCGGGCTGGGCCAGCATCAGCACGAACAAGAACGTGACCAGGATCGCGCCGGCATAGACCACGATCGTGGCGACGCCGAGAAACTGCGCCCCCTCGAATAAGAACAGCCCGGCCGTGCCCAATAGCGACAATCCAAACCAGATCGCCGAATAAACCGGATTGCGAAACGTCACCGTCGCCACGGCGGCCAGTACGGTAACGCCGGCCAGAATGAAAAACACGGTGTCTTCCAGGAGGAACACGGGGCCCTCGCCGGCGCTACCGAGTCTTTGAGCTTGGGAGGCCAACAATCCCACGCCGATGGCGGTCAGCACGCTGCCCAAGGCGCGGCCCGAGGCGACGCCGCGCGGCAGCATCAGCCACAGGCCGACGGCCAACAGCAGCGTGCCGCCTCCGATCATCGCCAGGCCCTGCATCACGAGGGCCCTCCGGCGGCGCGGGATCTCATCGGCTCGGAATCCTTGGTTTCGTCGTACACGCTCAATAACTTTTCCTTGTCGAAGATCATCTCTTCGCGGCTGCGGCCGGTCAGGTCGAACAAGCTGGTGAGCTCGATCGCGTCCACCGGACAGGCCTCTTCGCACATCCCGCAAAAAATGCAGCGCAGCTCGTCGATCGTAAAGCTCTCGGGATATTTCTCCCGATCGGGCCAGGGACTTTCCACGCCCACGATGTCGATGCAATGCGCCGGACAGGCCGTGGCGCACAGAAAACAGGCCACGCACTTCACGCGGCCGGCCTCGTCCTTGTTCAATCGGTGTACGCCACGATAGATCAACGGGTTGTCGATTTTGGGCCGCGCCTCGGGATAGCTGACCGTGACCTTGGGGCTGAACAAGTGCCTCGCCGTGGTGGTCAAGCCTTGCACGAACAGCGGCAAGTACATCTTGCCGGCCAGGCCGAGCTTGGGCTCATCGATCCATTTGACTGCGGGGTCGTTGGCTTTCATCGCTATCTTCCTCTCGGCAGTTACCTGCTGAGCGCTCCCTGGGGTTCGTCGGCAATGGGAACCTCGGGCTCGAAATCGGGCGGGCCCAGGGCGTCGAACCGGGGACGGTTGTCGGTGTTAAGCGGCGCCAATAGCGCGGCTGCCGCCAGGCCCACTAGCGCCACCAGCCAGTTGATCGCGATCGGCAGCCAGGGGCTGGTCGTCAATCCTTCCAGGCTCCGCTGGTGCTGGTACTCGACCAGCGCCGCCACGGCCAGCAGATTCACGAGTCCCAACGGGAGCATCACCTTCCAGGCCAGGTTCATCAACTGATCGAATCGAAAGCGGGGCCAGCTCCAACGAACCAGCATGAAGAACAGGATCACTCCCAGGGTCTTGGCCACTAAGACAAACACCCGCAACACGGCCGACGGCCAGGAAATCATGTCGTGCGCGGGATCGGGTCCGACTTCCATGCCCCAAAAATGCCAGCCGCCGAAAAACAAGATCACGATCAACAGAGCCGCCACGACCATGTGCAAGAACTCGGCGATCAGGAACAGTAGTAACTTCATGCCCGCGTACTCGGTGTGATAACCGCCGACCAGTTCCTGCTCGCACTCGGGCAGGTCGAACGGCAGCCGGGCCGCTTCGGCGAAGGCCGCGATCATGAACACGACCAGACCCAGGGGCTGCGAAAAGGCGTTCCACTGCCCGCTGGCGGCTTGCTCGCCGATGATGGTCTCCAGCCGCAGCGATCCGCTGGCCAACACCACGCCCAAAATCCCCAAGCCGAGCGGGATTTCGTAGGCGATCAACTGAGCGCTCGATCGCAGCCCGCCCAAAAATCCGTATTTGTTGTTGCTCGCCCAGCCGCCGAGGATAACGCCGTAAACCGCGATGCTCGAGAGCGCGAAGATATAGATCATGCCGACGTCGACGCCAGGGGCGACAACAAGTTGCACCGGCCCCTTGATGCCCGGCAATTCAAACGGTAGCACCGTGCCAAACGGAATCACGGCAAAGATGGCCAGGGCCGCGGCCATGATGGAAATCGGGGCGAGGATGTAGAGCGCCTTGTCGACGTGGGCCGGCGTGTATTCTTCCTTGAAAATGAACTTCAACCCGTCGGCCAGCGGCTGCCCCAGGCCGAACAGCTTGATCTTCGTGAGCGGAATACCGACGCGGTTGGGCCCCTTGCGGTCCTGCACCCAAGCGGCCATCCAGCGTTCCAACAGCACCAGGTAGGCGGCCGCCGTCATCGCCGCGAAGACCAACAGCGCGATCTTCACCAGCGGCACGATCAACGGCGCCATTAGCGGTGTCAAATCCATCTCGAATCCCTATAGCAACATTGAAACGCACGCCGGTGACGGCTACACGGCGGCTTCGACCCTCGGGCGGGCTTGCAAATCCATCCCCAACGGCCCCACCGGATCGATGGCCGGCGAAAAGAACCCGATCTGCGCCGCGACTTCGTCCAAAACGCGCCGCGCCTTGGGCAAGCCGGGCATGGCCAACAATTCCCAATAAACTCCCAACTCGGTGCGTACTCCGGCCGGCGGCCGAATGGCCCAGGCCACGCTCTGCAAGCGATCGGCGTGATTCACATACGACCCTTCGCGCTCGGCAAACGCCGCCGAAGGCAACCGGTACGTGGCCAATTCCAAAAGGGGCGAAGCGAACAAATCCTGCACGACCAGGCAGTCGACGGCCGCGAGCCGCTTGGCAGTCTCAGCGTCGATCCAATCCTGCTTGTAGCCGCCGCTGGCCCACAACGCGCGCACCTCGCCAGCTTCGATGCCGGCCAGCAATTCGTCCACGGTCGCCACGCGGCCCATGAAATGGGCGACGATCTCTTCCACCCCGCGACGATTCGGGCATTTTTCGGCGCGGATCGTAAAACCGTTCTTGAACGTCTCGTCCTCGCCGTGCGTTACGATTGGTCCCAGCACAACCGGGGCTTGCGGATCAATCTGCCGCACGTACTTGGCTAACAGATAAGCTTCTTCGACCGTCAGATCGGGCGAAAGCATCGCGGCCACGGAGCCGGCGGCGCGAAACTTTAGGTCGATCTCGCGCAGCGCCTGCGACCACTCGAGCGGGACCACGCTGGAGCCGTCGCGCCGCTCGACGTTCGTCAGCCGGCGGTCGCTATGCACGTGATGGAATCCGTAGCGGCCCTCGTCGCACATCCACCACTGGTTGACGTGCGGATTGGTGCGCGGCTTGAGCCGATACACGGTGTCTTGATTCTCCTCGACCTCGATCGAGCAACCCGTCGAGCAGCCGGTGCAAATGCCCGAGTGCGATTTCATGAACCACACGCGCTGCTGGTACAAAAAGTCCTTGTCGCCGAGCGCCCCCACCGGGCAAAGATCGACGACATTGCCCGACATCTTGTTTTCGAGCGGGTGGCCGGGAAAGACGTCGATCTCCTCGTGGCTGCCGCGGTTGATGACGAACAGTTCGCTGGTGCCGCTAATCTCGCGGGTGAAGCGGACGCAGCGCGTACACATGACGCAGCGGTCGACGAACAGCGTGACCGTATCGCCCATTTCTCGGCGGCGACTGGTGAAGGGACGCACGTCGGCCCGGCGCTGGTCTTGCCCATACTTGAAGTGATAGTCCTGCAAGTAGCACTCGCCCGCCTTGTCGCAGATCGGGCAGTCGATGGGATGATCGATGAGCAAGTCTTCCTCGACCATCGCGCGGCTTTGCCGCACCTTCTCGCTGTCGGTCACGAAGACCGTGTTGTCCTGGGCCGGTGTCTGGCAGGCGGGCACGAGCTTGGGCAACATCGTGATCGCTCCGGTCTCGGCGTTGCGCGTGCCGGTCTCGACCAGGCACATGCGACAACTGGCCACCACCGACAGCCCGGGATGCCAGCAATAGCGCGGAATGTCGATGCCGGCCCGCTCGGCGACTTGAATGCCGTTGAGCCGTTCGCCGGGGGCGAGCTCGATTTCTTTTCCGTCGACCAGGACGATTGCCATAACTCGCTCTCAATGCACTTTTGTGTCCCTCTCTCTTGCGATAAGAGCGACTTCGTCAGCGTTAGTGGATCGCCAGCACGGGCAACGCCGGCACCGCGTCGGTCACCATGTACCCGTCGGGATTCGTCCGCTTGATGTACTCTTCGAACTCGCCGCGAAACTTGCGGATCGCGTTTTTGATCGGCCAGGCGGCGCCATCGGCCAGGCCGCAAATCGTCGTGCCGGGCATTATGCCGATCGTGTCGCCAATCTCCAGCAACAGTTCCAAATCGCGCAACCGCCCCCTGCCCGCCTTGATTCGTTCCATCATCGACAGCGCCCAGGCCGTGCCCTCGCGGCAGGGAGTGCATTGCCCGCAACTCTCGTGAGCGAAAAAGCGGCAGCTATTGTGCAAAAAGTCGACGATCGACGTGGCGTCGTCGATGACGACCACGGCCGCGGTGCCCAGACCCAAGCAACCGACGCGGCCCGGACCGTTGAAATCGAGCGGCGTATCCAATTCGGCCTCGGTCAACAAGCCCATGCTGATGCCGCCGGGGATGGCGGCCTTGGCTTTGCGCCCCTTCCACACTCCGCCGCCGTACTCTTCGATCAACTCACGGCACGTGATGCCCAGCGGCGCCTCGGAGCAGCCCGGCCGGTTGACGTGCCCGCTCAGGCAGTAGAGCTTCGGCCCGTAACTGCCGGGATCGCGAGGGTTCTTGGGATCGGATGGAACTCCAATGCTCTTGAACCACTCGACGCCGCGGGCCGCTATTTGGGTGACGCAGCAGACCGTTTCGATGTTGTTGACGACCGTCGGCTTGCGAAACACGCCTTCGACGGCCGGAAACGGCGGCTTGATGCGCGGCCAGGCCCGCTTGCCTTCCAGGCTTTCGATCAGCCCGGTTTCTTCGCCGCAGATGTACGCCGCGGCGCCGCGATGCAGGAAAATGTCGAGCGAGAACTCGCTGCCCAGGATTTTCTTGCCCAGGATTCCCGCGGCATAGCACTCGTCGATCGCCGCCTGCAGCCGCACGAGCGACAAGGGATATTCGTATCGCAGGTAGAGATAGGCGGTCTCGGCTCGCGTGGCATAGCAACTAAGGATGATGCCCTCGATCACCTGGTGGGGATCATCCTCCATCAGAATCCGGTTATTGAACGTGCCGGGCTCGCTCTCGTCGGCATTGATGCACATGTACACCGGGCCGGGATGATCCTTGGGCAGGAACGACCACTTGAGACCCGTGGGAAATCCCGCGCCGCCACGACCGCGCAAATTGCTCGACTTGATCATCTCGATCAAGGCGACAGGCGTCATCTCGGCCAGCACTTTGGCCAGCGCTTTGTATCCGCCCGTGGCGCGATAAGCCGCGAGCGTATAGCTGTTCGGCTTGCCGACGTTGGCGAGTAAGACGGGTTCGAATTTGGGCATGGTTACGCGCGAGACGAGTCGGTTGCAGCGTGGCTATTTGTAGGCGTTGTTGTTGTAGGTCTGGTTCTTGACGTCGTTGACGAATTGTTCGGCCGATTCCTTGGTCAAATTGCGGTGCAGGTCGTTGCCGGCCAGCATGCAGGGGGCGAACTCGCAGGCGCCCAGGCACTCGGCGAATTCCACGGTCAGGGCGCCGTCGGGGGTCGTCTCTCCGGGATGAATGCCGGCCGCGTGGCATAAGTGCTCCAGGACTTCCTCGCCCCCGCGAAGCGCGCAGCTGATCGAGCGGCAGACCCAGGCGCGGGTCTGGCCGTGCGGTTCGGACTGCTTGAAGAAACCATAGAACGAGAGCGTGTCCTGCACCTCGGCGGGCGCGAGCCCCAGCAGCTCGGCGATTTCCACAACCGCGGCCAGCGGCACGCAGCGCAAGTGCTCGTTGACGATGTGCAACGCCGGCAAGGTCACGGCTTGCCGCGTCGGATAACGCGGAAAGTAGGCCTTGATGGCGGCGACCATCTCGTCGTTCAAAATGCGCTCGGCGGTTGCCATCTCAAGCTCGTTCCAAAAACACGGTCGTCCCAAAATAACGGTCGTTCGAATTCTCTCCGCTCTACCGATCCAACTCCGCGGCGATAATGTTCAAGCTGCCCAACACCGCCACCACGTCGCTTAGCGTGTGGCCGCGAATCAGGTGCGGAAACAGGGCAAAGTGGATATACGACGGCGGCCGGCAGCGGGCCCGATAGGCCACGTCCGTCCCGTCGCCCACCAGGTAAAATCCCAGCTCGCCGTTGGGTGCTTCGATCGCGCCGTAGGCCTCGTCGTTGGGCACCACGAATCCGCGATTTGTCATCACCAGCTCGAAATGCGAAATCGTGCCTTCGATCGTGGTGTAGACCTGTTTCTTGTCGGGCAAGGTCGTCCGCTCGTCGATGCCCACGTTCACCGGGCCGGAGGGCAAGTTCTCGATCGCCTGCTCCACGATCTTCAAGCTCTCGCGCATCTCGGCCATCCGCACCAGGTAGCGGGCAAAGCAATCGCCGGCCGTGGCGCAGCAGATCTGAAAATCGAAATCCGCATAGGCCAGGTACGGCTCGTCCTTGCGCAGATCGCGGGTGACGCCGCTGGCCCGCGCGATCGGCCCGGTGGCGCTGCGGTTGATGGCCTGGTCCTTTGTCAAGACGCCCACGCCCTTGGTGCGATCGATGAAGATCCGATTGCGATTCAGCAGCCGGTCCATGTCCTCGAGCGTCTTGGGAAAGTTGCGTACGAACGATCGTATCTTCTCAATCACCAGCGGCGTGGCGTCGTACATCACGCCGCCAACACGGGTGTAGCTGTTGGTGAAACGGGCTCCGCAGAGCGTCTCGAAGATGTCGTACAACACTTCGCGCTGGTAGAACGCGTAGAGAAAATAGGTGAAGGCCCCAGTGTCGAGCCCCACGGCGCCGTTGCATAGCAGATGATCGCTGATCCGCGCCAGCTCGACCAGAATGGTTCGCAAGTACTTGCAGCGGGGCGTGATCTCGAGCCCCAGCAGCTTCTCGACCGCGCCGTGCCAGGCTACATTGTTGGCCAGCGGCGAGATATAGTTCATGCGGTCCGTGACCGTCACGTACTGGTTGTAGTTGAGATGCTCGCCGATCTTCTCGAAGCCCGAGTGCAGGTAGCCGATATCGGGAATCGCATCGACGACGCGCTCGCCTTCGAGCATCAGCAATAGCCGCAGCGTGGTGTGCGTGGCGGGATGCTGTGGACCAAAATTCAACGTCCAGACATAGTCGCGCGATTTGGCCTGGGCCAGATCATCCAGAGTTTTCGCGGCAGCTAGTGGCATATCAAATCTCGGCGCTCGGCCGACCGTGCGGCCGGTTCTCTGCCTTATGCATCTTCGCGGTGTAAAACGGGGAAGTTGTGCCGCTCGCCCCGGCCCTGCAACGGGTAGTCCTTACGCAGCGGGAACGCGGTGAATTCCTCGGGCATCAGAATTCGCCGCAAGTCGGGGTGCCCCTCAAACGGAATGCCAAACATGTCCCACACTTCGCGCTCCAGCCAATTGGCCCCTTCCCACAAGGCCACGGCCGAGGGCACGCTCAGATCCGGCTCGTTGACGAAAACGCGTAGCGTGATTCGCTCGTTGGTGTGCGTGCTGGCCAGCAGGTAGACCAGCCCGAAGCGATCCTCCGCGCCGCGATAGTTCAAGTAGTCGACGCAGGTGATGTCGACCATCAGGTCGAAACCGTGAGCGTCGCGCAGCCGCTTGAAGACCTCGAACAGGACGTCGCGCGGAACCACGGCCCGGGTGTCGCCGCGAAATTCGGTCCAGGCGATGGGCGGAAAAGCCTCGCTCAAAGCCGCTTTGGTTGCCGCATCGATCATTCCCGCTCCCCTGCACTTGCCGCCGACCTCATCGCCCGGCCCGTTTATTCGACGCGCATGCCGTGCGGCAAATGGCTAGCGCCGCGCGGCAGTGTAATCACCGGCAGCTCGACCAGCGCCCGTTTGCGCTCCTGGCGAGAGCGGGTGGCGAACTCACGGCCCGAGATCGTGCCCTCGCGCTGAATTTTGTCTTGCAGATCGATGATGGCCTGAATCAACTGCTCAGGCCGCGGCGGGCAGCCCGGCACATACATGTCCACCGGCAGAAAACGGTCGATGCCCTGCACGACGCTATAGGTATCGAACACTCCGCCGGTCGAAGCGCACGCGCCCATCGAAATGCACCACTTGGGCTCGTGCATCTGCGACCAAATGCGCTGCAAGACGGGCAACATCTTCATCACCACGCGGCCGGCCACGATCATCAAGTCGCACTGCCGCGGGCTGAAACGCATCACCTCGGCGCCGAAGCGGGCCAGGTCGTGGCGGCTGGCGCCGGTGGCCATCAGCTCGATGCCGCAGCATGCCGTGGCAAACGGCATCGGCCAGAGACTGTTCTTACGGCACCAACTGGCCAACTCATCGAGCTTGCTCACGACCACGTTTTCGGGCACGTCTATCGCCATCGAAAAACCCCCTTGCGCCAGGCGTAGACATATCCGGCCCCCAGCAGCAGGATGAACGCGATCGCCTCGCCAAACACCAGGCCACGGCCGGCGACCCAACCGCTGGCCACTGCCTGGTCGATGCCCTGGGGATTGCGGCTAGCCACGGCCCAGGGATAGAGGAACAGAAGCTCGACGTCGAACACCAAGAACGCGATCGCCACGAGATAGAACCGCACGTCGAACCGCCGCCGGGTATCGTGGACCGGATTCATGCCGCTTTCGTACGGCATCTCCTTGACCCGACTGTTCTTAGAGGGTCCGACCAGGGCGCTGACGCCCAGCAGTGCACAGGCCACACCGGTCGCGCAAACGGCGAACAAGAACAGGGGCAGGACGGCTTGTTCCATGGTCTAAGAACGCCGAAAGTGCGCACTTTGTGAATCTTGTCACAAAGTAGGTCCGAATAAATGGCCCGCTCGTCGGGCCTGGCTGATATCAATGAGAATGGTATCGCCGTGGGCGGAAGGCGTCAAGCAGATCGGCGTTGCGGCCAGGGCCGCTCATTGACCCACCCTGACGGGTGGCCGTCGGTAGGTCATGTCTTGGCATGACAGGCAGCGGCGAAGAGGTTCATGTCATGCCAAGGCATGACCTACGGGACCGGACTTAACCCCGCCGCAGGTCGTCGCGCGAGTCGAGCTCATTCATCATGTGCGGAATCCGCAGGCGTCGTCCCAAGCTGTCGAGCATGGCCCGGTAGACGCGCTCCTTGGCGATGATCTCGATGACCTCTTCGAGCTCGGTCGTAAAGATCGTGGATCGAGCGACGACGAGCGCTCGGGTGCGTTGGGTCGAGGCGGGCGCCTCGGCAAACTTATCGGGCTCGACCTTGATCAGGGTTCCTTCAACGGACCCCTCGACTTTGTTCTTCGCCCGGCGGGGGGATTTTGCCATGATCTCTGAACGCTAGGGGCGGCCCGTTGCTGGCCAGTTCCGCCCAGCCGGTGACAATGAGGAAGCGTCGCAACACGGCCTTCAGTATATACGGACGGAAGGTCGGAGGCTGCCATGAACGCGCGCATTCCGGAGCGCGAAAACACGCGGTTTGCGCGGCCATCGCTGGGACGGCGAGAAGTCAAGCGGTATGATGTCGCTGGAAATCGCAGGAGAGCGACTGCGATCTCTCGACTTAAAGCCCCCGCGAGCCGTGCCGCATGTCCTTGAACCTGGTCAACACGCTAAGCGAATTGGTGGCGCTGCCCAGCGTCAATCCGATGGGCCGCGACGTGCGAGGGCCGGAGTTCTTCGAGCATCGGGTCACCGACTATCTGCAATCGCTCTTCGAGCGGCTCAATCTGCCCTATCAGCGGCAAACCGTGCATCCGGGCCGCGACAACATCGTGGCCCGACTGGATGGCACGGTATCGCCCCTGGAGGGCGGGCAGTTGATTCTGCTCGAAGCGCATCAAGACACCGTGCCGGTCGATGGAATGACGATCGAGCCCTGGACGCCGGTGGTCCGCGACGGCCGACTGTATGGCCGAGGCTCGTGCGATATCAAGGGGGGACTCACCGCGATGCTGGGCGCGTTAGCTCGATTGGCCGAGGAGCGGCCGGCCGGCATGCCCACGATCATCATGGCGGCGACGGTCAACGAAGAACACGGGTTCAGCGGCGCCACAGCGCTCGCGCGTCTTTGGTCCGAGCCCGGCTCGATCATCCCGCGTCAGCCCGACGTCGCGGTGGTCGCCGAGCCGACTGAATTGCAAGTGGTGGTGGCGCACAAGGGCGTGGTCCGCTGGCGATTGAACACCCGCGGCCGCGCGACGCACAGCTCGCAACCGCACCTCGGCGTGAACGCCATCTTCCGGATGGCGCCGGTGCTGGCGGCGCTCGAGCGATATCAACTCGAAGTGGCGCCCGGCTTGGGAAATCATCCTCTGTGCGGGCACCCCACGCTGAGCGTGGGCACGATTTCCGGCGGAGTCAGCGTGAACACGGTGCCCGACCGCGCGACGATCGAAATCGACCGCCGCCTGATCCCCGGCGAGAAGCCGCAGGAAGCGATGCGGCACATCATCGATTTCGTGAGCGCGCAACTGGCGGGCCAACCGCCGCTGGAGCACGAGCCGCCGTTCTTGATCGGCGTGGGCTTGTTGGATACGACCAACGGCGCGCTAGCCGAGCGGATGGTCAGCGCCGCGCGCAGCGCGGGCATCGACTGCCATGCGGTCGGCGTGCCCTACGGCACGAACGCCGCCGCGATCGGCGCCGCCGGGGTGCCGTCGATCGTTTTCGGCCCGGGTTCGATCGATCAGGCGCATACGGCCGACGAATGGCTGGCGCTCGATCAATTGGACCAGGCCAGCGAAGCGATTTACCGCTTCGCCCGCGCGGGATTATGAGCGGCTAAGCCGCAAGCGGTGGCACAGGCGTGACGCACGGGGCACGAGCCCGTGGCGACGAGCAGGGCCCCCCACTCCCATTTAATTGCCCGCGGCTAGAACGTGTCGATCAGGAAGTGATGGCCGCGGTGGTACAACGCGCCCTCGGGATACATGTTGTGCCACTGCTTGTTGTAGACCGGAACCCGCATCTCCTGCGGATAGCGGTAGTACAGATCGTCGGAGCTCTGGTAGTACTCGCTCGACCAGAAGTTTTGCGGGTAATAGACGTACGGGTAATGGTACAAGCGATTCCAATCGCGGGTGCTGTATGAGCGTCCCCATTGGCGACCGTAGGCTTGCTGGGCCTGAGCCTGGTCGGCCGTGAGAAGAACGCTCAAACCCGCCGCGCAGCAAAGCGCAAGCAAGGTCCGGCGGATCATCGAATTCCCCCCCTGAGTAAACGAGAAGTCGGACGCGCCCAAGCGGCCATGTTGGGAGCCACGGCGGTCCTGCTAACTGGGTCTAGCAACAAGCATCGGCAAGCCGCACAGCCGGTATTGAGGGAATATCCGTTAGAACCGCTACAGTTTAAGCGCGGCCGGCAAGGGACCGTGCGGCGAGATGGAGCGGCGGCGGCAGGCAAGTGCTAGCTGGGCATCTTGCCAGCGGCCAGTTCCTTGTCCCACTCGTCCATCAGTGGCCAGTCGATGGCGCAGGTGCCGAAGTCGGCCATGTGCAGGTAGCCCTCGAGCCGGGCGATGGCCTTGTCGATCAGGGCGTTGTCCTTGCGAAAGATGGGCCCGTGGCTGGGGAGCAGCCATTTGACGTCGCTGGCCCGAATCCGTTTGAGCGACGAGATGAAGGCCGAGATATCGCTGCCGTGATGGGCGTCGATCGCGCCCACGCAACCGTCGCGATAGATGTTGTCGCCGCTGAACAACAGCTCGCCCAGGCGAAACGAAAGCTGGCTGTCGGTGTGCCCGGGCGTGTGCCAGACTTCCAACTGGAGCTTGCCGATTTGAATCTTGTCGCCTTCGTCCACTAGCGCATCGAGCTTGACCGGCGGCATTTCGAGGTGAATGTCTTGCGCGGCGATCTCGGCAAAGGTCTTGATGCGATCGCCCGTGGCCAGCGGTTCGGCCGCCAGGGGATGGCCGATGATCCGGGTCTTGAGAATCTGATTGATCTTGGCCAGACCCTGAATGTGGTCGACGTCGGCGTGCGTGGCGACCAGCGACTTGCAGGTCGAGAGCGGAAAATCCAACTGGCGAATCAGCTCGATGATTTCGTCGACGGTCTCGTCGTATCCGACGTCGATCAACACCCATTCGGGTCCGTCGAAAATCAGATATACGTTACAGCCCAGCCGCTGCCCGGCCTGCACGTTCATTTCGATTACGTGCGGGAAGACCTCCTTCCGCTGAAGCATCGTCGTTGGTCCTTCTTGGTGGCGGTAGTGCTGGCAGATCGCGCGATCGCGAGCACCTTGGCTAATATCAGGGCCTCAGACCGTACTGCCCACGCGCGGCCTTCCCCCCGAAGCACGCCCTTCGACGGGAGGAACGAATTCTAGATCGTGGTCCACGGGCGGACAAGCACCCCAGGAGCGACGGCGACGGGCTAAGCCGCCAGCGGAGGTTATGTTTCGGCGGCGAGGATGGCGGTTAATCCCTCGCGATACGTGGGATATTTCAACGGGACCGCCAATTCCGCCACCATGCGGGCGTTGTTCACTCGCTTATCGGTGCTGGCCCGTGCCGCAGCCGGGTCTTCCGCGGGCGGCGAAATAAACCTCGGCGCTTCGACACCCAGCAGCCGCGCGAGCTCTTTGTAATATTCGCGCCGCTCGACCGGCTGCCCGTCCGACACCAGGAAGGTGCGCGGCGGACAGGCCATTTCGGCCGCCGCCAACACAACCGCGGCCGCGTCGTCCACGTGAATCAAATTCAGACAGCCCGCGGCCGGCACGGCCAGCGGCCGCCCGCTGCGAACTTCGGCGGAGTTTGGAATTCGACCGGGACCATATAAGCCGGCCATCCGCAGCACGATGCCGCGCTCTCCCAAGCGATCGGCGGCCAACACGGCTTCGGCGGCCAGGCACGCGCGGCCTCCCTCGCGCGTTGGCTCGCAGGGCGAATCTTCATCCACCGTCTCGCCGTGGCTCTGCGCATAGACGCCGGTCGAGCTGACGTAGATGAACTTGCCGGTGGCCGTTGGCAACGCGCCGAACACTGCTCGCAATCCGTCGACGTATACCGCGTGCATTGACGCGCCAGTGATGCCAACATAGCCGCGGTCATAGCCGATTGCGTAGAGCACGGTATCGGCCGCTGGAAGATTGACCAATGTCGACGGCCGCAGCACGTCGGCCACGATCGCCCGATAACCTTCGGCCGTCATGACGCGGGCCCGGTCGCTCGAGCGGGTGACAACGAATACTTCGTGACCTGCCTGGCGCCAAAGGCGCGCCACGCGCCCGCCCAGGTATCCGCAGCCGAGAATCAGTTTGGACATAGTTGGTTGATTACCGCTTACTCGTCCAGCCCGCGCAGGGGTTCGTCGGCCGCATCGGGATTCGTGCGCCGCTTTTCCAGGTAGGCCGTCAGCATGATCTGCGCCGCCAGCTTGTCGAGCCGTGCCTGCCGTTTCTTCTTGCTCAAGCGCGCGTCGGACAAAAACACCTGGGCGTCGTGGGTCGTGAAGCGCTCGTCGAAATACTCGACGGGCAAGCCGCTAACCTCGGCCAACCAGCGGCCAAAGGCGCGGGCTTCGGTCGATTTGGCGCTTTCACGGCCGTCGAGATGCACCGGCAGGCCGACCACGAATCGCGCGATGTGCTCGTCGGCCACGAGCTTCTGGAACCAGCGGCGATCTTGAGCCTCGTCGCGACGCACGTAGGTTTCCAACGGGCTGGCGATCGAGCCGTTCGCGTCGGAAATGGCGACGCCGATGCGAACCGTGCCAAAGTCGATCCCGGCTATTCTTCCCAGCGGACCGCTCTCCGATTCACTCATCGCACAAATCACAGGCGTTCTAGCGGATCTTGTTGGCGTCAATCGCTTGCACCGGCAGCGGCGCGGCCCACGCGATCGGCTGGCACTGATCCTTGGAGATGAAATAGCCGTGCTGCAAGAAGCGCAGGGTGTACTCTTGCACTTTGGCGTCATCCATCATCAAGGTGTGCAGCACCGGCAGCACGGCGAAATCGGCCGCTCCGGCCAAGCGCGTGGATTCCACGCTCACGACCATGTCGTTGTCGCGTCCCAGCAACGGATTGTAGCCTGTTTCGGTGCCACGCCCGCCCGCCAGGATTCCGAACGGGCAGGCCGGCGTAACCAGGCGAGCTTCGAGTTGCTGCCAGTCGCGGCCCAACTGGCTGGCCGATTGGCCGGCTACCACGTGGAACAGGCGATATTGTCCCAGCGCTTCGGCCAGTTGCGCGCCTTGATTGGGCGGACCGAGCATCACCATGCGGCCGATCCGCCGGTCAGGAAAAGCTCCGGCCTCGACATTCGTGTTGTCGCCCAGGTAATGCCGCACGACCAGGTTGCCCAGGCTATGGGCCACGAAATTGATTTCTTCGATCCCCTCCAGGCTCGCGATCACTTTCGCCAGCGACTGGGCATGCTCGGTCACCGGGCCGCGAGTCGTGGGATAGTTGACGTTAAAAACCGAATAGCCCCCCTGCTCTCGCAGGAATTTCGCCATCCGCCCCATCGAGTGGCCACTGCGAAACAGCCCGTGCAACACGACCACGGCCCGCCCGCTCATGGCCGGCAAGCGGCGCTCATCGCGAATCTGCAACAACTTAGCGTGGCACTCGTCGAACGTGCCCCAGGCCCGCCGCAAGTTCGAGCCGTCGAGCAGGCGGTAATGTCCGGTGAAGACGTTGCGTTGAATGTGCCAGTCGTGGAAGAAGTGTTCGTCGGCCCAGAATTGCCGGCCGCCGAGCGTGGGCGTCACGGCGTTCAAGTGTCCGGTCGAGGGTGGTTTGTCTGGCACGTCCTCAGCCCTGGCCAGCCAAGGTCGCAAGGCCCCGCCGGCAGCCAAAACGCATGCTTTCGTGAATCGGCGTCGATCCATCAACGTCATGCTTAAAGGTACTCCTCCCACCCTCGCTCCGCAATCATCTTCACCAGCCGGCGAATCGACTCCTCGTTGTGCTTGTTTGCCACCAGCGTGGCCTCGGGCGTGTGTACCACGATCAGATCCGATACACCCAGAGTTACGATCAGATGCCCGTCGCTGGAGCGCACGATCGTGCCCCGAGTCTCCAGGCCCAGGTGCTTTCCCGAGATCGTGTTGTCCTCGGCGTCGGCGCCCTGCAAGCGGGCGATGGCCTGCCAACTGCCCACGTCGTCCCAGGAGAACGGCGCCTCGATCACCAGCACCTCGCGGGCGTGCTCCATCACGGCGTAGTCGATCGAGATGCCGTGGATGGCGGCAAACTCGTGGGCGAACACGGCGTCCTGCTTCGAACCGCCCCAGGCCGCGTCGATCTTCTTCAAATGCCCCATCATTTCCGGCTGCCGCTCTTCGAGCGCGCGCAGAATCGTGGCCGCCTTCCACACGAAGATGCCCGAGTTCCAATAAAACGTGCCAGCGGCCAGATACTCGGCCGCGATATCGACGCTCGGCTTTTCGCGAAACTGCTTGACGTGAAAGACCCTGCGCGCCGGTGGTGGCTTCGAGCGGATGTCCGCGCTCGATATAGCCGAACGACTCAGCGGCATAGGTCGGGCGGATGCCGAACGTCACGATGCGCTGCGGGGCTGCTTCGACCAGAGCGGCAGCCTGCTGGATGGCTTGCTGAAACGCCACGTCGGGCGAGATGACGTGATCCGAGGGCATGACGGCCATGATGCCCTCGGGATCGGAGCGCACGACCTGCAGCGCGGCCAGTCCGACGCAGGGCGCCGTGTCGCGCCGGCAGGGCTCGCCCACCAGCGAGGTCGCCGATAGCTGCGGCAACTGCTCGCGGACCTGCTCGACGAGTGCGGCACTGGTCACGACCAGCACACGCTCGGGCGGCACGAATTGGCCCAGCCGATCGACCGTCGATTGGATCATCGTGCGCTCGCCCACCAGTTGCAGCAACTGCTTGGGACGCGCGCCGCGGCTCTCGGGCCAGAACCGCGTTCCCGATCCGCCAGCCATGATCACTGCATGCAACATGGTTACCTTGTCAGCTTGAAGGGAGCGTCAGGCTAGCAGAAATATTGCGGCTGAGTCACGACCATTCCCGGCCGCACGCGGGCCGCCACTTCCTGGGCATTCTGGGCAAATAGGGGGCTGAATTCCACCGCCACGCCAGGCGCCAATTCGCAGCCGGCCGCGCGCAGCCACTCGGCGTGCGCGGCGATCATCTGCGCCTGCACGCTCCCGGGCGTGTCGCGCGCGTCGCCCGGCGCATTCTTGACCGGAGCAAACGTGCGCGCCTCGTCCACCTCGACCACGATCGCCTGGCGAGCCTCGGGCAACAGATCGAAAATGAATCGCTCAAACTTGATGGCGTTCGGCTCGACGGTTTCGATTCTCCTGCCCGAGGGATCGAGCGCGGCCACGGCTTTTTTGGCGACGTGAAACGGCAATGCCGAGCCAGTCTGCACCATCCGCTCCAAAAACATCGAATCGAACACGTGGATCGCCGTGTTGCCTGCCCAGAACACGGGCGAGCCGTCGCTCGACGAGCGGCCGACAATCGCGTCGTCCAAGGGATTCAGATCGCTGTACTCGATGATTTGCAGTTTGCCGTCAATCGACACCACGTTGCCGACCTTGTCGCGCGAGGTGCGCTTGGCGACCACTTGCGTGGACAACTCCGACTGCGACAGCAAGTGATAGCCCAGGAATTCCGGATCGCACATCTCGACCATCGGGTTGTCGATCTGACAATAGAACAATTGCTGTACACCGCGGCGGCGAATGTCGGCCAGGTGGGGGTTGAGCGCAAACAGGGTGCCACCGTGACCGTCGGGACTGAGCGCCAATTGTCCTTTGTCGGCCAACAACAGCCGGCCGGTCGCGGCGTCGACAGCGGGCATCGTGCCTTGCGTGAAGATCGTGACGTCTTCGGCCGGCAGACCAAAGTTCTCGTTGGCCCGCAGGTACTCGACGGTTTCCTGGTGCGTGGCGGGACTGGTCATCAGGTAGAGCGGGATCCGCATGCCCGCGACGCGCGAACGGGCCGCGATCTTCTCCAACAGGATCTGAAACAGGCTAGCGCCCGAGACCGGGCCGATTGCGAACATGCCCTTGGGATGATCGAAGCCAAGCCGAGTGCCCTGGCCTCCGGCCACCAGCACCACGCCCACCTGGCCGGCGGCCAAAGCCTGCCAGCCGCGATCTTGCGCGGCCCCGGCGGAAATCGCGCGCTGGCGATCCGCGAGCCGCACTGCCGGGGGCGCGGCGGCGCGACGCGCCAGCGCGGCCCAATCTTGAGCCGCATGACCTGCGCGGTGCAACTCGGCGATCAAGCGCAGATCGAGCGATTCGAGCTGGGCGGCCAGTTCGTTTTGCGAGGGCGCGTCCAGCTCATCCCAGAATGCCAGCACGTGCTCCTGTTTGAAGGGGGCCAGACGAGCCCGCAGTTGCTGCTTTCGATTGTCCAAGCGTTCTTCTCCGATGTCTCGTCTCTTGTCTGGTGCGGGAACGTCGGCTAAATCCGACCGCGCACCCAAGCCCAAGCCAAAAAGCACAACAACGGAAACACGCCGAAAATAATCACGTACGTGACAATCGACGTCCAAACATGACGCGGCCAGCGAGCCATACGAACCTTTTCGAGCCTTGAGATCTCTTGCAGTTGCCGCCGAGAATCAATGCCAACGTGTTTTCAGTGCTTACACGTTCATTATTTACGTCCATTGGCAGATCGCAAAGGGCATCTGGTGCGCCGCCGGCGTCAGAAGGGCGACGGCGAGCTTTTTTCGATGAATTCGCAATTCGTGGCGCAGAATTCCGGCTAAACTGAACGCCGTTAGAACGCCATTCGGGGAGGCCACTGCGTTGAGTCAAACCTATCGCTGGAACCAGGCCGATCATGCGGCCGGATACGACCGGGCGGCCGAGATCATCCATCCGCACTATCTCGAGATCCAGGATGCGATCCTGGCCCGGATCGCCCGGCCGCGTAACGCCGAGTTCCTGCTGGTCGACTTGGGAGGCGGATCGGGCCGGCTGGCCGAAAAGTTCCTGGCTGCGTTTCCGCGCGCCACGGCGATCGTCGTCGATCAATCAGAAGCCTTCCTGGAGATAGCAGCCCAACGCATGGAGCCGTTCGAGGGCCGCGGCATGTGCCTGGTGGCACGGCTGCAAGACGATTGGTCCGCCCGGCTGCCCCATGCGCCGCAGGCCATCACGAGCATGTCGGCCATTCATCATCTCAGTCCCGAGGAAAAGCAAGCCGTATATGCTCAGGCCTACGGCGCGCTAGAACCGCTGGGCATCCTGCTCAATGGCGACGAGATCCGCGCGGTCGACGACGCCGAGTACCGCAGCGCGGTCGAAACCTGGGCGGCGCACATGCGACAAATTGTGGCTGACGGGCGGGTCGACATTGGCATGAAGCCCCTGCTCGAAAAATGGGAAGATCTCAACGTTACCCGCTTCGGCCAGCCGCGCACCAGCGGCGACGATTGGCACGAGACGATCGAAACGCAACTCGCCTATCTCTGCGATTGCGGATTCCGCAGCGTGGCCGCTCCCTGGCACAAGCAGATGTGGGCCGTGCTGGAAGGCGTGAAGTAGACTCACCGGCATCCGCGCGCAGGTGCGGCAATGGGGCGAGTCAACTGGACCGACCTGGCATCGTTCGATACGATGCATCGGGCCGACAACTTCTGAATCGGCCGCGACCTGCGGGAAACGGATCATGTCGATCGACAATCGTGCATTGCAGCGACGACGTCGCGTGGCCGATCTGGTATTCGCCGGCTGCCTGCGCTGTTTGGCCTTGATCGGCACTTGCGCGCCGGCGCTCGCGGTGGACATTCCGCTCACCGACCGAACGGTCTTGCGGTTTGCCGATGCGCGCGAGGGGATCGAAGCCCTCACCAAGCGCGACGACTTTATCGCGTCGCTCAGTCCCTTCGATCGCCAGGTTCGACTCAAGACCGATCGGGACGTCTCCGAGCGGGAATTACTACAGTACATTCCGCTGCACGTGTTGCCATGGACGGCCGGCGATCGAGCGTTGTTGACGCCGATCATCGAGTCGATGGCCAAGAAGTTGACACACTGGAATCTCAACTTGCCGCCGGTTTTGTTGCTGGTCAAAACCGACGGGCAGGAGGATTCTCGCGCCGCTTATTGCCGCGGGGCGGCGATCGTGCTGCCGGCCAATATGCTCGCTAACAAGCGGCTCGATAAGATCCTGCCACACGAGCTTTTTCACGTCCTGAGCAATCAGAATCTCGAGCTACGCCAGAAGCTATATAACTCGATCGGCTTTCAAAAATGCAATGAAGTGCCCCTGCCGGGTCCGCTCGCGGCCCGCAAGATCACGAATCCCGACGCCCCGCTCAACAACCAGTTCATCACGGTCGTGCAAGACGGTCGCACGATGGAACTGATGCCGGTGCTGTTCTCCAAGGCGCCGCGGTACGACGCGGCCCGCGGCGGAACGCTATTCGCCTATCTGGAATTCAAGCTGATGGCGCTCGAGAACGATGGTGGAGCGCGCCGCGCGGCGATCGTCGACGGCAAGCCGGTTCTGTTCGAGCCCGGCAGCGTGCCCGGGTTCGCCGAGCAGGTCGGCACCAACACGGACTACATCATCCATCCCGAAGAAATCCTGGCCGATAATTTCGTGTTCCTGCTCAACGGCCGAGTCGATTTGCCCTCGCAGCGGGTGGTGCAAGAGATGGGCCGGATTCTGCAAGAAGCGGGCGATGCCAAGTAGCGGAAACTACTCCGTGCCGCCGTATTGAATCGAGAACTCGACTAGCACGTCGGACGCTAGGTCGCCTGGCTCGTCCAGCTTGATCTCGAACCGCACACCGTGCGGCAGCACCTGCGCCACCTTGACCTGCGCAGGCGGGCCGTCCATCTGCTCGGCGAAGCACTGCGGCAGGCCCTCGAAGGGCGGGCAGATGGCCACATGAGCTGTCGCATGCCGCGCGGCCGCGGGCACTTCGGCGCGGAGCCAACCGGCGATCGTCTCGCTGCCGTCCGATTCGCGCCGCCGGACGACTTGCTGACAGATCGCTTCGTCCGGCTCGTCGGCTTCGGCAAGGGACTCAGACTCGGTCAAGGATTGGCCCAGTTCTGCCACAACCGGCCGCGGCAACTCGGCGAGGTTCGAGGTTGTCGACTCTAGCCGCGGAGCGACCGGCATTCGGCGACGCAGTTGCCCCCAACTCCAGCCCTCCTCCAACAACAGAACACCCCACAGCGCAAGCAATCCGCCGCCTGTACCAGGTGCCGATAAACCAATCGCCCACAGCAGCAGCACGACTGAGGGTACGGCACAAAACAGGTACTGGCCCCAGCGCTGGCGAGACAATGCCGGTGGCTGAAATGCCGCGCGAAACAGGAGGCCCGCCGCCGCCAAAAGGCATGCACAAGCCAATAGTGTGCCGAACGACAGCGGCGCGGCCAGCGCTCCGCTTAGCCGCCGCGTGAGGATCACGACTCCGCCCAGCGCCAGCAGCGAGAAGCCCGAAGCGGCGACCGCCCGCGCAAGGGCCGCCACTGCAAGTGAATCGACCGTGGGCGAATCGATCGCCGGCGAACCAATACCCAGCGTGGCGGTGCGTGCATCCATGCGGAATCCGTGCCGCTAGTTTTTAGGCCCGAGCGCCCACGGCGCCGCCGGCGGCCTGTGTCAGCTCTTTGGCGCGGCGCGTGCCTTCCCAGGTAAAGTCGGGATCGTTGCGACCGAAATGTCCGCCGGCCGCCGTCTTGCGGAAGATCGGACGGCGAAGGTCGAGGTACTTGATGATGCCGCCCGGGGTGAGCGGGAACAGTTCCTTGACGAGCTCGCAGATCCGCTCGTCCTCGATGCGGCCGGTGCCCTCGGTGTCGACGTACACGCTCACTGGCTCGGTGACGCCGATGGCATAGGCCAACTGCACCTCGCAGCGGTCGGCCAGCTTGGCGGCCACGATGTTCTTGGCGACGTGGCGGGCCATGTAGGCGGCACTGCGATCGACCTTCGTGGGATCCTTGCCGCTGAACGCGCCGCCGCCGTGGCGACCCCAGCCGCCGTAGGTGTCGACGATGATCTTGCGGCCGGTCAAGCCGCAATCGCCGTGCGGGCCGCCCACGACAAACCGGCCCGTGGGATTGATGTGGTACTTGATCTCGCCGGTGATCAAATCCTTCGGCAGCGCCGGCTTGATGATTTTGTTGGTGATGTAATCCCGAATGTCGGCGTTGGAAACGCTGGGGCTGTGCTGGGTGGAAACCACCACCGTGTCGATCCGCACCGGGCGATGACCGTCGTACTCGATCGTGACCTGGCTCTTGCTGTCCGGTCGCAGCCAGTCGACGTCGTTCTTCTGTCGGGCGATGGTCAGGCTGTTAAGGATGCGATGTGCCAACGCAATCGGCAGCGGCATCAACTCGGGCGTGTCGTTGCAGGCATAGCCGAACATCAGTCCCTGGTCGCCGGCGCCGATTTCCTTGCCCTTGCTTCCGTCTTCGTTCACGCCCTGGGCAATGTCGGGGCTTTGCTTGTCGATCGAGACCATGACGGCGCACGTATCGGCGTTGATGCCCATCTCGTCGTCGGTGTAGCCCACCTCTCGGATCACGCGGCGCACCTCGCCGGCGTAGTCGATGTTGGCCTTGGTCGTGATTTCGCCGGCGATGATGGCGATGCCCGTGGTCACCATAGTCTCGCAGGCCACGCGGCTATAAGGATCCTGAGCAAGCAGGGCGTCGAGCACGCCGTCGGAGATTTGATCGGCCAATTTATCGGGATGGCCCATGCTCACGGATTCGCTGGTAAACAAGTACTTGCCTGATGCCACGTGGCAGTCTCCTGTCTCAAGTAAACGGCCGGGCCAACGGGGCCGGCGACGCGGAAGAAACGATTGGGCATTATAACGAGGCCCGGTGGGGCATAGCAACTCTACCACGCCGGCGGAAACGGGACCGCTTGAACGGGGGCCCGCTGGTACAATGCGGCAATGAGCGATTTGCCAATTACGTATGGAAACGTCGGTACGCAAAAGGTGGTCCAAAAATGGGGGAAGCGCAACGGGTTCGATGTCGAGAATGCGCTAACCGTACACTTCGAACAAACACGATTTGACTTAAAGAGCCTCCAGGTCACGGAAGCGGACGATCAGGGGGACTTTCTGACCTTGAAGCTAATCTCAGATCGCTGGCGGGAACCGAGAGAGTTTGGGTTGTCGTCGAGCGGATCGCTTTTTTATGACGGGCACTAAGCGTAGCTCGTGCCGCTCAAACCGAAGTCTGACGACGGCAGAGATCACGGTCTCGGGGCAAGATAACGGCCGTTCAGGCCGCCGCCCGACCGTCGGCGATGACCGGCGGGGAAACTGCGAGCAGCGCATCGAGCAGGTCAACAGTCCGCGCCGTAGCACCCAGTTGGGCCCCCACGACCCGCCGGGCCCGAGCACCGAGCGCTTCGGCAAATTGCGGATCGTCGAGACAGCGCCGCACGAAACCGGTAAGCTCCGCGCCGTCTTGCACGACGACGGCTCCCTCGCCGGCCAACAGGGCTTCGACGACGTCGCGGAAATTGCGCGTAAAGGGGCCAAACGAAACGGCAGCGCCATAGGCGGCCGGCTCGATCATGTTCTGCCCCTGGCGCTTGCCCATGCTGCCGCCGACGTAGGCAATCTTCGCCGTTCCCCACCACGCGCCCAACTCGCCGACGCGATCGACCAACAGCACGCGGGCTCGCGGGTCGAACGGGCTCGTGTCCAGTTGGGTACGCTTTTGCCAGGGCAGGCCGCTCGTGGCCAGCAGGTCGGCGACCTGGTCGAAACGCTCGGGATGCCGGGGCACGATGATCAGCCGCAGATCGGGATGCGCCGGCGCCAATTGGCGGAAGGCTTCCAGCGCCAGCCGCTCCTCGGGCTCCTGAGTGCTGCCGGCCAGAAAGACGGTGTCCGTGGGCCGCATGCCGGCCAGCTCGCGCAAGCGAACCGTGGCGGGATTGTCGCGATCGGTAGTTGCGCCATCGAACTTGAGCGAGCCGGTGACGTGCAGCTTGTCCGCGGGCGCTCCGATGCCGAGGAACCGCTCGCCGTAGAGCGCGTTTTGCGCGGCCACGAGATCGACCTTGGCCAACAGGCGGCGCACCAGCGGTCGAAAGCGGCGGTAGCCGCGAAAGCTGCGGTCGCTCAGGCGGCCGTTGACGATCGCCACCTTCGCGCCCGAGCGGCGAGCCTCGGTAATCAAGTTCGGCCATAGCTCCAACTCGGCCAAGACGAGCAAACTGGGGCGGATCCGCCGCAAGGCGCGCCGCACGGCCCAACTGAAGTCGAGCGGGCAGTAAAACACCGGGAATTGTGCATAGCGCGAACGGGCCAGCGAGTAGCCGGTCAGCGTGGTCGTCGAGATGACGATGTCCCAGTCGGGATGGCGGCGGCGGATTTCGGCCACCAGCGACGCGATCAGGCTGACCTCGCCCAGGCTCACGGCGTGAATCCACGCACAGGGCGCCAGCGAATCGCGACGGGGCACCAAGCCTAGGAACTTCTCGCCCCAGCCC
The DNA here is from genome assembly GCA_031400775.1 of Planctomycetia bacterium. Taxonomy (GTDB): domain Bacteria; phylum Planctomycetota; class Planctomycetia; order Pirellulales; family PALSA-1355; genus PALSA-1355. The sequence continues at coordinate 10,480 of JANNQN010000049.1, read as the reverse complement.
GTGCGGTATTTGCCCTGGCGAATCGCGACCACGACGAGCCAGGGCGAGGCAATCGCCAGCAATCCGGCATAGAGCAGGTTCAACAGGTGAGCCATCGCGGGATTCCTTTCCCAGTCGGCAAGATCAGGCTGAGTGTTTCGTTACCCGGTGCCGTTTCTCTTGCACAGGTTTATTCCAGCGGCAGCCTTGGGTGGGCCAAAGGCCCAACCTGCAATAGCCAGGGGCATCGCCCCTGGGACAGCGCCTCGCTCCCAATCCGCAATGTTTTTTGAGCCCCAACGGGGCGCTCTTTAGGTCGCCCCGTTGGGGCTTGAATGAGATAGTGATAAGGTGCGGGCGTTTTCCAGGGGCGATGCCCCTGGCTATCGCAAAGCGCCGCGTTGCGGCTGTCTCCCACCGGCGCCAGTCCCATGCTGCGAATTGCATAATCCCGCCTTGCGCTAGAGGCTTCGTGAGAGGAGAAGGCAAGCACTACGAACTGCGCTTTAGTTTCCCTGGTTCTTCCTCATGCAGCAGACCTTGAACTTCTTGCCGCTGCCGCAGGGGCAGGGATCGTTGCGGCCCACGCGCTGGTTGCGATTGCGAATCGGCTCCTGCTTTTTGTCCGATTGCGTGGCGTCGATGGCGGCCTGCTGCTGGCCGGCGATGTCGGTGGCGCTCTGGGCCTCTTCGTGAATTGCTTCGCTCTCGACAAAGGTCGAATCGGCGAAATCGTCGACCTGCTCGACGCGGAACACCAGGTCGGTCACGCGCTCGGCCACCGAACCCCACATCAGCTCGAACGTCCGCATGCCTTCGCGCTTGTACTCCACCTTGGGATCGACCTGGGCGTAGCCGCGCAATCCGACACTGGAACGCAGATGGTCCATGGCCAGCAGGTGATCTTTCCAGGCGGCATCCAGAATCTGCAACACGAGCGATCGCTCCATGCGCCGCATCTCGGGGCGATAGCGATCTTCGACGGCCATCTCCAAGCGTCGCTCGAGCTGCTCGCGATCGAGCCGGGCCAGCTTGTCCGGCGGCAGCTCGCAGTGCAGGCTCTGCCGCAGCCAGTCGGAAAGCGACGAGAGCGCGCCGTTGCCGCCGCTGGCCACGCCGGCGGTCTGATCGGCCGTGGCGACGCCGTACAACTTGTCGACCCGGCGGTGTACTTCGTCCAGAGCCTCGTTGGCGTGTTGCTGCAGGGCGCGGCTGTGCTCGACCAGCAGGCTGCGAATTTCGTCACGCTGCCGGCTCTTCAATTCCGAAACGTCCAATTCGATGCCGAACCGCTCGCGGGCCCAGGCCACGAGCGCCTCGCGGTCGACCCGCTTCTTCCCGTCGCTGTCCTCGGTCGTGAAGTGATACAGCCCGGCCAGCACAGGGTATTCGGTTTCGCGTTCTTCGTAGACGTGCGCCGCCTTCTCGCGAACCATTCGCTTGAAGGCCTCGGCATCCAGCTTGCCGACCTCGGCCGGATCGAGCGTGACGCCGAACTTGTAGTGCACCCAGGCGCAGGCCGTGCGGACGCCGAAATCCTCGTCGAGAAAGCGCTCGCCTTCGCCGAGATCGACCGCCTCGATGGCCTCGCGAGCCCGAACGATCACCATCTCGGCGATCGCGCCGCGCTCGAGCTTCTTCAAGTCGCGATCGCGAATGTTGAGCTTCCAGCGGGTATTGAGCAGCTTGGCCAGGGCCTCCCAGTTCCATTCCTGCTCGTCGTCTTCCTCGGGCAGATTTTCGTCGATGGCGTCGATCACCTGGCCCTCGGCCATGCGGGCGGCTTCGTCGCGGGCAGAGCGGACCGCGCTGTTAAAGTCGAGACCGCGGAAATCGCGCGCTTCCAGCTCGACCGAAAGTTGCCCGCTGACCCATTGCGAGAACGTGTCGGTGCCGTAGTCCTTGGCCAGGTATTCGTCGAGATGACGATTGACCTGGTCGTTGATCATTTCCAGGATCAACTCTTTGCACTTGGCCCCGTCCAGAATCCGCTGCCGATAGCCGTAGACGCGCTTGCGCTGCTCGTCCATCACCTCGTCGTATTCGAGCAAATTCTTGCGGACTTCGAAGTTGCGCTCCTCGACCTTCTTTTGCGCGCCTTCGACGCGGCGGCTGACCATGCGGCTGGTGATTGCCTCGCCCTCTTGAATCCCCAGCCGGGTCCAGATGTTCTTGACCCATTCGCCGGCGAAGATCCGCATCAGGTCGTCTTCCAGAGAGAGGTAGAAGCGGCTGCTGCCGGGATCGCCCTGGCGGCCGCAACGCCCGCGAAGCTGCAAGTCGATGCGCCGCGCTTCGTGTCGCTCGGTGCCGATGATGTGCAATCCGCCCAGGCCGCGAACCTCCACCCCCTCGGGCTTCATCTTCTCGCGCTCTTCGATTTCCTTGATCAGCGCGGTCCATTCCTCTTGCGGAACGTCGAGCCGGGTGGCGTACTTGTCTTGCAGCAGGGCCCAGGCCATCGTCTCGGCGTTGCCGCCCAGGATGATGTCGGTGCCGCGGCCGGCCATGTTCGTGGCAATCGTGACGGCGTTCTTGCGGCCGGCCTGGGCCACGATCTCGGCCTCTCGCTTATGATGCTTGGCGTTGAGCACCTGGTGCTTGATGCCCCGCTTGTCGAGCATGGCGGAGAGCCGCTCGCTCTTTTCGATCGAAACCGTGCCGACCAGCACCGGCCGGCCGCGGCGCTGAACCTCGAGCACTTCGCCGGCCGGAACCGTGACACGTTCCTTGTTTTCCTTCAATTGGATCTCGGCCGCCTTGTCGTCCTCTTTGACCAGAGTACCGACCAGTTCCTTGTTCTTCGTTTGCACGACGTCCCAACGGTTCAAGTGCTCGATTTCATCGGCGATGGCATTGAACTTTTCGCGCTCGGTGCGGTAGATAACGTCGGGATGGTTGCTGCGCTTGAGCGGCCGGTTAGTGGGGACCGTGATGACGTCGAGCTTGTAGATTTTCCAGAATTCCGAGGCCTCGGTCATGGCCGTGCCGGTCATGCCGCAGATCTTCTCGTAGAGCTTGAAAAAGTTCTGTAGCGTAATCGTGGCCAGCGTCTGGTTCTCTTCCTTGACCTTCACGCCTTCCTTGGCCTCGCAGGCCTGGTGCAAGCCGTCGCTCCAGTTGCGGCCCGGCATCAGACGGCCGGTGAACTCGTCGACGATCACGATCTCGTCGTCCATCACGACGTAATTGACGTCGCGCTTGTAGAGGTGGTGAGCCTTGAGCGAGTTGTCGATCAAGTGCGGCCATTCCATGTTGCCGGACGTGTAAAAGCTTTCCACGCCCGCCAGCTTTTCGGCGGCCCGCACCCCCTCGTCGGTCAGGTGAACGGAATGCTCCTTTTCCTTGATCTCGAAATGGACGTCTTTTTGCAATTGGCGGGCGATCTTGTCGGCCCGGCCGTAGCGGGTGACGTCGTCGTGTGCCGGGCCGGCGATGATCAGCGGCGTGCGGGCTTCGTCGATCAAAATGTTGTCGACCTCGTCGATGATCGCGTAATACAGCTTGCCCTGGGACTGCTGCAAGTGCTTGGGGTAGCGTTCGTCGTCGCGGGCCGCGGGACGCATGTTGTCGCGCAGGTAGTCGAAGCCGAACTCGTTGTTGGTTCCGTAGGTGATATCGCAAGCGTAGGACTTCTGCCGCTCGCCCGACTCCATGCCGCTTTGGATATTGCCGACGCTCATGCCCAGGCCCATGTACAACGGGCCCATCCACTCCATGTCGCGGCGGGCGAGGTAGTCGTTGACCGTGATGACGTGCACGCCCCGGCCGGCCAGGGCATTGAGAAAGGCCGGCAGCGTGGCCACCAGGGTCTTGCCTTCGCCGGTCACCATTTCGGCGATATTGCCGCCGTGCAAGATCATGCCGCCCATCATCTGGACGTCGTAATGGCGCATGCTCAGGTGCCGCCGCCCGCTCTCGCGACAGGCGGCAAACGCCTCGACGAGCAGATCGTCGAGCGTTTCGCCAGCGGCCAGCCGCTTGCGAAATACCGTCGTGAGCGATCGCAACTCGTCATCGGACATCGCCTGGAATTTTGGCTCGAGGGCGTTGATCGCCTCGACCTTGGGATGTAACTTCTTGATATATCTGGCATTGGATGAACCCGCTACCGACGTGATCGCGCGCTCGATCCCCGAGGCCAGGGACGAGAAAAAGCCCGTGAAGAGCTCCCAAATACGTTCCAGCAGTTCCATAGGTACTTGGACCTGTTCCTAGCGAGGTTGAAACGAGTGCGCTCGATCGACGGCGCCGGCGCTCATATTCCCAGAGGCAAGCGAATGGCGGGAAGGCGTAAGATTCGCAAGCAGCATAGTTTATAACGATTTTTACGGACGGTCAATAACGGTTGTTCACGCTCAAGCGGCCCGGTCGTCGGCCAGTCAATCGCAACGCAATCGTAACCGCGTGCGGGGCCAATCATTGAGCCGCGGCAGCGACCCTAAAGCGTTTGATCCTCCCGACTTCATCAGCTCGACCTAGACACCTCGGACGAACGATAACCTTGAGCAAAGTCGCTGTCACCTCTGAGTTCGGCGGCCAGTTGGTCTTCTTGGGCACGGGCACCTCGATCGGCGTGCCCGTGATCGGCTGCGGGTGCGACACTTGCACGAGCGTCGACCCGCGCAATAACCGCCTGCGTTGCGGACTGGTGCTGGGCTTGCCCGGCGGCAACCTGCTCGTCGACACGCCCCCCGACGTGCGGACGCAGTTGCTGCGCGAGAAGGTCGGCATCATCCATGCGACACTTTTCACCCACGACCACGCCGACCACGTGTTCGGCCTGGATGACTTGCGGCTGTTCCCCTATTACCTGGGGCACCCGATGCCCATCTTCTGCGAGGAGCAGGTCGAAGATCGCATCCGCAAGTCATTTGATTACGCCTTTACCGAGGAGGCCCGGCACTACGGCGGCGGAGTGCCGCAGATCAACTTTACGCGGATCGGCGAGGAGCCATTCGAGATCCTGGGGGCGCGGGTCGTGCCGATTCCGCTGGTCCACGGGCGGTTCCGCGTGCTGGGTTACCGTTTCGGCAACGTGGCCTATTGCACGGACACGAACTGCATTCCGCCGGCGAGCTGGCCGCTCTTGGAAGGGCTGGACGTGCTGGTGCTCGACGCGCTGCGACACAAGCCGCATCCCACGCACTTCAGTCTGGCCGAGGCGGTCGAAGTCGCCGAGCGCGTGCGGGCCAAGCGAACACTGTTCACTCACATGTCCCACGACCTGGAACACGAGGCCACTTGCGCGTCGCTGCCCGCGGGAATGGAACTGGCCTACGACGGGCTGCGAATCCCGCTGACCTGATCGGCGGCCGTTCTTTTTATACGACGCCCGAGGTTTACCGCTTGCCGACGGTCGCCGCCTGGGGAGCGTTGAGCATCGCCACGTAGTCGGTGGTGATCGCGAGCACTTCATTGAAGTAGAAGTCCCGCTTCACGACCGGGCGGTTGGGATCGTTCTGTTCTTCGAGCTCTTTCTCTTCGTGCTTTTCGGCCGTGAGCTCGGCCTTATCGGCCATGAACTTCTCGCGGTTGAGGGAAATCCGCTTCTTTTCCTTCTGCTCGTTGAAGCGGGCGATATCGCGCATCACGATCTGAAAATCCTTCGAATCCTTGCGGCGATCGGCCGAGCGGTTCTTCAATTGATCGATGACCCGCTTGTCCACCAGGCTGTACTTGTTGTACTTCACCGGCGGAACGGCATCGAACTTGAGCGCGTAGTCGAGGCTCGATTCGCCCACGTCCAATTGGCTGGTCAGCGAGGGCAAGTCGACGTCGGCCAGCACGCCGCGGCTCTGGGTGCTGTCGCCGTCGGGGCGATAAAACTGCTGCATCGTGATCTTCAGAGCGCCCATCTGCGGAGCGTGCGGCAAACCGCGGAAAATCTTCTGGCCCAGGTCGAGCAGGCTTTGGACCGTGCCCTTGCCGTGGGTCGAGATGTCGCCGACGATCAGCCCGCGCTTGTAGTCCTGAATCGCGCCCGCGAAGATTTCGCTAGCGCTGGCGCTGAACTTGCTGGTCAGCACGACCAGCGGTCCCTGCCAGGCCAGGCCGCGCTCGGTGTCTTCGTATTGCTGCTTCGTGCCGTCAAAATCCTTGACCTGCACCACCGGTCCGGTGTCGATGAACAAGCCGGTCAAGTTGATCGACTCGGTCAGCGATCCGCCGCCGTTGTGCCGCAGATCGATCACCACGGCGTCGACCTTCTGGGCGTTGAATTGCTTGAGCAGCTTGGCCACGTCGCGGGTCGTGCTCTTGAAGTCGTCGCGGCCGGTCTTCGCTCCGCTCATGTCCATGTAGAAGCTGGGCAGGTTGATGACGCCCACCTTATAGGGCGAGCCGTCGGCCTTCTTGCCGGCCTCGAGAATGACGCTGCGAGCTTCGCTATCGGTCAGCTCGATCTGCTGGCGGACGATGTCGTAGATCTTGGGCTCGGTCTCTCCCTTGGGAATGACCTTCAGCCGCACGGTGGTGCCCTGATGCCCGCGGATCCGCTTGACCACGTCATTGAGCCGCATTTCCTGCACATCCTCGATCGCGCCGTCGGTACCCTGCCCGACGCCCACGATACGATCGTCGGGCTTCAGCCGGCCGTCTTTGGCGGCGGCGCCGCCGGGGATGACTTTCTTGACCACGGTCTCGCCCTCGGGCGCTTCGAGCGCCGCCCCAATGCCCTCGAGATTGAGCCGCATTTGAATCTCGAAGTTCAACAGCGTGTCGGCCGACATGTAGGTCGTGTGCGGGTCATAGGCCGTGGTCATGGCCGTCAAGTACATTTCCAGCAGCTCATCGTGATCGGTCTGCTTCATCCGCTTGGCGAGCTGGCGGTAGCGCTTCGAAATTTTCTCCTGGGCTTCCTTGCCTTCCAATTTTTTCTCGCTGGCCAGGTCGAGCAAATCGTACTTCACCCGCTTGCGCCAGCGGTCGCGCATCTCGGTTTCGTTCTTGGCGTACGGCATCTGATCGGCATCGGTGACAAGTTCCTCGTCGACGGTGAAATCGTGCTCCATAGGCAGCAGTTCTTCGACCATCTTGACGCGATGGTCGATCCGCTCCAGGAACTTGTTGAAAACCTGATAGGCAAACGTGGTGTCGCCCTTGAGCGCCATGTCATCCAACTGGTCGCGATAGTCCATGAAGCCGTCCACGTCGGCCTGGCTGAAGAACACCTTGCGCGGATCGAGCATCTTCAGGTAATTGGTCAGCCAACGATTGCTGATTTCGTTGTCCAGCGGATGCCGCGTGAGATGATCGGTCGTCATCAGTCGCGTGATGTTTCGCGTGATCTGCCGATCTTCGCTTTTCGGCCCCACCGGCTCGCCGGCGGCAATCTGGCCGGCCAGGATCGCGATGCACGAGGCGATCGCCATCAACAGAGCAAAAGGCATGAATCGTCGGGCACAAGAACGGCTCAGAAGCGCGGTTGGACGACTCATGAATCTCCCTCTGAGGATTTCGTTAGAAAACCTAAGTGCCGCAATTGAAACAGGTTAAAAAGATGGTATACGCCTCTCGCCGAGAATGCAATATCAGCATAGTCGGCCCAATCGGCACAGTCGATCGCGCTAAGCCCTTTTGATTTCAGGCGATTACACTGTCCAGCTTATACGCTGTCCAGCTTTGGGTACGTGAAGAAAGGTGATTTGGGTCGCGCTCGGGCCGCTGGCTCGCCGTGGAACACGGCGCGTTTTGACTATTTTGCCTGTCATGGACCGAGGCCACGCGACGTCTCAGGGATTTGATCGGTCGAAATCCGCTCCCAGCTCAAACGAATGCCGTGGGCGAGAAATCAGGAAGTCACAGGAAATCAATTGCTCGACGCTGGCAGTTCGCTTGAGTGCCCGACGGGTTACTTCTCAATCGCAGCCGAGCCTAAAGCGACAGCGGCTCGCGCGATGATCGCCCGCGCGACGTGTGGCGCGGGGCCCAGGTGTTCGCTCAACAGCCATTCGATCCGTGGATGACGTTCGGCTTGCCGTGCAACCACGTCTCGAATCCGATCCAACAGCACGCCACCGAACAGTAAATGCGGTTGCACAACGACGCGCCGCGCGCCCCACTCGGCCGCCTGGTCGAGAACGTCTTCCAGCTTCGGCTCAGCCATCGCGACAAACCCGGTTGCCATTTGTGCGACGGGAGTTTGCTGCCAGCGCAGTTGTGCGAATCGCAGCATCTCGGCCGTGGCGTCGGCGTCTGGACTGCCGCGCCCGACCATCACGAGCGCCGTGTCCTCGGCCGGCGCAGGCGCGGCCCGAGCAAGCGCTTCGTCGTACCGCAATTTCGAAAGCGCCAGCAACTCGGCGTGGCAACCCAAGTGGTCGGCCTGCACGACGACAATCTCGGGATGCTCGCTGGCCGCGGCCCGCACTGCCGCGGGAATGTCGCGCTGCGCGTGGCCGGCCGAAAACAACAGCACGGGCACTACAACCACGCGACGTACGCGCCGCTCGGCCGGCGGCCGCTCGACTGGCACGCGCTCGACAAGCGCCTTGAATCCCTGGCCGATCGTCGGGCCGGAAAACTCAAGAAAGCACGCCTCGACCGCCATGCGATCGTCCAATTGCGTCACCAACCGGGCAGTCGCCAGAAACTCGTCGCGGCCGACTTGCTCGCGCGAGCCGTGCCCCACCAGCAGCACGCCTGTTTCATGCTGAAAAGATTCAAGGCTATTGCTTGTGGACATGGCTGCCAGGCGGCGTACGAAGTCGGGTCGATCGCTCATTCGCATTCTAGGCCGCTTGAGCCAGCCGAACAAACGAAGACCTACTGGACTCCTCTCCTTCGCGCTCTTGGTGCCGTTGTGGCTACCTCTCTTTGGAAAGAAAACGTTGAACCACAAAAACACCAAGAGCACGGAGAATGGAATTTGAGAGGGCTTCGCACGGGCTAGATGCCCGTGCCACCGGGCAAACTGGAGTCGTTGCTCCACTAGTTATACCGCGCCGCGTGGGGTGATATACTGGCGGCGCTATCCCGCTAGGAACAGGTTTTCTCCAGACTCGCGGCTCCAGGCAAGCGCCACACCCGTGTACATTTACTTGACGATGACGGTCGGCAGTCGAGCCGGCGTCAGTTTTTTGCTCGATCCGACCGACGAGAATCGCATCGGACGCGACCCGGAATGCGCCATCACCCTGAGCGATCCGCTCTGCTCGCGCGTACATGCGATCGTCGTTCAAGATCGCCGCGCCTGGCACATCCGCGACGCCGACAGCCGCAACGGCACGTACGTCAACGACCGGAAGATCGACGACGCGGTGCTGGTCGACGGTCATCATGTCCGCGTCGGTTCCACCGAGTTCGAGTTCCATCAGACCGAGCAGCCGCCGACCATCGACTCGCAAACCGATGGCTCGCCGACCGCGACGATCATCCGCAACCAGCCGATGGGCGGACGGCCCTTCGAGCCCGAGGCGCTCGCGGCGCTATCCGACACGCGCCGCGCGCAGGAGCTGCTACTGCTCTACCAGTTCAGCATCAAGCTGCTGGGCTGCGAGGCGCCGGACGACGTGGTGCGGGCCTCGCTCGATCTGCTGCGCGAGTGGACTCATGCCACGGTGGCCGGCTTTCTTTGGCTCAGCGACGAGGGAGACCTCGTCCCGCGACTGGTCATCCCGCCGGAAGCCACGAGCCACATGGTGTTCAGCAAGACGCTGACCGATATGGTCTGCGAAGAAAAGCAGGCGATCTGGGTGGCCAACGGTCCGGTGGACGCGCCAGCCGATGGGCTGCAACACTACGCCGACGCGCTGTGCGTGCCGCTGGTACACGACGATACGATCCTGGGTGCGATCCACGCGTATCTCGAGTTGGGCCGCTTTCGTCAATCCGACTTTGACTTCACCATTTCGCTGGCCAACATCACCACGGTGGCGCTCACGCGAGCGCTGCGCGAACGGAACCTGAGCACCGACTATCAGAACCTGGTGGCCAAGCTGCCCGAGCGGGGCGAGATCATTGGCCGCAGTCCGGCCATGCTGGAGCTGAAATCCAAGATCGCCCGCATGGCCCGGGCCAACGGCTGCGTGTTGATCACCGGCGAGAGCGGCACGGGCAAGGAATTGATCGCCCGCGCGTTGCACCAGGCCAGCTCGCGCGCCGATCGTCCGATGCTGTGCGTCAATTGCGCCGCCATTCCGACCAACCTGATGGACAGCCAACTGTTCGGCCACAAGGCGGGCTCGTTCACCAGCGCAGACCGCGATCACGTCGGCTTTTTCCAGCAAGCCGACTTGGGCACGCTGTTTCTGGACGAAGTCGGCGAGATGACCCTGGAAGGTCAGGCCCGGCTGCTGCGGATCCTGGAAGGCCATCCGTTCTTGCCGGTCGGCGCGCAGAAGGAGGTGAGCGTCGACGTGCGGGTCATCGCGGCCACGAATCAGGATTTGCAGGCGTACGTGCGCGAGCGGAAGTTTCGCGAGGACCTGTACTACCGCCTGGCGGTGTTCGAGCTGCAAGCGCCGCCGCTGCGCGAGCGGGGCGAAGACATCGCGGTGTT
>JANNQN010000048.1:0-13340 GCA_031400775.1 Planctomycetia bacterium | reverse complement strand
GCCGATCCGCGCGAGCTGTTCACCAAGCCCGTCAAGGATGGCTATCCCGACATGGATCTGGCCCAGCCGATCGGTCCCTTGCCGCCGACCGCCGTTGGCCCGACCGCCGTGTTACCGACGCCGCTGCAGAATCACTACTAGCGGCCGGCGCCCGTCTTACTTGCCGATCAACATGCCACCGTCGCAAATCAGCACCTGCCCGGTGATCATCGACGAACCGGTCACCAGGCTCATGATGGCCGCCGCCACGTCGGCCGGATCTGAGACTTTCTCCAATGGGCACATCCGCTCCACGCTCCGCTTGACTCCTTCGTAGGCATCGCCGAATCCCTGCTCCAACCACCGCCCGGTGATGAAGCCGGGCGCCACGGCGTTGACGCGGATATGCGGCGCCAACGTGCGGGCCAGCGCGATCGTCAGGTTGTTGAGCGCCGCCTTGGAGGCCGCATACGGAATCGAGCTTCCCTTGCCGGCAAAGGCCGCCACGCTGGTGACGTTGATAATCTGTCCGCCGCCTGAAGTGAGCATCGGTTCCTTGACGGCCCGCGCGCAATGAAACGGGCCGACCACGTTGACGGCGAAAATCCGCTGCCAATCCTCGTCGGTCACCCCATCCAACTCGGAAGCCAGCACGAATTTGGTCGTGCCGGCGTTATTCACCAGCACGTCGATCCGCCCGAAGGCCTTGACCGCGACGTCGACCATCCGCCGGCACTGGGTGTCGTCGGCTACGTCACACTGCACGGCGATGCCGCGCACGCCCAGGGCCTCGATCTCGGCCGCGGCGCTTTCGGCCTCGTCACGCGATTTCGAGAAGTTGACCAGGACCGAGCAACCTTGCCGCGCCAGATCCAGTGCCGTGGCTCGTCCGACGCCGGTGCCTCCGCCGGTGACGATCGCCGCTTTGCCTTCGAGTTGCATGGTAACGCTTCCGCGCAAAAATAGGGACGGACCGAAAGCGAATATCTTAACGCGGGGCAGGGCAGGGGGAAATGATTGGCGTGCTCGAAACTAACCCGACGCGCGAGCGAGGGATCTTCAGCGTGCTCGGAGGCTTGCCATGTCGCGACCTCGCAGCAGATACGAGGAACCCTCGCTCGCGCGTCGGGTTAGTGCAGGCTTGCGCACGGCGCGTCAGTGGCAGTCGCTATTTCGCAGCCGGCTTCAGAATCTGGCCACCGGGCGGCACGTCGCCGACTTCGCCGGTCACGTCGGTGAGCGAGCCGGCATCGCTCTGCGCGTCGTGCAGCAATCGCTTCCATTCGAACTGGCCCGACACTTCGGCGATATCCAGCGAGCGGCTGCGCGGATCGTAGCGCAGGATCATCTCGGCGTCGGTTGTCCCTGAAATCGGAATAAATCCCAACGTGACGGGACCGAAATGCAGCTTCTGCGTTTTTCCGCTTTGCAGTTCGGCCAGCGAAATCGCGTCGCCCAGCTCCAACTCGTTCTTGATGCCGACCAATCGAACGGTGAGATCGTCGGGACGCTCCTTGGATTTCAGGAAGCGGATGCCTTTGAAGTCCACGGCCACGCCGTCGGGGCCGAGATCCTGGGTGTCGCGCCAATAGTTGATGCTATCGGCCGTGGCCGCCTGATCGGCGTCTTGGAAGAGGACGATCCGCGGCGTCTTGCCGTCGCGATCCTTGAGCTTGAACGTGACGGCCGACTCGCCGCGCTTGAAAAGCGGACTCGGCTGCTCGGCACGCGCCGTGCCAACGATCGAAGCCGCCAGCACTAGTGTCAGGAATTTGGTCTTCATGCATTCCCTCTGGCAGGCCAGTGTAACACGCAGGCTTCCCGTGGCCAGGGTCCACGGGACGCACACAGGTCGCGCTGCTCCACGGACTTCGTTCCAAGCGGCCCGGCCGCGAAGTTTCTTTCGCACCCATTGACTATCTATGGGAACGTGCTAGATTACCCCTTGTCATTCTAGGGGAGTGAGTCGTGAGCCCTGAAGCGCCAAGGTCGACGTTGTTGCCAGGAAGTTTGGACATGCTCGTGCTGCGCACGCTGCTGGCGGGCTCGCAGCACGGCTATGCCATTGCCAGGCACCTGCACGACGCCAGCGATGCTTTCCTGCAGGTCGAGGAGGGATCGCTGTATCCGGCACTGCATCGGCTCGAGCACCGCGGCTGGGTCGCGTCCGAATGGGGGAACTCCGCGACCAATCGTCGCGCGAAGTTCTATCGGCTCACGCCCAAGGGAAAAAAACAGTTGCAATTAGAGACAGTCGCCTGGATGAAAATGACGCAGGCCATCGATCGTGTTTTGAACCATCGACCGGCGGAGGCATAGCGATGTCGTGGACAAGAGTATTTTCTTTCAGGCGTCGCGCGCAGTTCCCCCCAGCCATGTCGGTCGAAGACGACATCGATGAGGAACTCATGTTCCATTTTCGATCGCTTGTCGATGATAACGCCGCCAAAGGCATGCCTCTGGACGATGCTTGGCGTAATGCACAAAAGCGATTCGGTTCCTTGCGGCGCTATGCCACGGAATGCCGCCGAGTGACACCTTTCGATCGTCTTTTCTTCCAAGGACTGCCGGTCCTGGGATTGATTTGTCTGGGACTGCTCGTCGGCTGGATTTTGATCGACGTCCGGTCGCTACGCGAGGAACAGACCGCACTATTGGACGTGGCCTCACAGCGCGAAGCAGAAAACGACGCGTTACGGAAAAAATCCCAGGCTTTACCGTTGGGAGACGCGATGTTGCCCGCGCTCGACGATCTCACTGGCCGGGTGCTCGATCGGCAAGCCAAACCAATACCGGATGCCAAAGTATTGGTCATTCTGAAGACCTGGCCTGCCGGGCACTACAAGCAGGAGAATTTTGCCACGACGACTGACGCGGACGGACAATACCGCCTTCCAAAGCTCGTTCCTACGAGTGGCCAACGTGCCGTGCAGGTGGCGGCTGTGAAGGATGGCTATGCAATTGCATCCAGCTACCAATTGAACGAGGCGGACAACCAGGCAGCGATCGCTCCAGTGAAGCTCGAGTTGGACAAAGCCTCTCGAATTACTTTGGTCGTGCACGATTCAGGTGGCAAGCCCGTAGCAAACGTGCGCGTGGCGCCACTCTCCCGGCGAACGCGCACCGGCGAGAGACACATGATTTACTTCCAAGCTTCTGAGCCAGTCCACACTGATACGGATGCCGAGGGACGGGTCGGCCTGGATTGCTTCGAGCAAGGCGATGAGGCGGAAATCTACTTGCGCGTACCGGGCAAGGATTGGGAGCATCGCGCGATTACCATTCCCAATGATAAGGATGTTATCGAAGTCAAGACGGCTCAGGTCGACGAAGGACTCGACGGGCTGTTTTCGCACTCCGAGTGTCGCGGTTCCGATTTTACAAATGCCTCATTGCGCGGCGGAAGACGGGCCTTTAGCGACGCGAGCTTTACCGACGTAAACCTGTCCGGCGCTTCACTTGAAGGTGGCGCCAGTGCGTTTCAGAAGGCATCGTTCGGAAAAGCAACGTTGACGAAGGCCGTGCTGACCGGCGGCGTCGCCTCCTTTCAACGCGCAGCGTTCGACGGCGCCGACCTGTCGAACGCACAATTGACTGGCGGAGCTTCGTCGTTCCAGAGGGCTTCGTTTGTCAAAGCCAATCTGACGGATGCCGTCCTTTCGGGTGAAGGACCAGCGTTTCAAGTCGCTTCGTTTGAGGATGCCAACCTCACGCGAGCCGCATTCCGTTGCAACAGCGGTACGGCGTTTCAGGGAATGAGGATCCACGGCACGACGTTTTTTGACGCGGACCTGACTTCGATCGATTGTCGTTCGCTCTTGTCGTGCGTCTTTGCCGCGGACCGCCCGCCCAAGTACAACGCGGGAACCCGATTCCCAGTCGGATTTGATTCGACGAAAAGCGGATGGCAATTGGTGCGTGACCGCTGAGCAATTCTGTCGAACGCAGTTGGGCATCCTGGTCGAATTCCAGGGCTGACATCAGGCGAGCCGCACAACCGCGTGGGCGGTGCTACCGCACGCGGCAGTTGAATCGCACCAGGCCGCCACCTCCGACAGGGAGCGGATCGGTAAATTCCCACCGCAGCACCAGCGAGTCGCCGGCATTTTGCTCGGTCGAGAAGTCCGCGGTGCGGCTGCTTTGCGCGGTACCGGGCACATATTCCAAGCGCGTCGTGAGATTGTCGATCAACACCACGTGCTTGATCGCCTGGTCGCCCAGGTTGTCGAAGCGAATGGTGAAGTCGACCGTGTCGCCCGGCTTGGCGGCCTTGGTCGAAGCCACCTTGATCACCCGCAGGCAGGGATGATTCGGCTCGTCGACGCGAAACGTGACTTGCGCCTTCTGGTCGGTGGTGACCGAGACGGCGGCACGGCCGTCGAGCATGACTTGCACGGCCTGCGCGTGCGACCAGACGATTGCCGCGTCGAAGGCTTCGATCAGCCGCGCCTTCTCTGATTCCTCGAACACGCCCTGACGCAGAATGCGCAAGTTCTCGTACGTCGCGAAACCGCCGTCGATCGCGGCAACCGGTTGGCGGCTGACGGCCGGCACGGCGCCTTCTTGCACGCGCTCGATGCTCGGTTGCTTGGTGGCGATGCCGCCGACGGGCTGCACCGGCTGCAAAACGCTGGTCGCCAGGTTTTCTTCTCGGTGCAAATTGACTTTGACTGGCAACTGCACGGCGATCGATTGATCGTTTTGCAAATTCTGCAACACGCTTTCCACTTTTCGCACCGCGGCGAAGCGCGGCGAGTACAGACAGACTCGATTGCTCGGCTCGATTATCGTGCAACCATCGAATGTGTCGTAAATCGCGACCGTGTCTTCCAGTTCCAGGCCGCGCACTTCGCCCTCGGGCCCAAGGTTGACCTGAACGTCGCGGTCGCCGCCGTCTTCCAGATATTCATCGTGCGGCCAGGGGCCCGCGATGCCCGGCGGCGCCCACGGCGAATTGCAACCGATCGGGATTGGCAAGCCCTCGTTGCATACCGGTTCGGCTGGCACGCTGGCGATCTTGTCCACGGCGCCCGCTATGACATTGGGCGCGACGGGCTGTCCAATGGGAATGCGTTCGGCCGGCAGCGGCGTCTTACCCTGCGGCACCGAGCGGCACGAGCACAGCGCCAAGGTCAGGGCGGCCAGCAAGGCCGCGCGCGGCGCGGCGCCGAGAATCGCGAAGCGGATGGATGCTGACACCTGGCGGCTCATGAGCGCGTGCGACCGTGGGCTAGCGGGTGCGGCGAATCGGCGCGGTGGCGGCGGCTCGCTCGATTTTGTACGGCGGTTTCGCCACGGTCTGCTCGAGTCTCGGCAGGGCAGGGGCCTGGTTCGGTTTCCACAACAACATCGGCGGCGATCCGTACAAAAACGTTTCGTCCGGCGGATCGGAGCTCGGCAAGCGCCCGCCCAATCGCAAGATCGCCACCGGCCGGCCCAGACTATCGGCCACGTCCAACGGGTTCTGCCCCTCGCCCGCTTCGAAGAACGATTGCTCGTCCGCTCGCTGGGCGATCGGCAGCGCCGCGTCGGGCTCTTCCAGATAAATGACGCGGGTTACGAACTTACCTTCCGCCGCCATTCGCAATTCTTCCTCGGTCAGCTCGATGGGAATCGGGAATCGAAATTCCTGACCCATCGGCGGATAGATGCGATCGATGACTTCGATTGTGGGAAAAACTTCCAGACCTTCCTCGAGCGGAATGTTCGAAATTCGCAGCCGATACACGGCTCCGATCAGCATGCCCGCGGTGAGAATGCTTGGATGAGGATCGGCAAAGTCGCCAGACGACGCGGCCGAGATCAGCGCCCCCTGCGGGGCACGGATCTCGACCGGTTGGAAATACCCAGGCAATGGTCCGCCCCGTTGGAGTTGCTGGCTTCCAATCGCTCCCGGTGGCATGATGCCAGCGTGATGGTAGTGTACCGGTGGGGCTTGAGCCCGCAGTTGACCTGCGGAACTCGTCCCCGCCAATACGACGGCCATCACGGTGCCGGCAACTCTTGCCAGATTGAACTGGCTGCGGAGCTTGTGGACCATTGTCATGGATATTGTCTGACGACCTTCCCAAGAGAACCATTACCAACCGTTGTTACTTACAACTTTGACGCTCGCGACTATTCGCAGTCCTCGCCGTCGGGCACATCGAACGCATGCTCATGCTTGTCGCCGTGCGGCTGCCGGAAGAGAACCGGGGCCATGTGCTTGCGCTCGGTGATGCTGACCTGGCTGACCGGTTTCGGATAGCTGAAGCCCGGCTTCTCGCGAACGTCGATCTTGAACTTGCGGACCGGCGGCGGAATGTGCATCCGCGTGTGATTCGCGATCACGTGCTTCTGCAATCCGGCCGGAACTCCCAACGGAATGTGCGGAGGTCCGGGCAGTCCGATCGGCGTGCCGCTGGTTGGCATTCCATACTGCGGAGCGGTCATGCCGGCAATGAACGGAGCAGGCGAGCCCGAGGGCATGGCGCCGGTAATTCCAGGAAAGCAAGCGCCACCCGGGCAACCGCAGCCACCGGGGCCGCCGGCGCCCATCGGCAGCGGACCGCCGCCGCCGCCACCAAAGCTCATGTCGCCGACCATCTCGGCTTCACCGCCCGGTACTTCCAAATCCTTGTTGCCGATGCGGACGATGGCCATGATCGCGCCGCGGCGATCGGCTTCGACGATCGGGTCGATGCCCGGATCGAGTCGCGTGCTGACCAGGGTCTCGACACCGGCCAAGGCCAGTTCCTGAAATTCGGGATCCGGCAGGTAGATCACCTTGGTGACGAAGTTGCCGGAGAGCACCTGGTCGAAATCTTCCTCGGTGAACTGAGCCGGAATGGCGTTGTGCGCCAGGTACGCCTCGGTACGCGGAGTCGGCGGACCGACCTCGAGCGTCGGATACAGCTCGACGCCCGGGCGACCGGGGATATCGGTCAACTTGATTCGATAGATCGCGCCCTGCGGAAAGTTGTAACGACCGGGCACGATCAGCGGTTCGGAGTCAAACGTGCCCGGCGCGCCGACATCCCAGCCGACTGACATTCCCTCGGGGCTGACGAAGGCCACCTGCGAGGTGCGGACGCCGCCAGCCGACATCAACTCGGCCTGGGCCATGATGCCGGGTCCTGGTCCGCCGACGCCCGGCCCTGGCTCCATCAGCATCTGAGCCGGGGGCAGGTTGTTTCGATGGGTCAGCTTGCCCATGGGCGGAAGCGCCGTGGTGTTGCCGTTGAGCGCTCCATACGGAGGATGCAGGAAGCAACCGCCGCTAACGGCGGTCACTATCATCCCGAGCAGAATCGAAGCCATGCGAGATTTCATTTGTCCCCCCTAAAAGCGAGATTCCGGCGTTCATCCCGGCAACAGCGTAGGTTCCGGCACCTGCATCAAGTTCGTTTTTTGTCGGCGCGAAACAGCCTCTGGCAGCCGGCCGCGGACTGAGATAGACCCTTGGCTGACAACCATTTACAATTCCTGCCCTGCGGCATTTTCCGAGCCACTTCGACCGCTGGTCGGCTGGCACGGTACGCGCCGGGATCGGGCAAGAGTTTCTGCGATGCAATGTTGGTCGGCGTCCTACAATGCGATTCTTTGGCAAATCCGGCAAAATCAGCAAATGAACTCCATTTTGCCTATCTTCGCCGGCGTCGTGGCATGGGCCGCCTGGAGCCTGGCGGCTCATGGCCAAACGGCATTGCCACTAGGCACTTCCGCCGCACGCGACAACGCACCGGCCAACCCGGCGGCCGAAAGCAGCTCTGGCGACGCCTTGCTGCGACACGTGATAGCGGCCGTCGATTCACAAACCTCGATTTCGGCCAAAGTCCGCCAGCGGATCGATCTGTTGGGGCATCCGCTGATCGGCTCGGGCATTTATCTCCAGCAGGGCAGGGGGCCCACGCGGGCGCTGCGGTTTGACTTGAACCTGCAAACGGGCGAGAAGCTGGCTAGCATGCAGCAGATCTCCGACGGCAAGGAGCTTTGGATTTCCGAGGAGGTGGGTTCGCACACGCGTCTGAGCCGCGTCGATATGGCGCGCCTGGCTCGCGCGCGACCCCGCTCGCCGCTGCCGCCCAATGCCTGGCTCGCTCTGGGCGGATTGCCCAAACTGTTGAGCGGCATCGAAGGCTCGTTTCAATTCGGCACGGTCGCCGAAAGCCGTCTGGAAGATTTGCCAGTGTGGACGATCGAAGGAACCTGGAACCGCGCCCGACTGGTGCAACTCTTGGGCGACCAGAAGGAGGCCATCGAAGCCGGCCAGCCGGCCGATCTCAGCAAGCTGGCGCCGAACCTGCCCGATCGTGTCGTGTTGCACGTGGGCTGTGATGATTTCTTTCCCTATCGCATCGAGTACTGGCGCGCGGCTCCTAGTTCGACCGCAAGCGACTCGAAGGCTGTCGCCGAAAGCACCGGACGGATGATCGTGTTGATGGAGCTGTACGAGGTGCGACTGGGCGCGACTATCAATCCGCAAGAATTCGCGTTCAAGCGCGGCGCAACCAAGCCGCTCGATCGAACGCAAGAGTTTCTCGACAAGTTCTCCTTGGACGATCGTCTGCCCGAACGGGCCGGCAAGTCGCGCGGCCCGAGACGATAGGGGGCTAAGCCGGCAAGCGGCATCGTAGACGGCGTTGGAAGCCGCGATCGATTAGCGCACGCTTCTGGCGGCGGCCAGGCGGCTGGCGACGCGCAGGGCCTCGACCATGCCGGCGGTCTCCGCGCGGCCTTGCCATGCCAGGTCGAAGGCCGTGCCGTGCGCGACGCTGGTGCGCACGATGGGCAGCCCGAGCGTGACGTTGACGGCGCGGTGCATGGCCAGCAACTTGATCGCGATGTGTCCTTGATCGTGATACATGGCGACGACGGCGTCGAACTGCCCGTCGCGAGCGCGGCCGATCAGGGTGTCTGCCGGCAGGGGTCCTTCGAGATCCAATCCTTCGGCCAGTCCGCGCTCCACCGCCGGACGAATCAGCGTGCGCTCCTCGTCGCCGAACAGACCTTCCTCGCCGGCGTGAGGATTGAGCGCGCACACGCCCACTTTCGGCCGTGCGCCTTTGAACACGGTCATGACGCGCGACACAAGTCGTGCCTTGTTGAGGATCGCGTCGCTCGTGAGCGCGGCAAACACGTCGGCCAGCGCCATGTGTAGAGTCACGTGTACAATCGCCAGCCCGGCCGGACCGCGCACGTCGGCGCCGGGGCCGAGGTAGAGCATCATGGCGAAGTCGTCGACTCCGCACAGCTCGGCCAACAGCTCGGTGTGCCCCGGGTATTCATGACCCGCGCGCCACAGGGCCACTTTGTGCAAGGGCGCGGTGGTCAACCCATCGATTTTGCCATCGAGGGCCAATCGCGCGGCCACTAGCAGCGCGTCGTAAGCGGCCTGGCCGCCCCGAGCGTCGATGGCGCCCGGAGCGACGTGTACGGCAGCGTCGCTGCCCGACATCAGGCAGGGGATCACGTCGATCGCCGGTTTCGCTTCGACCGGCGAGCCGATCTCGACGACGCGCGCCGGACTTTTTAACAGTCGGATCGCGCGACGCACGATTTCCGGATGCCCGATCACGAGCGGACGGCAGAATTCGTGTACCGCCGGATCGGACCAGGCGCCGACGATCGTCTCGGGACCGACGCCCGCCGGATCGCCCAGCGTGATTGCCAGAACAGGTTTTTCCATGCATCGATTCTAGCCGCCGCCAGTGGCTGGACGAAGTGGTCCGGTAGAGTGTCTAATGCGGACCCTAGCCCGACATCCAACCTGGGCCGCTCCTTTTCTCCTCCCGCGCGAACCTGCCGTGACTCGCATTTTCATGACCCTTGCGTGGTTTGCCCTGGTGATGATGGGGGCCACTCTGATCGTGGGTCTGTCGATCGAGGATCTGCACACGGACCACAGCGAGGAGATGTTGCGCTGGGCCACCGTGCATCGCCTGGCGGGCGTGGCTACGGCGCTCGCCGTGGTGCTGGTCAACAGCATCGTCGTCACTTACTTCATCGGCACCAGCCGCTGGTGCAAGGAAGTCTGCGAGACCTACGGACTGGACGTGTCGCTCATCCGGCGAAGCACGGCGCTCAAGCGGAGGACGTTTCCCTGGGCCGTGATGGGCATGCTGGCCGTCGTGGGCGTGATCGCCCTGGGCGGCGCCGCCGATCCGGCCACGGGAATGCCGCACACGCAAGATTGGATCACGCCGCATCTGTGGGGCGCCATGGCAGGCCTGATGTTCATCGCCTGGGTGTTCTTCGTCGAGTGGAAGAACATCGAAGCCAATCATGTCGTGATCGCCGACGTGCTGGCGGAAGTCCGCCGGATCCGGCTGGAGCGCGGCCTGGAAGTGTAGCAGCCCAACGCGCCGCACTCCACGACGCTAGTCGTGCTGGTGATTGTGCTCGACTTCGTGCGCCGGCGCCGGCGAGTGCGAATGGTCGTGGCCGCCTTCCAGCCATACGGTGCCCCAGGCGACCGCGATTCCTGCGACCAGCGCCGCCGACAACGTCAGCCGATCGTGGCGATGAAATTGCAGCTCGGGCAGCAGATCGCTGGTAGCGATACAAATGAACGCGCCAGCCGCGAAGCCCAATACCTGACCCAGTCCTTCGTGCGCTACGCCGACGGCCTGCGCCGCCGCGAAGAACAGCACCACCCCCAGCGGCGTGACGAGCGAATAGAGTGCGTTGAGCAAGTGGCGCAGCGCCGGCGAGCGACCGTCGGCGGCCATCAAGGTGCCGATCGTCAGCGAGTCGAACGGCTTGTGCAGCACGATGGCCAAAAAGGTGCCCAGCCCAGCCCAGGCCACGAGGCCGACCTCGGCCTGCACGGCGGCAGCCATCGCCACGCCATCAATCAGTCCGTGCAGCGTCAGTCCCACAACCGCACCGCCCCAGGGAAACAAGGAGCCGGTGCGGGCGTGTTCGTGTCCGTGATCATGCTCCCCGTGAACATCTTCATGGTGCGCATGATCGTGTGCAGTAGCGTCGTTCGGCAGCGGGCTTTCGCCGACGTCGTGATGGTGGAAGTGAAAGAACCGCTCCAGAAAAAACATGAACAAGAAACCGGCCAGGGCCCAGCCTACCGTGCGATCGATCGAGTGCAGGGCCTCGAAGCTGTGAGGCAGCAGATGCAGCATGCCGATTCCCAGCATGACGCCGGAAACGAAGCTGATGGCGAATTGCATGCGGCGATGCGTGAGCCGCACCACGAGTGGCACCCAGCCGCCCGAAAGCGATGCCACGACGCTCAGCGAGCAGTAGATCGCCAGTAACAGCACGGGATGCATGGCAGACACTTTCGGAAACGAGTCAGTATCGTCTGCCGGACGCGCGCGGGCAAGATCTGATCGAAAGCGCCGCGGTTGACCATCGAGCAGACGAGACCGTATCGTGAAGCCGCTTACGGTGCTTGCCTATTGCTGAAAGGCGGTTGTCGATGCGTGCTTGCGTGCAGCGAGTCAGTCAGGCTCGGGTGACGGTCGACGCGGAACTTTGCGGCGAGATCGGTCGCGGGCTGGTGGTCTTACTGGGAGTCGCCGAGGGTGACACGGCGGAAGACGCGCGGCAACTGGCCGCCAAGGTCTCGGAGCTGCGCATTTTCGACGACGCCGCAGGCAAGATGAATCTGGCGATTCGAGACGTCGGCGGTGCGATGCTGGTCATCAGTCAGTTCACGCTCTTGGGCGACTGTCGCAAAGGGCGGCGACCCAGCTTCGTCGGCGCCGCGCCGCCGGAAATCGCGGAAGCGCTGTACGAGGCGTTCGTCGCCGCGGTGGGCGGGCTGGGCATTCCCGTCGCGACCGGAAGATTTCGCCAGCACATGCTGGTGAGTCTCACCAACGACGGCCCGGTGACGCTGCTGCTGGATACCCGCAACGGCGGCTGACGTTATTGCAATCCACGATCGGGCGGTTGCGTGGCGATCATGTTGCTCTTGCGACCCGGGATGGGCCCGCGCTCGGGCGCGGGATCCTGAAGGATTATCATCGACAGGATAATGACATTGGCATAGGCCGCCAGGTTGGACCACCAGCAGTCGCCCCAGAACTTGATTGCGGTTCCGAAGGAACTCTTGAGTCGGAAGCGGCTGAAGTCGATGCTCCAGATTTCATCGAGCACCAGGTGCGAGGCAAAACCCAGCATCACGCCGCCGACAAGAAACAACCGGATCCATTCGTTTTCGTGCGAGCAAATCAAATACGTCAACTGGCCCACGATCGCCAGCGCCGGAATGCTATGGAACATGCCTCGATGCACCGTCACGGAGCGCAGCAGCCGGCCCACTCCAAAGCGAATCAATAAATAGATGAGCGCGCCGCACAAGACCATCGTCTCAGGTTCCATTCCCATGCGGCGAAAGCGTTGCAACATCAGCATCGGCACGACGGCCGCGGCAAAGGCCACGCTCTCGCGCAGCGGAACTCCGGGACCGCTATCCAGGTCGGGCAACATGCCGGAGACTCCGCACAGCCCACCGGCGAGCAAGCAGGATGGCAGCGGCACGTCGTAGGCGACAGCCGCCGTCGCGCCATAGGCGACCCCCAGCACGCTGCTGGTGGTTATGTGTGTTTTGAATCCGGCCATGCGATTCGGTCCTGGAGAGTTGCATGTGAGGGGAGCCAGCACGGGGGCGAGGCCGCGTCTGGGGGCGCGGACTGTATCGCGCGCCGGCGGCCTGCTCCAAGATCAGTTTCCAATTCGGTGGAGATGCTATCACGCTCTGGCCTTCGCCGGGGGAAGGCGGTTCGGTATACTTCCGCCGATTTCCGCCGCGGTCGTTTCGCTGGGTGCGGGAGAGAGAATGGAACTTTACGACATCTGCATGCTCGTAGTCCTGGTCGGGACGACGGTCTTCGGCGCATGGAAAGGCATGGCCTGGCAGGTCGCTTCGACGGCCAGCCTGGTGGCCAGCTATGCCGTCTCGTTGCGGTTTAGCGCTCAGTTGGCCCCCCGCTTCGGTCAACAAGCCCCTCTGAATCGATTCATCGCCATGTTCGTGCTGTTTGCCGGCACGTCGCTGGCCATCTGGCTGTTATTTCGCGTGGTGGCCGGCTTCCTCAATCGGATGCGATTGAAAGAATTCGATCGCCAGATGGGCGCCCTGTTTGGCGCGGCCAAGGGAGTCCTGTTTTGTGTCGCGATCACCTTCTTTGCCGTCACCCTTTCGGCCCAGGCCCGCACGGCCGTGCTGAAGTCCAGGTCCGGTTATTACATCGCGGTCCTGCTGGATAGGGCAGACGGGGTGATGCCGCGGGAGCTTCACGAGGTGCTCGACCCCTACCTGAAGAAGCTGGAACAGGAACTGGATCCGACCAAGGAACCAGCGGGCGGCGAGACCCAACCAACCACGGGACAGCAGGGGCGCGCGGCGGCGTCGGCCG
>JANNQN010000047.1:0-12390 GCA_031400775.1 Planctomycetia bacterium | reverse complement strand
AGCGAGGCCGTGGCCGTCGAGCAAGATATTCATCACATCGCCCAGCAGACCGCCATCGTCGAAAATGAACTGGCGGCCCGTTCGGCCGAGGGGGGCCAGATCAGCACGCTGATCCGGGCCATCGAGCAGGAACTGGCCCAGCGGCGCGGCGCGCTCGATCAGAACGCCCGCAAGCGCTACGATCTGGAGCGCGATCTGGCGATCGCCCGCGACGAGTTGGGGCGCCTTGAAACCGAGCGAAGCCAGACTGCGGAAACGGCGGCGCCCGAGTCGATCAAGATCGAAAGCTATCCAACCCCGCTGAGCAAGACCGTCGACGGTCAGGAAGCGCACTTTCAGTTGGTCGGCGGGCGACTGACCTATATTCCGTTCGACACCCTGGTCGATCGGCTCAAAGGGACGTTGCGCGACTATGCCTCGAAGTTGCAAGATCAAGGCGAGCTGAGCGACACGCTGGGTCCGGTCGGCGGATTTCGGCTCCGCTACAACATCGAGCGCCACGACACGAACGCCGGCAGCTACATGCAGGTTTCGTATATCGAGTTCTTGCCCACCACGAGCCAGTTGGGCGAGCCGATCGACGAGGCGCTCGCGGCGCAATCGGCCCTGCGCAAGAAGCTGGAGATGATGTCGCCCAGGCAGTACACGATCACGGTTTGGACCTATCCCGACAGCTTCGCGGATTTTCGCCGGCTGAAGAAAGAGCTCTACGGCATGGGCTACGCCGTCGCCGCCCGTCCGCTGCCCACGGGCATGCCGATCGGCGCCTCGCCGCAGGGCAGCCGCTCGTCGTCGCAATAGCTCAGCCGCCTGGCACGTTCACCGCTCGGTGACTTCCACGATGCCGGCTTCCAGGGCCAGCATGATGCGGTCTAGTTCGTCGAGCGTGACCGATAGCGGCGGCATGACGACTAGCACATTGCCCAGCGGTCGCAAGAGCACGCCGTGCCGTCGGGCGACGTCGCAAACAGCCAGACCGCGCTTCTCTTCCCAAGGATAGGATTCTCGCGTATCGCGGTCCGCGACCAGCTCGATGCCGGCGATCATCCCCCGCTGACGCGTGTCGCCCACATGCGGATGCTCGGCGATCCGTGCCAGGTGCTCTCGCAGGCGCTCGATCTTGGGAGGCAAGTTGGCGAGCGTCTGTTCCTCGTCGAAAACATCGAGCGTCGCCAGCGCCACCGCGGCACCCAGGGGATTGCCACCATAGGTGTGGCCGTGGAAAAATGTTTTCGACTCGACATACGTTCCCAGAAAGGCCCGCCAGATTTCATCGGTCGCCAGAGTCGCGGCCACGGGCATGTACCCGCCGGTGAGTCCTTTGGCCAGGCACAGCAGATCGGGCGTGACTTGTTCTTGCTGACAGGCGAACATCGTGCCGGTGCGTCCAAAGCCGACCGCCACTTCGTCGGCGATCAGCAGCACGTCGTGCCGTCGGGCGATCTCGGCCAGCCCCCGCAAATAACCGGGCGGATGCATCACCATCCCGGCCGCGGCCTGCACTAGCGGTTCCAACACGACAGCCGCCAGCCGCTCGTGGTGCATCTGAATGATGCTCTCGGCTTCGCCCAGATAGTGCGCGAGCGCCCCCTCGGCCGTCACGCCCAGGGGCAGGCGATACATGTCTGGCGCGGGGGCGCGCAAGACTTCGAACAACAGCGGCCGAAACATGGCGTGAAAGCGTTCCACGCCGCCGACGCTCACGCTGCCCAGCGTGTCGCCGTGATAGGCATTGCCCAGAGCCAGATACGTCGTCTTATTGGGCCGCGGATCGGGGCGCTGCCGCCAATACTGCAGCGCCATCTTGAGCGCGACTTCCACGGCCGTGGCGCCGTTGTCGGAAAAGAACACGTGCGCAAGGCCCGGCGGCGCGATCTCGACCAGCCGCTTCGCCAGCTTGATCGTGGTGGGATTCGACGAGCCCAGCGACGTGACGTGCGCGACGCGCTCCAACTGTTCGCGAATCGCCGCGTCGAGCCGGGGGTGGCAGTGACCGTGAACGTTGCACCACACGCTGCTCGTGCCATCCAGATACTCGTTGCCGTCAATGTCGACCAGCGTGCAACCGCGGCCCCGCTGGAGGATCAGCGGCTCGTACTCGCTCATCTGGGTGAAGGCGTGCCAGACGATTTCCCGGTCCCAGCGCTCGAGTTCCTCTCGGGTCGGTTCAGTCTGGCCAGTGGGCTTTAACATCGTTGTCGGCGCTCGCAATAGATGGCTACCAGGTGACCGTGACCGGCGCCCCGGCCCGCACGCCCAACATGATGGCAGCGCTGTCGCCGACGATGGCCAGCTCCAATCGTCCGCTGGAACCGACCAGCGCGATCAGAGTCATCTGGGGCTGCTCGGCGTAGGTTTTGAAGATCCCGCGCGTCTCGTGCTCGTCACACACGATCGCGACTTCCTCGCCCCGCGGCACGTTGGTCAAGGCGTCGGCCGGAATATTCGTGATCAAATTGCCGAACGAATCGATCGACTCGATGGCGCCTTCGATTTTGTTCGCGGTCACGCGAGCCTCCGTCCAATCGAGCTGTTGCAATTCGCCGAGCGGGCTTCCCAGGCGCGAGGGATCCAGCCCCAGGCTGAGTCGGGCCGCCACGGGCGCCAGGATATCGCGGCCGTGGAATGTCGCCGATACGCTCGGCAGCCAGAATTCGCTCTGGGTGACGGCCATGATTGTAGAGGGAGGAGTCCGGAGCGCCAAACGGCTCAAAAGGCCGTTGTCCGGAGCCAGAAAATGCTGCCCGCCCATGCAGGCGTAGACGAGTTTCCGCGCGGTGCCCACGCCCGGGTCGACCACCGCCACGTGGATCGTCTCGGCGGGGAACCAGCGTGCCGCGTCGGCCAACACGATTGCCCCCTGGCGAATGTCCTGCGGCGCGATATCGTGCGTGATGTCGACCAGAGTCACGTCGGGATTGATCGACAGGATCACGCCCTTCATCGCCGCCACATAAGGGCTGCCGACGCCGAAATCGGTGGTGAGCGTGATGATGCGGGGCATGGACGCGCCAGCGAGAGACAGACGCAAGTCGCTACATCTTGCCGACTAGCTCGATTACGATTTCTCGAAACCGGCCGGGATTGACGTTGGGGTTTTTCTTTTTCGCCTGCCCGATCAAATTGCTGGCGGCTTGCAGCTTGCCCGCGCGAATATCGGCCACGATCTTCGGGTTCGCCTCGATCAATTCCTGGCACAGCGCAGTCAACGCACTTTCGTCGACCTTCACGATGCCTTGCGCCTTCATCACCTCGCCCGCACTCTTGCCCGAGGCGACCATCTCGATGAACACCTCGCGGGCGCGGCTGGTGTCGATCTCGCCGGCCTGAATCGCCGCCAGCAGCTCGGCTAATTGCTTCGGCCGCATCGCGAACTGATCGATTTCGACTTTCTGTTCGTTGAGCGTGCGCATCACATCCTGCTGCACCCAATTGCTGGCCAGCTTGCCGTCGCCGCAAATTCCGGCCAGCTCAACAAAGTAATCCACCAGCGGACGGCCCGCTCCCACGAGCACGTCGCTATCGTAGGGCTTGATGCCGTGCGTCTTTTCCAACCGCCGCCGCAGATCGGCCGGCAACTCGCCCAGCGATGCTTGCGCCTCGGTGAGCTCTGTGTCGCTGACGCGCACCGGAACCAGGTCGGGATCGGGGAAGTAGCGATAGTCGCTCGACTCCTCTTTGTGCCGCTGCGCGCGGGTCACATTGGCCACGTCGTCCCAGCCACGAGTTTGCTTGGGCACGGCGCCCAGCCGCTGGTGAGTCTCCTGCCAGACCTGCCAGTGCCGCTCGGCCTCGTACTCCATGGCCCGCTCGACCGCCCGGAAGCTGTTCATGTTTTTTACTTCGACGATCGGCGTGGCCACCGGGCCCTCGGGCGTGTCGACGTGCAGGTTGATGTTCGCGTCGACGCGCAGGCTGCCTTCCTGCATGTTGCAATCCGAGACACCTAGATACGTCAGCAGCAATTTGAGCTCCGTCAAGTAGGCCTTGGCTTCGAGCGCCGAGCGCATGTCGGGCTGGCTGACGATCTCCAACAGCGGCGTGCCGGCGCGGTTCAAATCGATGCGGCTGTCGGCCTGGCCGGCCAGTTCGTCGTGCATGCTCTTGCCGGCATCCTCCTCGAGATGCGCGCGGATGATGCCGATGCGCTTGGTTTCGAAACGCCCCTTGGGATCGTTGATCTCCAGGTGCCCGTCGTGCGAAAACGGCAGGTCGTACTGGCTGATCTGATATCCCTTGGGCAAGTCGGGGTAGTAATACTGCTTGCGATCCCACTTCGTCGCGCGGGCGATCTGGCAATTCAATGCCAGCGCCGTCTTGAGCCCCAGCCGAAACGCCTCGCGATTCATCACCGGCAGCGTGCCGGGCATCCCGATGCACAGCGGACAAGTCTGCGTGTTGGGCGGCGCGCCAAATTTCGTACTGCAGCGGCAGAACAGCTTGGTGCGCGTTTGCAGTTGCACGTGAACTTCGAGGCCGATGATGACGGTGTAAGGCTGGGTCACGCTCTTTGCTCGATCTTGCGCCATTTTTTTTCGGCAAACGCTTATTCAGTGAACATCGCCGGATATCTTCGGTGCCAATCGGTCGCTTGCTGGAACATGTGAGTCGCTTGCAGCAGCCGCTCCTCGGCAAACGGCGGGCCCTGCAACTGCAAGCCGACGGGCAGTCCCGCGGAGCTAAACCCGCAAGGGAAGGCGATTCCGCCGATGCCGGCCAGGTTCGCGCTGACGGTATACAGATCGACCAGGTACATCGCCAGCGGATCGTCGACCTTCTCGCCGAGCTTGAAGGCCGTGTTCGCGGTGACTGGCCCAGCGATCAGGTCGACCTCAGCGAAGGCCGCGTCGTAGTCCTGGCGAATCAGCCGCCGCACCTTGAGCGCCTTGAGATAGTAGGCGTCGTAATACCCGGCGCTCAGGGCATAGGTGCCCAGCATGATCCGCCGCTTGACCTCGGGGCCAAATCCCTCGGCGCGGCTCTCGCGATACATCCGCACCAGCGGATTGTCGAGCGCGTCGGCTTCGGCCCGGCGGCCGGCCGTTTCCAATGCCGTTCGTTCGCTGGCCAGCGCGGCGACCAACTTTTTCTCGTCGGTCCGATGGCCGTAGTGCACGCCGTCGTAGCGCGCCAGATTGCTCGAGGCCTCGCAGGGGGCGATGATGTAATACGTCGCCACGCCGAACTTACCGTGCGGCAACGAAATCCACTTGACCGTCGCGCCCAGCGATTCGTAAACCCGCACGGCCTCGCGCACCGCCGCGTCGACCTCGCCATCCAGCCCTTCGCCAAAGTGCTCGCGCACCAGGCCGAGCCGCAAATTGGCCAGCGGCTGCTTGACCGATTCGCTGTAAGTCGGCACGGCCATGTCGACCGACGTCGAATCCAACGGATCGTGCCCAGCCAGCACTTCGAGCAATAGCGCCGCGTCCTCGGCCGAGCGAGCCAGCGGCCCGATCTGGTCCAGGCTGCTTGCGAAGGCCACCAGGCCGTAGCGGCTGACACGGCCGTAGGTAGGCTTAAGCCCCGTCACTCCGCACAGCCCGGCCGGTTGGCGGATCGATCCGCCCGTGTCGGTGCCGACCGAAAGCGGCGCCATGCCGGCGGCAACGCAAGCCGCCGCTCCGCCGCTCGAGCCGCCGGGGGTTCGCGCCAGGTCCCAGGGGTTGGACGTTTTTTGAAATGCCGAGTTCTCGGTCGAGCCCCCCATGGCGAACTCGTCCATGTTGGTCTTGCCGATCAGCACCGCGTCGGCCGCTTTGAGCCGGGCGATGACCGCGGCGTCGTAGGGCGGCTTGAAGTTCTCCAGCATCCGCGAACCGCAGGTCGTCGTCTCGCCCTGGGTACACAGCAAATCCTTGATGGCCACGGGCAGGCCGGCCAGCCGTCCCAGCTTCTTGCCGGCCTTGCGGCGCGAGTCGATCTCGCCGGCCCGCTGGAGGGCCTTGGCGGCGTCTACGCGCAGAAATGCCTTGACCTTGGGATCGTGCTTCTCGATTTGCCGAAGATAGGCCTGGGTCAGTTCGGCCGACGTGATCTGGCCGGAATTCAATTGTGCCAACAGCTCGACGGCGGAGAGTCGCAGCGGTGACATGATTTATTCGCCCAGCACGGCGGGGACCAGGTAGAACTCCCGATCGTGATGGGGAGCATTGGCCAGCGCCTCTTCGCGCGAGAGGCTCGGTCGCAGCTCGTCGGCCGCAAAAACGTTCGCGACGTCCAAGGCATGGGCCATGGGCTCGACCGATTCGGTGTCGAGCTCCGAAAGCGACTCGACGTAGGCCACGATCTGGCCCATTTGAACGGTCATTCGATCGAGCTCGTCACTGGTGAGCCGCAGCCGCGCCAGCAGCGAAACCTTTTCGACCTCTTGGCGAGTGAGACTCATGCGATGCTGCGCGAGGCTTTATCAGGATCGAACGGCAACGCTGTCGATTGACCGCCAACGGCGCTCCTAGCCGGTGGCCCCAGCACCATTGGCGGAACTGGCGCCCTTGGCCGAGCCAGCGGCCTTGGAGCCCGAGGTCCTGCCGTTGCGGACCGAGCCAGCCGTGGCGGGCAGCTTGAACGGGGCATTGCGGACCCGCTTGGTGATCGCGCCGGAGCGAATGCACTGCGTGCAAATGCGGACCGTGGTGTTGGTTCCCTTGTTGGTCGTGATCCGCACCCGTTGCAGGTTGGGCTTGAATTGTCGCCGCGAAATACCGGTGACCTTGGTACCGACGCCGCCCAGGTATTTCGCCTTACCGCGAATGGTTACCTTGTTGCCCATCACGGGCGCCTTACCACAAACTTCGCATCGACTTCCCATCGGAAAACGCCCTGAATCACAACACTTTGGAATACGAAACGCAACATCCTGGAATAACGTAAGACAGCCAGTATATCCGCTTTAGGGAGTCACGCAAGCGGGAAAAGACACGCTCAAATGCGTTGGCGCACGCGTGCAGTGGCCGCGTTTTTCACCCACTCCCTTCGCGTCACAATGTTGCGGCCGCCAGTGCGGCGGTCGTCTTTCGGCGGCGGGGCGATTACAATGCCTTGAATCGGCCCCGCGCCAGAGCCCAGACGCCGATCTGCGGCCGCGCTGCCACCCGCCGCACCAGAGACTCCTGTCATGTCGTACGTTCTCCTCCTGGCGGCGCTTGCACCGCTGTTTGTCCAGGCCGACGCGCCGCTGGCCGCTGGCACCCAACTCAACTTTCGCGGCAGCGTCGAGCCGGGCTCCGAGACGGCCGCCGCCGGCCGCAAGACGTTCGACCTGACGCTTTGGATCGCCGCGCAAAACGAAACGGGCGCCGAGGTCTTGTGGCTCCTGGAGGAACGAGGCCGCGGTGAGTTTCCCTGGCCCGGGCGGTTTGGCCGGGTCAATCTCGATCGCCGTTGGCGCGCCGCCGGGCCCGGCCCGTCGCTGCTTTACGATCGGGGCGACGGCCGCAGCGTGGTGCCGATTCCCCTGCCCTTTTTGGCCGAGGAGCAGCCGTTGGCGGCTGGCGCAAAATTTCAGGATGGCAAATTCGAGCTCTCCGTCGAGAAGCCTTCCAAGACGGCCGATCGGGCCAGTTGGAAAATCGGCGTCCGCGATCCGTTCGGACCGCGCCGCACGCTCTGGGTCGATCAGGCAAGTCCGCTGGTGCTTGGGCTGAGCGAAAAAGTGACCATGGGCCGCGGCGACGAGTATCAACTCAAGCTCGAATGGCTCTCCAGCGAGCGATTGCCCGAGGGGCAGTTCAGCGCTGTTGCTAAAGCCTTCGAGAAATTGACTGCCCTGAGCGGCAAGTTGGGGCTGAAGGCGCAAGCCGAGGAAATCGACTGGACGAGCGGGCAACTGGATTTATTGCGCGAGCAGTTGCCGCAATTGGCCGAACTGGCCGTCGCGACGCCCTTGGCCAAGCTCGTTTCGGCGGCCCAGCGCGATCTCGAGGCGCAAAGCGGCCGCTCTAGCGGCGTCGCCGAGCTGGCCACGAAGTTCGGCGGCCGCGCGGTCGAAGATTTTTCAGCCAAGGGATTTGGCGCCGAAGCATTGAGCCTGGCCGAACTGAAGGACCAGGTTACGGTGTTGCACTTCTGGGATTATCGCGACGAGCCGCTCAAGGAGCCCTACGGTCAGGTCGGCTATCTGGACTTCATCTATCACCGTCGCAAGCCGGCCGGCCTGCGCGTGTACGGCGTGGCGGTCGATGGCCGGTTGGCAGACGACAAAACGCGCGGGGCCGCCGAGCGGAGCGTGAGGAAGCTCAAGGAGTTCATGAACCTGAGCTACCCGGTGCTGCTTGACGGCGGCAGCCTGATCAAGCAGTTTGGCGATCCCCGCGTCGTGGGCGCGACTTTGCCGCTGTACGTCGTGATCGGTCCGGATCAAAAAATCATCCACTATCACGTGGGCCACTACGAAGTGAACCAGGACCAAGGGCTCAAGGAGCTCGATCAGGTCGTGGTCGAGGCGCTGGGCAAGAAATAGCGCTGGATCGAATGGCGTTCGTTCACGCGCCGCGCGTGAAGGCCAGCACTTCGGCCAGCAGGTGGCCGTTAGTGGCGATGCCGTCGCCCGAGTAGATCGTCTCGCGACCTTGCCAATCGGTGAACGTGCCGCCGGCTTCGACCAGGATCGGCTGGATAGCGGCCGCGTCCCAGACGTTCATGATCGGATCGACCATCACATCGGCGCGCCCGGTGGCCACCAACAGGTAGCCATAGCAATCTCCCCAGGTGCGGCTCACACCGGCCGCTTGCTGCAGCCGGTCGTACGCCTCGCGCCGCGCCGCCGGAAAGCGCGTGTCACTCGAGCACACAAGCGCTTCGGCGAGCGACGTGCGCGTCGAGACCTGGGCCTGCCGAGGCGCCCTCTGGCCGCGTTCGTACCAGGCGCCCTGGCCCGTGGCCGCGTACAAGCATTCTTCGAGTGCCGGAATGTAGATCACGCCGATCGTGCTTTGTCCGTCGTGTTCCACGCCGACCAGCGTGCCGTACAGGGGCACGCCGCGAACGAACGACTTGGTGCCGTCGATGGGATCCAGAATCCAGCGATAGCCGCTCGTGCCCGGCTTCTCGGGAAACTCCTCGCCCAGGATCGCGTCGTCCGGAAATCGCTCGGCGATTCGTTCGCGCAGCAGTTGCTCGGCCTGGCGATCGGCGACCGTGACCGGCGATCGATCGTGCTTGAGCTCCACCGCCAGGCTGTCGCTGCGGAAATAGCGCAGCGTCCATTGCCCGGCCTCGCGGGCGGCCAGGCGGGCCAATTCCAGTCGCGGCGCATGATCGACGCTGCTCATGCACAGAGCCTACCGCCCGAATCGGGCCGTGCCAAGTGGCGGCGGTGCGGAAGAAAGGCCGCGCTGGATTTGTCCGCGAATAGGCGCCAATCAACGCGAATTGGTTTTACGTCCATCCGTAAGCGTTCGCGGTTCACACCATTCGCGCGTGTTCGCGTCCATTCGCGGTTCACGTCGTTCGATCGTCCGGCCGCTCGCGCCGTCAGGCCAACTTGGCCAGCGGTTGCGAAGAGAGCAGATCGGAAATGCGCACCGCCTGCAATTGTCGACGCATGCTGGCGTTGACGTGGTCGAGCGCCTCGCGCAAGCGTTTCTCGGTCGTGGCGCGGTCTCCTTCGTCGGGGTCGGGCAGCATGGCGATCAGGGGACCGTCGATGGCCTCGATCAAATCCAACAGCGAGATGTCCTCCGGCTTGCGATCGAGCGAATAGCCGCCATCGACGCCGCGCGTCGAGCGCAGAATTCCGTGCGTCACCAGGTTGCGCAAAATCTGCAACAAGAATCGTTCCGGCATGCGGCCTTCGGAGGCCAGCCGGCTGCAAGGCACCGGAGCGCCGGAATTGGCCTGCGCCAATAGCAAAGTTGCGCGCACTGCGTAAGCCACGGTGCGAGAGAGCTTCATCACAGGGCCGCCAGGGGGTTGAATCGGCAGGGCAGGAGCCGTTGTTCGGCGCCTGGACAGACACGCGGAGTGGGGGAGTGTGCTGGTCTCGGCACGCCACGGCGACGCCACCGAATACAACGCAAACCTTTGTTAAACACCGCGGCGGGCAATAAGTGTCACCACAAAGTTGTTCGAGCGACCGAATTCTGTTGACTCTATTCCGTTCCCACGAAATCCGAGCGATTCGCTCGTCGTTCGGGCGAAGACTAACAAGCGAACGTTTGAATGTCAAAAGCTTTAGCTTGCAGATGCATATTTTGCACACTCGCGCAAAATAAGTCGCTCGCGCGCATGCACTCGGAGCGAGCAACCCAAAGTGAGTAGTTGCAGGGAAGCGACAGCACGCGCGCGGCACGAACGAATGGTCCTAACACCAAAGCGAAGCAGATTACTTGTCGACCAACTCCGCGTGCCGCGGCGCCGGCGCGACTCGCATCGCGTGCCAGATCAACAGCGCCGCGCCGCAAACCAACAGGCTGTCGGCAATGTTGAAGATCGGCCAATCGACCAGTCCGTCGATCTTGAAATGCAACCAATCGCGGACGGCGTACACGGCTTCTCCCCGCTCGTGAAACGCGTGCGCATGCCAGTTGAGCCCCGGCAGCCCCAAGCGATCGTAGAGGTTGCCCAGGATGCCGCCGGTCACCGCCCCCAGCGCAACGGTCAACCACCGGTCTGCGACAGCGCCGACCGCGAACAGCCAATAGAAGATGCCGGCGATGGCCACGAGCGACAGCGTGCTGAAGACCAGGCCCTGCCCTTGCCCAATGCCGAACAGGGCGCCTTCGTTGAGGCTGGTCGTAAAGCCGAAATTCTCGCCGACGAGCCACCAACTGGGCCGCTCGTGCGGCATACCCAATGTGCGAAAAACCCAGCTTTTCGTGAGCAGATCGACCAGGCAGCCGCCGACCGCCAACGCGGCAAACAGCAGCAGATTACGCGTGGCAGCGGCCTTCATGGCGCCCAGCTCTAGCCCCGTTCCAACTTCTGGGCGCACTTGATGCACAGGGGCGTATACGGGATCGCGTTCAGGCGGGCCTTGCTGATCGGGCCCGAGCATTCCTCGCACAATCCGAACACGCTGTCCTCGATCCGCTCGATGGCCGCTTCGATCGATTCGAGCGTCAACTCGTCGGTCTGCATCAGGCTCAAGGTGAATTCCTGCTCGTAGTTGTCGCTGCCGATGTCGGCCATATGGATCGGCATGCTCGAGAGATCCCCGTTCGCTTCCGAGCGGGTTTTGCGCAGGGCGGCGTCGGCCATCGCACTGACATCTCCCCGCAAACGCGCGCGCAGGGCCAAAAGCTGTTCCTTGAATGCCTTCGTCTCGGCCTTCTTCATAGTGAACCTCTCCAACAGCGAGAAACCACAGTTGAGCCTTGTTTGGAAGTTTATAGAATCACTATTCTAAAGTCCGCAAATCGGGCTGTCAAATCCGGCCAATTCGTCGCATTCGTGATAGCAAGCACCATCCTCATCTCGACCTGGCGACTACTGTCGGGCTGCGAAAGTGCGAGGTTTTCACCGCGCGGCGCCGGCCGAAGCGGCCGATTCCACTCCCGGCCAACTGCGAACAATTGTCGCTTTGAAGCGCATCTCTGTCGACGATCATCGGCTATTCTGAAGTATAGCCACGACTGGCGCTGCCGGTCGATGGCCGCGCGAAACTGACCAGCGTACAACTAGCCAGCGTACAACTAGCCCCTGCAAAACTAGACAGTGCCGCTCGTGCTGGCATAGACTACGCGAGCGGATTGCCTGCGCCGCCGCGGCGGCAGGCGCACTTCCGGAGCCCACAGCCATTAGCGTTGCCACCTTGACCGACGTCGCCTTTCAACGTTGCATTTCGCCGTCGTGCGCGACGACGTACGGCATTGAAGAAGTGCGCGTGGCCTGCGACGTGTGCGGCGGCCTGCTGGACGTGATCTACGACTGGGACCGGCTGCGTCCGCCCACGTCGTTCGATTTCTTCGAGCAAAAGTGGTCGCGGCGCCACGAGCCGTTGTCGCTCAGCGGCGTGTGGCGGTTTTACGAGCTGCTGCCGTTCGCCCCGCGCGAACGGGTCGTCACGATCGGCGAGGGGCAGACCTTGCTGCAGCCGTCGACGCCCGTCGGCAAGTTCGTCGGCCTCAAGCCGGGCAATCTGTTTTTGCAATACGAGGGTCTGAATCCCTCGGGCAGCTTCAAGGACAACGGCATGTCGGCCGCCTTCACGCATGCCCATACCATCGGCGCCAAGCGGGCGGCCTGCGCTTCGACCGGCAACACCAGCGCCTCGCTGGCCCTGTATTGCTCGGTGACGCGGTTGATGAAGGCCGTCATTTTCATCGGCTCGGGCAAGATATCCTACGGTAAGCTGTCGCAGGCCCTCGACTACGGGGCGCTGACCATGCAGATTGCCGGAGACTTCGACGACGCCATGGCCCGGGTCAAGGAAGTTTCCAGCCAACTGGG
>JANNQN010000046.1:0-19948 GCA_031400775.1 Planctomycetia bacterium | reverse complement strand
GTCCCCGATTGCGTAGACTCGGCGCACGTACGCACGGCGGGCCGTCCCCGCTGCGTTCCGTTTCTTCCTGCAGGTTCGGCAAGAGGTTCGGCCACGTTCCCCGAGCCCTTTGGAGCGTCGCCATGTCGGGATCAAACCGCGGTGGGCGTGACGCTGCCGCTGAAAGTGGGCGTCGGGCGCGCCAAGAGCATTTTGTACCAGGCGGCCGCGTCGCATCCGACCGTGTTGCAGACGCCCGAGCCGATTGTCCTGTTCAAGCAGTTTGGCGCTCTAACAATGGACTTCGAGCTGCATTTCTGGCTGCAACTCACCGACAACATGCAGGCTGCGATCGCGCAGAGCGACGTTCGAGAGGCGATCAACGAACTGTTCTTGCAATGCGATGCCCAGCCGATCATCGCCGCCATCCCCATGCCCACTAGCGCGCCGGCCGGCATGGCGAGCTCGACCAAAGCCGCTTGAACGACGCGCGTGAGTTCCTTCGCTAGCGCTCAGCGCGCCAAAGAACGCCACGCCTGCGCTGCAACTGTCTGTCTTCCAGCTCCTACCTCCCGCCTCCCGCCTCCTCCCCCCTCTTGCCCTGCCGCAGGCAACTGCGAACCATTGCGGGTAAATCATTGTCATTGCGTCGTGGCCCTGGCGAGTGACAATAGGATTCGGCGAAGTCGGGCAAATAATGGAAACTCGCATGGCAGCGGAAGATTCTGACGATCAATCCCCGGCCGGCCGCCGTCGCGAGCGGCTGGTGCTCATTATTTTGGCTGCCGTCCAGTTCGCGACTATCGTCGACTTCATGATCGTGATGCCGCTGGGCCCTCAGCTCATGCGCACCCTCCACATCGGGCCCGCCGAGTTCGGCCTGATCGTCTCTTCATACACTTTCGCCGCCGGCGCCGCGGGCCTGGTGGCTTCGGCGATCGTCGATCGCTTTGCCCGTCGCAACACGTTCATGATCTTGTATGCCGGCTTCCTGCTCGGCACGCTCTTGTGTGGCCTGGCGCCTACTTATCACACGCTGGTCCTGGCCCGAATTATCACGGGCGCCTTCGGCGGCATCCTGGGCGGGCTGGCGATGACGATCATCGGCGACGTGTTTCCGGAACATCGTCGCGGGCAAGCCACCGGTTCGCTCATGACCGGCTTCGCGCTGGCGTCGGTGGCTGGCGTTCCGTTTGGCCTTTTTTTGGGAACCAACTTCGGCTGGCACGTTCCCTTTATCGTTTTGGTGCTGGGCGGAATTCCGGCTCTCGTGCTGACGCCGTTCGCGCTGCCGCGTTTGGATGCTCACGTCCACCAGTCGCACCCTCATCCGCTGCGGTCGCTGGTCTCGACGTTTTCCAGCGCCAACCATCTCAATGCTTTCGCGCTCATCATCATGTTGATGATCGGCGGCTTCACGGTCATGCCCTATTTGAGCCCCTACCTGGTGGCGAACGTCGGCATGAGCGAGCAGCAACTGCCGATTATTTACATCGTGGGCGGTGGGCTCACGCTGCTGGCGGCCCCGATCATCGGCCGGCTCGCCGATCGGTTCGGAAAGCTGACGATCTTCCGCATCATCAGCCCGCTCTCCGCGATGTTGCTGCTGGCGATTACGCACTTGCCGCCGGTGTCCGTGGCGTTGGCCGTGGCCGTGTTCGGGGCGCTAATGGTTTGCAATGTGGGCCGCATGATCGCCGCCATGGCCATGGTCACGAGCAGCGTCCAGCCGAGCCGCCGCGGCGGATTCATGAGCGCCAACGCTTCGGTGCAGCACATCGCCGGCGGCGTGGGCGCGTATCTTGGCGGCATCACCATCAGCCAATCCGCCGACGGCCAGATCGAGCACTTCGGCACGGTGGGCTGGATCGCCGCCGCTTCGGCGCTGATCAGTCTGTGGCTCGCGGGCCGCGTGCGCATCATCGACCGGACTCCCGTTTCCGCCGAAGACCTCAGCCTGCTCGCCGCAGCCGAAGCCTCCGTCGACGCCGGCGAGCCGCTGTTGGATTGCGTGAAAGAGGCCTGATCTAGCGAGCACCGATAGGACCAAACGACCGGTCGCCGTGGCAACAGGCTAGGCAGTGGTCGATGTAACCACGCGCCCAGGTCACTCGGCGACGTTCAAAGCGGCCGGTTCCCGTCGGCCCGACAGATACATGCCGG
Organism: Planctomycetia bacterium; assembly: GCA_031400775.1. GTDB lineage: Bacteria > Planctomycetota > Planctomycetia > Pirellulales > PALSA-1355 > PALSA-1355. The sequence goes on along the minus strand of JANNQN010000046.1, from coordinate 17,806 downwards.
CCAAGGCGGCGGCCGGAACTGCGATCATTATCACCGCTTTGAACCAGGCTGGATAAGGCAGCATCGAAACGTTGAAGGCGACCGCAGTCACGAGCAGCAAACCCACGACGAGAGCGGACCAGCGGTTCCCCAATCGCCCGGCGATGTACGTGCCGGCCAGCGCCGTGCCTCCCCACGCAACGACGACGACCGCCAGCACCCAATTCGGGTAGCGGGCCACATGTTCACACATTTGCTCCATGCTTCCATCGAAATCCTCGGGAATTGGATGGACGACCGAACTAAAAAGTTCCACCGCGATGACCAGGATAAATGCGACCAACAAGCCCGCGACAATCGCGCCGATGCTGCGAAATACAGTGGTCATTTTGAAACTCCTTGATCCGCCATTGCAGCCTAAGGTTCGCTCACATAGGCACGGAACCTAGTTTCTGAGGGCAGCTTTGTGCTAGAATTTAAAGCATGACTCCGAAGCTAACAAGCGAACAACGACAAGCGATTGACGAGCAACAGCCGGGGCAGCCTGTGTACGTCGTCGACGCTGACACGCAAGAAAAGTGGGTGCTTGTTCCAGACGGCACTTATCAGAAGATTCGGGCACTCCTCGGCGACGACACGTTTGACATTCGAGAAACGTACCCGATGCAGGACCGCGTTGCGGCGGCCGCTGGCTGGGATGATCCCGCCATGGACGACTACAACGACTACGACACTCACCGCAAAACCCAATGACGGTTAACCGCGGCGACGTCGTTCTCTTGAATTATCCTTTTAGCTCTGGTCGCGGAGCTAAGGTGCGTCCGGCGGTGGTCGTGCAGAGCGACAAAAATAATTCGCGACTTACGAATACGATTGTCGCCATGATCACCCGCACCACGCAGCGGGCACAGCACGAGCCGACCCAATACCTTCTCGACCCGTCGACGCCGGAAGGCAACGCAGCCGGCGTACTTCATCCGTCGGCAATCACCTGCGAGAATCTTCTCACGGTTGAGCAGCAGCTCATCTTTCGCAAGATTGGCAGCTTGTCCGCCACAGCCATGCAGCAGGTCGACAATTGCTTAAAAGCCGCCCTTCAGCTTTCTTAAGCAGCCCGGCTCTGGCCATCGCCAGGAATCACGAAATAGAAAACAAAGGTCGTGGTTCTGACGGGCTACGGCCACGCCGAGTACCAACTGACGGCCGTGGAAGCCGGATTTGATCATTACGTGACCAAACCCATCGATCTAGGAAAGCTTCGCGACGTGCTGCTCGCGGTGCCGGGGAGAGAGGGGCGGGCGGACGCGTCGAACCGGACCGCCACGGCGGCGACATAACAGCGACCGCTCGTGGGTGGTTAAATCGGGGCATCACCATCAGCCAATCCGCCGACGGCCAGATCGAGCACTTCGGCACGGTGGGCTGGATCGCCGCCGCTTCGGCGCTGATCAGTCTCTGGCTCGCGGGCCGCGTGCGCATCATCGACCGGACTCCCGTTTCCGCCGAAGACCTCAGTCATCTCGCCTCGGCCGCAGCCTCGGTGCCGAGGTTTACGCCCCACCGGCGACCCGAAAAACGCTGGTCATTCGAGATTCCGAACAAACGAGTCGGATTGTCGCCGTGAAACGAATGTCGGTGCGGGCCAAAGTCCGTCACAGATTCGCGCAATCTGCCATGATTTGCTTCACATCGGCAGGAGTGAGCCCGTCCGCTTTGCCCACAAACGCGCCGGCCAAATGCGCTGCGAAGCGCGACGCAGTCTGGTTTGACATGGCGCCATTCATTACGCGGTGCTGGCAGTAGCTCAGTATGCAAGACGCGCGAGCGCGCGTGATGGACACATAAAGTAGTCGCGCCGCCTCCAAAACGAGCCCGGGGAAGGGCTGGCGCCAAGGTCCAGGAAAGATTTGCTCCTCCAAGCCAGGGATGAAGACTGCTCGCGCGGAAAGGCCCTTTGCACCATGCATCGTCATGATGCGAACCCGTGGGGAAAGGACACCGGCGGTGGGTATCGGAGTGCCGAGCCGCGTTAGGACTGCTTCTATGACCGTGATCTGTTGCTCATCAGTGTCAGCCCACAGGAAGTCACGTAGTTCTTCAATGCTCATTCCTGCTGGTAGTGTGGCGTAGAATTCGTCCCACGTTGCCGCAGCCGGAGCGTCGTAATGGTCTTGGACTATGTCGTGGATTGAGGCGGTTCGCGTGTTAACCGGGTCTGTACCAGCCCAACCCGCGATATTGCCACAAGTCGCGCGGGCATGGTTCAGTGCTCTTAGAGACCGTGCGTCGAATACACCCGCGGGGATCGGATTGTAAAAGATTTCGCGAAAATTCAGGTTGTTTGCAATGGCCGCCTCGCAAATACAGTGGCAAGTGCCCACGCCGACGCCGTTCCGAAGACCAAGCACGGTGCGAAGCGAGACAAAATCTTCGTTGTCGCAGACCAAGCGCACAAGGGCGAGCGTTAAGCGTCCCGCTTTCGAATCGAGAAATCCTTCTTCTCGCGGATGCTCGAAAGGCACCCCTGCGTTCGTCAACTCCGTCGTGAGCTGTAGCCCAAGCGCACGCTGGTTACTCACCAAAATAAGGATGTCACGTGGGTTCATTCCAACAGCGACAAGGTCGCGGCAAGACTCTGCGATCGCGCGCGCCTCAAGCGTCGCATTGGCGAAACGCCATCGGTGAACCGTACCGGCCACGGGCGGAGCCGAGCCGAGGTACAGGGAATGTTGGTGTTTCGTTATTCGGCCGGGAGCTGGATAAGCTGCGATTAAGGCAACGCTTGCCGATAGGACGCCGGGCGTACAACGAAAGCACGCCGCGAGTTCATGCGCTCCGGTACCCGGATACTTGGCGTGGAACTCCTGAATGCCGGAAGGCGCTGCGAAGCGAAATGAGTACACGCTCTGATCGTCATCTCCTGCGACAAAGACCCGCACGCCACGTTGAATCATGTGTTCCACGAAACAAAGATCGAGCGGGTTGAGATCCTGGAATTCATCGACGATCAAGTGTTCCATGTTTAGTAAAGCGAGGGGATCAATCAGGCCGGCCTCCAATAAGGAGACGCATTGACGAATGATCTCGCCGGGAAGGACGCATGCGTAGGTCTGGGTTCGAGGAATATGAAAGGCCGAGAATTGTGCTCGCTCCGCAACCGTGATGGGCGGGACTGGGGGAATGTAGTTCGCCGGTGCCCACGAACCTGTGCTCCAGAATGCTTCATGCTCTCTGCGGATAGACTCCCTTCGCACTTTGCCGAGCGTATAGGCGTGCCCAAATTCGCTGTCGAAGATGTTCTCTGTTTCCCAACTATCAAGCACTAGGGGATCGACCGGATAGGCGTCAAGCTGCCCCGCCGCACGCAACAGCCGAAGCCCGAGAGAATGAAGTGTTGAAACACGTACTTGGTCGGCATCGACATGACCACGGGCGGCACAGAATTGATGGACGCGACGTCGCAGGTCGAGGGACGAGGCACGGGTGAACGATACCGCGCAGATGGCCGCAGCCCCGACACCTTGATTTAGGAGCCAGCGCACTCGCTCTTCAATCGCGGCTGACTTTCCGGCGCCCGGACCGGCCACTAGGCGAACTTGCGCCGAGACGTCGTGCGCAGCTGCGTGTTGGACCGCTTCAGCGACTGCAATCTGTGCTGCTGTTATCGGCATTGATCTACCACGCATTCCATTCCTAGCCGGGCGGCGATGGGTCCGCGCAAATCCAGGAAGCAAGAAATCAACTTGCCGAGGAACAACGCAAACATCCGTCGTGTTACCTGCTCCTCATGCCCGCTCCCCCAACCCCCCAACTCCCACCCTCAATCCTGCCGGCTCACCACTAACTCCGTCAGCGAGACGAGGACGTCGCGGGCCGGGCTGGCGGGGAGATGACGCAACTCGTCGTGAGCCTGGCGGGCGTACCAGAGGGCCTTGTCGCGGGTGTACGCAAGCGCGTCGCTGCGCTCGAGCCAGACGTTGATCTGCTGGCGGTCGGCGCGATTGCGCGAGGAGAGTAACTCGACCAGCTCGGTCCGCTCGTCGGTCGTGCTGTCGGCCAAGAGACGGATCAGCGGCAGCGTGGGCTTTTGCTTTTCCAGATCGGTGCCCAAGCTCTTGCCCATCGAAACCTCGTCGCCGACCAGGTCGAGCATGTCGTCGGCGATTTGAAAGGCGATGCCCAGGTACCGCCCGTAACGATCCAAGGCGTCTTCGACTTGCGGCGTGGCGCCGGCATAGTGCGAGCCCAGGCGGCAGCAGCAGGCGCACAGCTCGGCCGTCTTGGCCTCGATGATCGACAGGTAATCGGCCTCGCTCAAGGCAAAGTTCCCCCGGCTATGGATCTGTCGCAGCTCGCCGGCGCAAACGATGTTCGTGGCCCGGCCGATGGTCTGGCAGGCAAACGTGGTCTCGAGCGAGCTGGCCAGGTAAAAGGCGTGGGTGAAGAGGAAATCGCCGACCAGGACACTGGCCTCGTTGTCGCTGGCGGCGTTGATCGTTTCGCGATGGCGGCGCAGGCTGGCTTCGTCCAGCACGTCGTCGTGGACCAAGGTCGCTGTGTGGATCATCTCGACCACGGCGGCGAGCACGACGTGGTCGCGGATGGTCGCGCCGCTGGCCTTGGCCGACAGCAGCACCAGCGCCGGCCGCAGCCGCTTGCCGCCCAGGCGAAAGGCGTGCTTGACGAGCCGGTCGACGAACGGGTCGTCGCTCGAGAGTTCGCCACGAAGCAGTTCCTCGGCCGCCGCCAACTCCGTGGCGATGGGGGCGTACAGACGTTTCCAGTGCCGCGCCAACGCATCGTGCTCGTGGATCGCTTGCTTCATGAACCCTTTCCTTCGCTTAGCGCCTATTCGAGAACTGTCTCGGAGAGGGGGACAGTCCCATATTACTCGCAAGGCCTCGTAAAATCGGGACAGTCCCCGACAGTTCCCGCTCGCTTGTTACTTCGTCCGTCGGTAGTGGCCGCTTTTGCCGCCCGACTTTTCTTCCAACTGCACCTCCTCGATCACCATGCCACGATCGACGGCCTTGCACATATCGTAGATCGTGAGCGCCGCGGCGCTGACCGCCACAAGGGCTTCCATCTCCACTCCGGTCCGCGCGGTGGCTCGCGTCGTAGCCAAGATCGACACCTGGTCGGAGCCGTGGAAGTCGAAGGCGATCTCGACCGAGTCGAGCGCCAACGTGTGGCAGAGCGGAATCCACTCGCCTGTGCGTTTGGCCGCCATGATGCCGGCCAGCCGGGCCACCTCGAGCACGTCGCCCTTGGCCAGCTTGCCCTGCCGCACCAACTCGAGCGTGGCGGGCTGCATTCGCACGCGACCGCTGGCCCGCGCTGTGCGGGCGGTGATGGGCTTGGCGCCAACGTCGACCATGCGGCTGGCGCCGGCGGCGTCAAAATGCGTCAGTTCGCTCATGTTCGTTTTCGTGCCCTGACGCTTTCGAGAGCCGCGGCAAGGGCGTTTCGTATGGCACGATCGCTCGTGCCATGGCGCCATGGCGGCGCGGCTCCCGGCCTGGCCAACATTTTGCAAGCACGTGGGCCAAAGGCCCAACCTGCAATAGCCAGGGGCATCGCCCCTGGGCAGCGTGTCGCGCCCGATCCATACGTTTTTCGAGCCCCAACGGGGCGTTCTTCAGGACGCCCCGTTGGGGCTTGAAAGCGAAAGGGATAATGTTCCGCCGTGTTCCAGGGGCGATGCCCCTGGCTGTTGCAAAGCGCCGCGTTGCGGCTACATTCCCAGCAGTGCCGTTCCCGTGCTGCCATTTGCATAATCCTGTAGCGCAACTGCGCGAGGGCCGCCGGGCATGCGCCCTAGCCGCCAGCACCTATTCTAAGGCCCACGGTGGCGCAGTCGAGGGGTCTGGCAACGAGGGCGGCTCCCTCGGGGCCCAATAGAAGAGAGCCTCGGCGGCGGTTTAAGGCTCACCAAAAGCTCGCCGAAAGTTCGACGAGAAGCTCGCCGTGCTCCCCAAAATTCGGCAGGCGCGCAAAAAAACCGTCGCGGGGGTCATCCGCGACGGGTTGATTGCAAAAAAGCGCTCGACAGGAGCTCACCAGGCGAGTGCGGCCGCTTGGGGGCGGACGCTTAAACGAGCTCCTTACGGGCACCGATCAGCGTGCGAAGGCGTTCGGCCAACAAAGCGGCGTCGAACGGCTTCTTGAATGTCTCGTTGATACTCGAACGATCGAAGCTGGTCGAGCTTCCGTCGTCGGGCAGCAAGGCAATCAGGATCGTGTCGGCATACTCCGGATTGCGACGCAGATTCTGGCAGATCTGCAGGGCTTCCACCCGGCCGATCGAAAAATCCACGATAATGCAATCGGGGTGGAAGCTTTCGGCTTGGATACCGGCCTCGAAACCGCTGGCAGCCACCGCCACCTTGAACGAACGGTCCAAGGGCAGCTTCTGCTTCAGGTTTTCGATCAGCACCTGGTCTTGGCCGACCAGCAACACCTTGGCCATGGCCTCGTCTTCGAGGTCGCCCAAGGGCATCCCGTGCTCTTTCAAAAAGCGGATCAAATATTCACGAGGAATTCGGCGGTCTTGAGAACCCGGAATGCGGTATCCCTTCAGACGACCTGAATCGAACCATTTGCTGACAGTACGTGGGGCCACTTTACAGATCTTAGCGACCTGACCCGTTGTGAAGACCTTCATCGCAGGCTCTCCAATTTACTCGCGCTGGTGTGGGAACTCCACTCCGACGGACTAACGCCCGCGGAGCTTGCTTGCCCCTTGCTCATGGCTTGTTACGGCCTTTTGGTCCGATCCTTCGGGCCGGCTGTGGGGTCAACCGGTCGTCCATGAACATCTGGGTCGGGGCTTAACGTTCTAAATCGCTTCGCCGTGGCGTGGTTCAGGTCCTTCTGATCCGAGCCTCAGTAAAGTCATCGGCAGGCCATCCCGCTCAGCCGTCGTCCAAAATCTTGGTGCCGCAAAGTTTGCCCAGCGTTTGCGGGCAATCTCTTTGGCCTGGACGACCGCTCGAACTTCCGGCCCGACTAGGTAGCTTGGTGTGGTGGGAACGTGTGGGCAGCGCGATCGAAACTGGTTCGACCGACAGCCCAATACTGAGACGCATGCTGCGTCCCGGATGGCAGGTTCCCCCCTGCGATTTGTCGCACCAGCCGTTTTCAGGTTGCTGGCGTAACAAACCTTCCGAAGTTAGTTTCGATTCGCGGAGGGGGGTGACTTTAGAAACTTTCTCCAGTCGTAACGAGCACTCCGGTCTTGGCGCTGGTGACGAAGCTTCCTGCCGACCCGAAAAGGCAAGCCACAACCGAACCAAAGCATTGTGCGGCTTACCCTTAACGCAAACGGTTGTGTCGGGTCTAGGGATTGTCCCCGTGCCAGAAAAATAGAGAAGAGACGTGATCCAAGTGCCCCTCGTCCGACAGCAAGAATTTGCCGTTCTATTCGGATTATACGGATTGGAGGCTCTGGAGGGTCGCTGGGGAGCCTGATTCGGCAGCGACCGGCGCGCCGGATTGCGATACCCCGAGGCGAGTTCGCCGTCGATTCTCCGGCGCTAGCTTGCTGGCCCCTGCACGACCGTGTTAACCAGCGTGCCGATGCCGCTGATCGAAATGCTCACCGTGTCGCCCGGCGCCAGCGTAAAGCTGTCCTCCGGCACGATGCCAGTGCCGGTCAATAGCACCACCCCCTCGGGAAATGAATTGTCGCGGCCCAGCCAGCCAATCAGATCGTCGAACGTGCGGGCCATCTGTCCCACCGACGTCGCGCCCTCAAACGCCTTGCGGCCGTCGCGCTCGACCAGCAACACGATTTCAATTTCGACCGCGGGCGGCATCGCCTCGGCCAATGTCACCCAGGGCCCCAGGGCGCAGCTACCGTCGTAGAGCTTGGCCTGGGGCAGATACAGTGGGTTTGCTCCCTCGATGTCGCGCGAGCTCATGTCGTTGCCCACGCAATAGCCCGCCAACTCCAGCCGCGAGTTGAGCACCAGAGCCAGCTCGGGCTCGGGCACGTTCCAGCGAGCGTCCTGGCGAATGCGGACGGCCTCGCCCGGCCCAACGACGCGGTGCGGCGTGGCTTTGAAGAACAGCTCCGGCCGCTCGGCGACATAGACCCGGTCGTAGAACGATGCGGCCCCCTGCGACTCTTCCATCCGCGCCACCTGGCTGCGGCGGTAGGTGACGCCGGCCGCCCAAACCTCTTGCCGGTCGATCGGCGCTAGTAGCGCCACGCTGGCCATGCTCTGACGGCTACCGGCTCCGGCCATCAGTTTGCGCACGACGGCCGCCGGATCCGACGACTGCAAAATATCGAACAGCGAGGCGTGCTCGAGCGTCGCCGGCAGAGGAGTGACAAAATCGCCATCAACCAGCGCGACCGCATCGCTTCCGTCCGGCTGGCGAATCTTGGCGAGTTTCATCGCTTGAGTCGACTAGGATGTGGGCAGGACCAGGTGATGCACGTAACTCTGACGGTCCAGGTCGATTTCGATCAGGCGTCCCCCGCGCGGCAACTCGCCATAGGCGTTCCAGCCGCTGACACGGCCGTAGACGAGCTCGACGCCTTCCCACAAGCCCTGGAAATCGTTGCGGTGATCGTGGCCACTGAAGATGCCTTTGAGCCGTCCAGAGCGCTGGAAGGCTGCGAAGGCATCGCCGCTGTCGGTCTCGAAGCAAATCGACTCGCCGAAGTTGCCGGCGAAGCGCTGGGCGGCCCGCAGCTTTTCGAACTCCACGACCGGAATGTGGATCATGGCCAGCGAAGGGCACTTGATGCCTAGATCGGCATCGCGGCGCATCTGGCCCTCGAACCATTCGACCTGCTCGCGGCCCACGTGCTTGACCGGCCTGGTGAAACCAGAGTTGAAACAATACAGGGAAAACTTCGGCTCGCCGGCCGGAGCGCTCACCAGGTCGAAGCGAAATGCGTAGTGCGGCTGGCCGCCGGTTTGAAACTCTCCGACGGCGGCGTGCTTCATCTTGCGACGAAAGTCGAGCACCGAAACCGCGCCGATGTCGTGATTGCCGAGCACGTGTGTCCAGGGCACGTTCAGGTCGTCGAAAAAGTCGACCGCCTCGAAGCTGATGCCGGCGCCCTTGTCGTTGTTGATGAAATCGCCCGTGTGTACCAGTAGGTCGGGACGATGACGCTCGACCAGCCGGCGGATTTCGCCAAAGCTGCGCTGGTCGTTGCGCTTGGAGTCGGCGTCGGGATTGCCGAAGTGCGTGTCGGTCAACTGCAGAATCCGCACCGGCCGCCGCTCGGCAGGCGCAAACGCCAATTCGAAGCGGTCGGTGTCGGTACGGCGAACCGCGAGTGACTTTCCGGCGGCATCGGGTGGGACCGACGGGGCCGATTGGCCCGCGCACATCGGGTGGCCCAACGACGCGGTCAAGCTGGCTGCGCCGGCCGCCTGCAAAAACTCTCGTCGCCGCATGACTGCGTTCCTCACCCTGGGGACTGGGGACATTGTCCGCCGAGTCGCTCGGCGGCGAAATCAATAACCGACTAGACGCCTAAATAATAGCCGAGTCGGCGCCGCTTTGCCACGCGGTTGGCCACGGCGCGAGAGCACTTCCACTCGCCCGAGGCGGCGGCTTGCAATTCAATTGCGATGCAATAAGATGCCGAGTTCAGCGGTGAAATTCCGCTCGCGCGGCCGACGTTTCGACCGCGCGAGGGCTGAAAGAGTCAACGTCCCCGGCGGCTACATTGAATTCAGGAGCTTAAGCGCACCATGGGCCATCACCAAACCACCACGCATCGCCCCGGCAAGCATTCGTATCATCAGATCGGCCTGGTGCGGGGTCAGTTCGGCAACGTCCCGGAAGACGCCTGGCTGGATTGGATCGCCAAGTCCGAATTCGACGGCTGGGAAGAAGCCACTTGGGAACTCGACTTGAAGCGCTGTGGCGACGACGCCGGAGCCAAGGCCTACGCCGAGGAGCGGGTCGGCAAAGCCAAGAAGCGCGGCCTGGAGATCTTCTCGCTGGCCGCGCACTTGCAGGGCCAGGCACTGGGAGACGAACCGAGCGCGAAGACGATTCAGTTTTTGGGGGGCGAGTCGGTCGAGGCCTACGCCAAATGGCGCAAGGCCGGCAACAACCCGCCACGCACGAATCCGTTTTTCGTTCCGGATGACGTCGCCGAAATCGCGCGCCGCCAGGCCACCGAAGCCCTGGTCAACACGGTGCGATTGGCGCACTTCATCGGCAAGCTCGAAGATCGGGTTGTGCCCGTCTCTGGCTTTGTGGGCTCGCCGGCCCATTGCTGGAGCCACTGGTTCCTGTTTCCGCCGCTGCCGAGCTCGCTCGGCGGGCACGCGATTCCCGACGTGTACCAGGTGAGCCTCGAACTTCTGGTCGAGCGATTTGCTCCGGTGTTCCAGGCCTGTTTGAAGTACGGCACGACTTACGATCTGGAATGCCATCCCAGCGAACGGGCGATGGGCGACATCAGTAGCGCCGGCGACTATCTGGCCGCGCTCGATGCCGCCGGGTTTGCCAAGGCGGCCGGATTCAACTTCGACTGCTCGCACATGGAATGGCAAGGCGTCTCGGGCGTCGATTTCATTCGCGCCTACGGCGAGCGGATACATTGCGCGCATATCAAGGGCGTGCAAGTCATTGGCGGGTACACGCGTAACGGGCGACTCGGAGGGCACCGGCCGATGGGCGATAAGCACAACGGCTGGAACTTCGTCACCGCCGGCACGGCGCGCGACGCCACCAGCACCGAGCAACTGCTGGTTGAATTGAATCGGGCCGGATTCAGTGGCGGTGTTTCGATCGAATGGGAAGACAACGACGTCGAGCAGCATGCCGGCGCGAAGGCGGCCCTGGAGAACCTGCACCGGGCCGACCAACCCCCCAGCGGCATGCGCCACGACGAGCAGTTGAAGGCGTAGCGGCCCTCGGTTCGCTTGAGTGCCGGGCAATCTTGGGATTTTCTTGCAGTTCCGCCAAGATCGACCATACTGAAACGAATCAAAGAGGAAGGCAGATCCGGTAGACCGCAAGACGGCGTCCCCAGCACAAGGAACCCCGATCCATGGCCCAAATACTTAGCAAACTCGACGGCGGAGAGATTTTGGGCCTGTGCGGAATCTTGCTGGGTTTGATGGGCCTCATCGGCGGCATTACGGTTGCCATTACCAAGGTCGTCGCGGCCCATTATCGTCGGACTCAATTGGACGAGATGGAAGCCACGCTCAAGATGGAAATGATCCAGCGCGGCATGTCGGCGGGCGAGATCAAGCAGGTGCTGGAAGCCCGAATGGGATCTGCACGGCCCTCCTCACTGGGCGAGTTGCTCGGTTCGCTGCCCGGCGTACACCTGCCAAACGTCTTCGCGAAAGAAGCCAAAAAAGGCTGATCGCCAGGCCCAAGGTTGCATCGATGACGCCGCTTTTTGCCAACATTCCCGACGAAGTCTTGGTCGTCATTTCCATCCCGCTGGTCGGCGGAATCTTGATCGCGATTACCGCCATCCTGGCCGGCAACTATCGCAAGATACAGCGCGACGACATGACCGCCACCTTGAAAATGGAGATGATCCAACGCGGCATGTCGCCCGAGGATATCGACCGTGTCCTGGCGGCCCGGCTGAGTGCCCCACGCTGCCGCACGGCCCGACGCGATTGGCAATGGTGGCCGGTAGAACAGAAGTCGCGCAGCTAAGTTACTCGTTCCCAATTAACTGCCACAACCCGGAGCCGACCCATGTACGACCTGGTTCACCACCCGATGCGGTCCGAAGAGCTGTTTGCCGTGTTTCTGCTGGTCTGCGTTGCCAGCGGGGCCGTTGTAAAGGTCGTCAAGACGGTGCTCGCGCATCAGCGACAAACAGTACTGGACGACATGGAAGCCACGCTGAAAATGGAAATGATCGAGCGTGGCATGTCGGCCGACGAGATCGCCAAAGTGTTGAACGTCAAAACAAAGTCGTTTCCGTCCGAGGCCCTTGAAAAACTCTCCCAGGCGGCGTGCAGTCACGGAGTCACGCACTCGTTCCGCGCTCGTCGCGCTATGGACCGCGCAATGCGCGAAGGGCCGAAGAGCGAAGCGTCCGCCTGAATCCGGTTTACTTCGGCCAATACTGCGCCATCTTCTTACGCAAGAACTCGGCACTGCGGTGGAGTTGGTCGATTCCGTCCACGCCGTCCTCGATGCTGATCCAACCATCGAAGCCCACGCCGGCCAGCGACGAAAAAATCGCGTCGTAGTCGTTCATTCCCTGGCCGATCTCTCCGTGCCGCAGCCGGCTGGCATAGCCCACGCTGTCTTCTTCCTTGCGCAGATCCTCGATCGTGCCTTCGGCCAGGTAGCGGTCGCTGGCGTGCATGGTCACCACGCGATGCTTGACCCGTTCCAATAATTCGAGCGGATCTTCGCCCGCCAGAAATGTGTTGCTCGGGTCGTAGTTGACGCCGAAATGGGGCGAGTCGATCCGCGCGACCAGGTCGCAAAAGACGTCCATCTTCTGTGCGAACTCGGGATACTGCCAGTAATTGTCTTTGTAGTGGTTTTCGATGATCAGCGTCACGCCGCCGGCCGCCGCATGCGGCAGGCAGGCTTCGATGCTCTCGGCCGCGTAGCGAATGCCCTCGGCGCGCGACACTTCGGGCCGCCGCTGTCCCGAGAGCACTCGGCAAAACTTGCCGCCCAGGGCGACCGTCATGTCGATCCAGCCCTTTTCCAAGTCGATTTGACGCTGACGAAACGCGGGATCGGGATGCGTGAAGTCGGGCGAACAGCAGAGCATGGGAATCGTCAGCCCCTTGTCCTCGACCAGCAGCCGCGACTCGGCCCATTTTTTCGGATCCTTTAGCTCCAGGAATCCGCTGTAAAACTCGAGCCCGTCGATGTCCAGCGTCGAGGCCAGATCGACCCATTGGCGAATGGTCATCGAACCGTCGACAACCAGCGGATCCATGTAAGCCTTGGGAAAGGCAGCGAGGTGAGGCATAGCGCAGTGGGGGTTGGGGGCTGGTGGTCAGTTCGTAAGGTCAATGCAATTCGCTGGCTTTAGTAGCTATGTTCGCGGGGTGGCAGATCTGACATTCGCACACTTGCATCGAGGTCTGGCGGCCGATTACTGATCCCTGAGCTCTAATTCCTGGACCAGCCCCCAACCCCCTACCCCTACGAAACTTCCTTCGCCGGATTGCGGCCAATCACCGGGTGCTGTTCCAGTTCCAGCACGGTGCCGCTAATCGGCCGGCTTTCGTCGCTGATCCAATAGACGGCCGCCGCGGCAATTTCCTCGGGCTTGATCAATCCGCCGGATGGCGCCTTAGTCCGCGGGACGCGTTCGGGCCAATCGGGCGGCAATCCGTCGGCAATCTTCTGCTTGTATTCGTTCGGCGTCAGAACCCAGCCGACGTTGAAGTGGTTCACCCGCACGCCGTCGCGGCCCAGGGCATCGGCCAGGTTGCGCGAGAGCGTCATCAGGGCGCCCTTCGAGATCGAATAGGCCAACAGGTTCGCTTCGCCGCAATAGCCGTTGATCGAGCCGATATTGAGCACGCACCCGCCGCTTTGCTTCAGGTGCGGCGCCGCGGCCTTGATCAAGAGCAGCGGAGCCCGCACGTTGGTGGCCATCAGGCTGTCGAACAGCGCCGCATCGGTATTCGACAAATTGCTGCGCGTGACCGCCGCGGCATTGTTCACCAAGGCATCGAGCCGGCCGAACGCGCGAATCGCCGCCCCGATCATCCGCTGGGGCGCGGCCGGGTCGGCAATGTCGTCGACGTGCAGCGCCGCCCGCTCGCCCAGTTCAGCGACCAATGCCTTTCCTCTCTGCTCGTCGCGACCATGCACGAGCACCAGCGCGCCTTCATCCACAGCCCGGCGGGCAATGGCCTCGCCGATGCCGGTCGTGCTGCCGGTGATCAGGATGACTTTGTCTTTGAGGCGCATGGTTGGTGAGGGGGTTGGAGGTTGGGGTGTGGGGGTTGGAAAAGAATACCACCCCCCACACCCCAGCCCCCAATCCCCACTCGCTACTCCGGCTTCAGCACGGCTTTGACAATCTGGCCGGAGTGCATTTTTTCGAACGCTTCGTGCCAATCTTTAAGTGGCCAGACTCCGCCGATGATCTTTTGCACGTCCAGCGTGCCGCTCGTTAGCAATCGAATGACGCGCTCCCAAATCGGCCAGTTGTGGCTGTAGCTGCCGCGGAGCGTGATGTTCTTCTGCACCAGCGGATCGAGCGAATGGCCGTAAGGCAGCTTTCCCCAGCCGACCTTGGTGACCCAACCGGCCGGCCGCACGATATCGAGAGCCGTCTTGAGCGTGGCCGAAATTCCCGCGGCGTCGATCACGCCGTCGACGCCCAGTCCATCTCCCTGCCGGGCCCACTCTTCCAAACCACTGACGATCGAAATGCAGCCGAACTGCTCGCCGACTTGCAGTCGCGTGCGATCGCGCTCCAATCCCACCACCGCCACTTCGGCGCCTTGCAGTCGGGCAATCGCCGCGCACAGCAAACCAATCGGGCCGGGCCCCAGCACGGCGATGCGATCGCCCGGCTTGACGCTGGAATTGACCACGACGGCGTTATAAGCCACGCAACATGGTTCGGTCAGACCGGCCTTCTCGAATGGCAACGCGTCGGGCAAGTGGTGCAGGCAGCGGGCCGGCACGCGCACATAGCGCGTCATCGCTCCGTTCACGCCATAGCCGAAACCCTTGCGCGTGGGATCGAGATTGTAGAGTCCCTGTTTGGTGAGCGGGCTGTCCAGGTCGATCACGGCCGCCGTCTCGCTGACGCCGCGGTCGCCCTCGCGCCAACCCTTCACACGGTCGCCTAATTCGACCACCGTGCCGGCGAACTCGTGTCCCAGCACGACCGGATAGTTCACCGGCCAACTGTGCTCGGCGGTCCATTGATGCAAGTCGCTGCCACATACGCCCACGGCCGCCACCTGAAGCAGAACGTCCTCTGGACCAATCTCGGGGCGCGCGATGTCGCGCATCTCGACGTTGAATTTTTCCGGACCGTAATTGACCACCGCGGCTTGTGTCATTTCTTCTTCCCCACGGCGACGTCGCCGTAACTGTGTACCTTGTCGCAAATCAAACGCAGCGAAGCCTCCAGGTCGCCCCCGGCGGTCTTGAAGGCGTCGGCATCGATCGTCAGCGGCGCGCCCAGCACGACCAGCGGCGCGCCA
Organism: Planctomycetia bacterium; assembly: GCA_031400775.1. Taxonomy (GTDB): domain Bacteria; phylum Planctomycetota; class Planctomycetia; order Pirellulales; family PALSA-1355; genus PALSA-1355. The sequence continues at coordinate 2,672 of JANNQN010000046.1, read as the reverse complement.
TATTCGGGCGTCCGCACGGCTTGTTCCAAGGTTAATCCGCCGACGGCCTGCACGGGCACGCTGACCGCCTCGACGACGGCCCGCAACTGGTCTAGAGGACTGGGCATCCGCAGCCCACGAGCCGCGATGCCGCGCCGCTCGTCGTAGCCGATGTGGTGAATCACGAAATCGCAGCCCAGGTCTTCGAGCCAGCGGGCCCCGGCGACCATGTCTTCGCAAACCATATTGTCGCCCATCACCTTCACGCCAAAATCCCTACCCGCCTTGACGACGCAGCGGATCGTCTCTTCGTGAGCCCGCGCCATCACGACCACGTGCGTGGCGCCAGCCTTGGCCATCATTTCGGCCTCAAGGTAACCGCCGTCCATCGTTTTCAGGTCGGCCACGATCGGCGTGTCTGGAAAACGCTCGCGCAACGCCCGCACGCCGTGCATGCCCTCGGCGATGATCAAGGGCGTACCGGCCTCCAACCAATCGACGCCGGCCCGCATGGCCAGCTCGGCGGTTTGCAGGGCCTCTTCCTTGGTGGTGATGTCAAGCGAGATTTGTACGATTGGTTTCATCGATTGGAGCATAGGGCTGGGCGAAACGGATTGTCAATCCACGCCGCAAGCGGGCGCGGAAACCGGCGGTCAGGCGATGGCTCGCGCGTCGGTCCGCAGGCCGCCAGTTCAGTCAGTTAAGAGCAATGGACTGTTCGCCGGGAACGCGACCCCTATAATGACAGTTAGTGAAAAGATTCACAAGCACTGCTTGCCGGACGACACGAGAGGTGCGACACCAGGCATGAACAGCCATCCAAAGCTGCGGGTTGGAGCGGTCAACTACCTGAACACCAAGCCGCTCATTTACGGCCTCGAGCGACACGCGCCAGCCGCCGAGTTGGTGCTGGACCTGCCCAGCCGCCTGGCCGACAACCTGGCCAGCGGCAAACTCGACGTGGCGTTGATTCCCTCGGTTGAGTTCTTTCTCGATCCGAGCTACACGATCGTTTCCGACGCCTGCATCGCCTGTCGCGGGCCGGTGTTGAGCGTCAAGTTGTTTAGCCGCGGTCCGATCGAATCGATCCGCACCCTGGCGCTCGACGAAGGATCGCGGACGAGTGTAGCGCTAGTGCGGGTATTGCTCAACGAGCGATTCAACGTGCAGCCGCAACTGGAGCGATTGCCGGTCAATGCCACGCTCGACGATGCCGACACCGACGCCGTGCTGTTGATTGGCGATCGGGCGATGCACTCGCCCGCCGGTCGGTTCGAGGTCGTGTGGGATTTGGGCGATGAGTGGTGTCGCTGGGCGCAGCTTCCGTTTGTGTTTGCGATGTGGGTGGCGCGCAGCGGCGCGGAGCTGGACGGCCTTGACCGTGCATTGTCAGAAGCCCGCGACGAGGGAGTAGCGCATTTGGAGGAAATTGCCGATCGCGAGGCGGCGCCGCTCGGGCTGACGCGCCCGCAGTGTGTTTCGTACTTGCGCGATAATCTGCACTTTTACTTGGGATCGCGCGAGCAACGCGGGTTGGAACTGTTTCGGAAGAAAGCGGCCCAAATGGGGCTGATACCCAGTGGAGTCGAATTTGGACTCGACGATTGCCAAACTCCTCGATAAGGCCGTCGACGGCGAACGGCTGACGCCCGACGAAGGCTTGCGGCTGTTGGAGAGCCACGACCTGGCGGCGCTGGGTCGCGCGGCCGATGCCGTCACGCGCCGACTGCATCCCGAGACGTATCGCACCTATAACATCGACCGAAACGTCAACTACACGAACATCTGCACGGCGGTGTGCGATTTCTGCGCGTTCTTTCGCAAACCGAAAGACGCCGAAGGCTACGTGCTGCCGCGCGACGTGCTGCTGCAAAAAATCCAAGAGACGGTCGAACTGGGCGGCGATCAGATTCTGATGCAGGGAGGCCTGCATCCCGAGTTCCAGTTGGAGTGGTACGAGGAACTACTGCAGGATATCAAACGCCATTTCCCGCAGGTCAACGTACACGGTTTCAGCCCGCCGGAGATTCATCACTTCACCAAGATAGCCAAGCTGCCGTTAAAAACGGTGCTCGCGCGTTTGAAGGCGGCCGGGCTGGGCAGCCTGCCGGGCGGCGGTGCCGAAATCCTGGTCGATCGCGTACGCAAAGAGCTGACGCGCGGCAAAGTGCTGACCGACGATTGGTTGAACGTGAACCGCGTGTGGCACGAGTTGGGCGGACGCAGCACGGCCACCATGATGTTCGGCCACGTCGAAACGTTGGCCGAACGGATCGAACACTTGGAGCGGCTGCGGCAGCTTCAGGACGAAACGGGCGGCTTCACGGCATTTATCTGCTGGACCTTTCAGCCCGGCTACGAAATGGCCCATCTGCCGCCGGCCGGATCGTTCGAGTATTTGAAGACCCAGGCCGTGGGCCGACTGTACCTGGATAACTTCGCCAACATCCAATCCAGTTGGGTCACGCAGGGTCTCAAGATCGGCCAGATAGCGCTGATCTACGGCGCCAATGACATGGGCAGCTTGATGATCGAGGAGAATGTCGTGGCCGCGGCCGGTACCGTCCACTATCTGACGCTCGAGGAAATGCGCGGCGCGATCACGGAGCTGGGCTACACCCCCCGAGTTGCACCAAGCGTATACCTTACGTCAAGAGTTGACGGCTATCTTCGAGTTGAAACTGAGTCAAAAA